>JAKAFH010000006.1 GCA_021818025.1 Actinomycetes bacterium | reverse complement strand
TTCATCTCATCTCTCCTCTTGGTTGAGTACTGCATTCCCGCTCGAACACGTTGTTCGGGCCGGCTCTAACCGACGACGGTCACCTTGCCCGTCATCCACCCCATGGTTGACATCGCGCCGGCCATGCCGTTGGTGCCGCTGCCGCACGGGGCGTAGCAGTGCCAGACGAAGGTGCCGGTCTTAGAAGCAACGAAGCTCGCCGTGACGACGACGTGACCACCGGTCGGCGCGACGGGGATCGGCATGTTAAAGCCGAGACCCGGCACCGTGAAGGTGTGCGCGATGTTGATGTCCGAGACGTTCGCGACGGGCTTGCCGTTGACGAGCTCCTTGCCGTTGAGCGTGCCCTTGACGTTCGCGTAGGTCATGTACTGGCCCATCAGCGGGGCCGTGCCGTCGTCGAAGCTCACGAGCTGCACCGTGACCACGTCACCCTTGTGCACCTTCCAGGACGCGTTGGTGATCTTCGGCCAGCCCGGCTTGCCATCCATCTTGCCCGTGATCAAGCGCATGTGCTCGACGACGTGGGGTGCGGCCGCGGCCGCGGTGCCGCCGACGAACGCCGTCGCGACTGCCGGGGAAACTGCCAGCAGCAGCGCCGCGATCTTGGTCAGTGGTCGGTTCATAATTCATTGCTCCCTTGGGTAGTGGCTTGTGTTGGGGGGGTCAGTAGAAGTGGGTGTGGCTAGGCCTTGACGGTCACGTAGCCGCGCATGAAGCCATTGGTCGCCATGGCGGTCTTGTCACAGGGCAGGGCGCAGAACCACTGAATCTGGCCGGCCTTGGTGGGCTTGAGCGTGAAGTGGGTGACCGAGGGCGACGAGGCGCTGCCCGCTGGCGCGACGACGCTCACGTTGAGGTCGGGCGACATCCACGAGTGCGACTGGGTGTCGTAGTTGTACATCGTGATGTCGTAGGTCTGGCCGACGGTCATCGTGAAGGACCCGGGCACGAAGGCGTCTTGGACCACGCCGCCCGCGCCCTTCACGCCACCCAGCGGCGGGGGGTTGATCTCGAGCTTCACCGCGACGGCACTCGACGCGGTCGCCGGCGCAGCGGCGCTCGCGGTCGCTCCGGGAGCCGGCGTCGTGCCGGTGACCTTGTGCCAGATCGCCCCGGCGCCAGCGACGACGCCAAAGACGACTGCTGCGACGATGACGATCCCCGCGACCAGGTTCACCAATCCGCGTACTCGATGGGTTTCGCCTGCGCCAGTTCCTCGGCCTACCACGGTCGTTTCGTTGCTCATCACTCGCTCCTCCTGGCCATCATCACGATGGTGATTCGAACCTTGATCATCTTTGGGCCGCGCCAAACGAAGTGGTAGAGAAATCCCTCGGGTCCACCGTCCCGTGGAATCACGGAACGTCGTCGAAGGACGAGTCGTTTCGCGAAGGCGGTCGGTGGCGATCGTCGTCGGCCCTCTGACGATGACGGCGACCGGTCACGCGGCTCGCACCGGCGCGCCCGCGTAACGGCGTCACCCCTGGTGGCCCCGGGACCGGTCCCATTCGACCGAGTTGAGACCGGCTCCGCTCGGAAAAGGCGCGCCCCAACACGTGCTATTTCAGGTCTTTCGTCCGTGAATTCACGGTAAAGACCGCTGGAACACTGCCGTAAGGTGAAGTCGTGGCCGACACCGAAGTGGTTGAATCGACGTCGATTTCCGTGATCGTGGTGGACGATCACGAGGTGGTGCGCGAGGGAACCCGCAAGATGCTCGAGCGCGACCCCGACATCGTGGTCGTCGACGAGGTCGGCTCCGTGCAAGAGGCCCTGGTGTCGGCGCGCCGCCTACGCCCCAAGCTCATGGTCATCGACATCGAACTACCTGATGGCAGCGGTGTCGAAGTCGTGCGCGAGGTCGTCGCCGAGAAGTTGCCGATCCGCTGCCTGATGCTCTCGGCCCACGACGACTACGTGTACTTCTCCGAGGCGCTCGCCGCCGGCGCCGGCGGCTACCTGCTCAAGACCGCCAGCGCCGCCGAGTTCGTCGCCGCCGCGCGAACCGTCTCGGTCGGCGGCACGGTCATCGACGGGTCCCTCTCGCACCGCCTCGCGGGCCGGCGCCAGCCGCCCGAGGAGGAGTTGATCCACCGCCTGACCGCACGCGAGCTCGACGTCATCGCCGCCCTGGTGCGGGGCCGCTCCAACAAGGAGATCGCCCTCGACCTGGGCATCGGGCTGCGGACCATCGAGAGCTACGTCTCGGCGATCCTCAACAAGCTCGGCGTGCGCTCGCGCACCGAGGCGACCATCTTCGCGATCGAGCATCACCTGGCCTCTCCCAAACCGAGCAAGTGAGCACCGCCAACCCCCGCATCCCGATCCGGCTCATCCTCGTCCGCGCGCTGCACCCCCCGGTACGCGAGCGGGCCTTCTGGGCCGTCCAGGCCATGGTCGTCTTCTGGGCCATCATCCACATCGTCGTCGACATGCACAACACGCTCCAGGGCAGCGTGCTGCCCTACGGCGTGCCGATCGACCTGCTGCTGATCCCCGTCGGCTACGCCGCCTTGCGCTACGGACTCTCGGGGTCGGCGGCCACGGTCGTGTGGGCGATGCTCCTGTGGATGCCCGACCTGCTCATCCCCGACGGGAACGGCCACTACCGCCAGGACCTCGTCCAGCTCGCCGTCGTGTTCGTCGTGGCCCTCTTCGTGGGCCTCGAGATCGAGCGCGCGCACCTCGAGCGAGCGCGCGCCGAGGTCGCCGAAGCGGAACGGCGCGTCGCCGAGCGCCACTACCACCGCCTCTTTGACGTGAACACCTCGCCGATCTTCCTGATCGACCCGTCGGGTGAAGTGCTCGAGGCCAATCCCGCCGCCCTCGAGCTGCACCCCGGCGCCGCCGGCCGGCTGGTGACCGAGCTGTTCGACGTGCCCAATCACGACCTCGTCGAAGGTCGCGTGACCCAGATCGCACTGCGGCCGCCGGGCGACGAGGAGGAGCGGATCTTCCGGGTCTCGGTCTCGAACTTCGAGCCCAGCGCCGTCGGCTCGATCCGCCAAGTGGTCCTCGAGGACGTCACCGAGGAGTACCGCAACGAGCGCGAGGCGCGCGCCTGGGCGATCGAGGTCCTCCAGGCACAAGAGGACGAGCGGCGCCGCATCGCCCGCGAGATCCACGACGACCCCTTGCAGCGGCTGCTCCAGCTGGCCCGCCGCCTCGAGGTCCTGGGCTCGCCGACCGAGCAGATCGACGGCCTCGAGCGCGTCGAGCAGTTCGCGACGGTCCGCGAGGAGCTGCTCAACGTCGTCGGACACCTGCGCGAGGTGACCCGCGGGCTACACCCCGCCGGCCTCGACCAGCACGGCCTCGTCGCGGCCGTTCGTGGCCTCGTCGTCGACCTCGAGGTCGACGAGGGACTGACCACCGACTTCATCGTGACCGGAGACGTCGTAAGCGGTTCCCACGAGGCCGAGGTCGGACTGTTTCGCATCGTCCAAGAGGCGGTGCGCAACGTCATCCGCCACGCCCACGCCGCCACCCTCGTGGTCTCGATCCACTACGCCGACGACTGCGCCCACGTCACGATCGTCGACGACGGTGTCGGCTTTGACGTCAGTCGCGACAGCCTGGTCTCGGGCAATCACCTCGGCATCCTGAGCATGCGCGAGCGGGCTAACCTCCTCGACGGCCACTGCGAGGTCAGCTCGACGGTCGGCGAGGGGACGACGGTCGAGGCCACCGTGCCGCTACACCGCGTCTCGGTCGACGCGCTCGTTCGCGGCGACTAGACCGACGCGCGCTATCGGTCTGCGCCTTGGCGCTTGGCCAGCGGCCAGTACGTCCACGCGAGTAGCGCGATCAGCGGGCCCGAGTTGACGTCAGTGCCCTGGGACGTGAAGATGCCCCCGAAGTCCTGCGCGAGCCAGATGAAGGCCGCAATCACGAGCGCCACGACGAGCGCCGGACGGATCAGCCATGGCACGACGATCGCGAGCGCGACGCCGACGCTGAGCGCCGCCAGCGCGATCGAGAACGCGAGGCCGCGTCCGTCGACGAGGGCGGCGAGGCCACGGTCGATCGACTGGACCCAGCCCGGCTCGCCCGAGGCCATCGAGGACACCAAGTCGTGCATGGCCTGGGGCGCCCGGTTCGCGGGCACGAGAAAGTACACCGCGAAGTCGAACCAGAGTACGAGCCACGCGGCGATCGCCCCGCGCTTGCCCCACGGCGCTTCGTAGGCGACCAACGATGCGTCACCGGCACCCGTCGGCCAGAGCAAGACGGCGACCACGGCGTAGAGCAGGACCGCACCCGGCTGGCCCGACAGTGGCGACGCGCTGGCGAACACGCCGCCGAATCCCTCGGCGAACCACCAGACGGCGAGGCTCCAGGCGATCGAGGTCGCGAGCGCCACGCGCACGGTTGGCCGCCAGAAAAGGCCGATCGCGATGAGCAGCTGGATCGTGGCGTAGAGGGTGTTCCACCACGCGATGTCGTGGATCATGAAGTGGTCCGCCCACACCATGGGTTGGGCGAAGAGCCACGGGTTCGACGACGCCACGGGCGCCAGGGCGTTGGTGACGAAGGACCGGGTGAACATGTAGGGCTGGAACTGCAGCGCGGCGTCGACGAGCCAGATGACGCCGAGGGCGACCTGCAGGAGACGCCGGCGTGCTTCGAGTCGGGTGACCGCGCCGGCGTGGCTGCGTTCGCGTAGTGAGACCGTGCTGTGGGCTGCGTACGTCGACATGAGCCTCCTCGTCGAAAGTTCCCCCTCTCAATCCTGGGGAGTCGACAGACGCACCACTAGCGTGAAACCACGGGCCCGGGGCTCGTAGTGCCACGGAGTCGGGCGAGCGGACTCGGTCGCTTCGCCCTTAGAAGTCGCGGGCGTCGGCGACGTTGTCGAACCGGGCGAACTCGCCGCGCCAGGTCAGGTGCGCGCTGCGCGTCGGGCCGTTGCGGTTCTTGCCCACGATCACCTCGGCGTCGGCCTTCTTGTCGTTGGAGACTTCGCCATACTGCTCGGGCCGAAAGAGGAACAGCACGACGTCCGCGTCCTGCTCGAGCGAACCGGACTCGCGCAGGTCCGACATGATCGGCCGCTTGTCGGCGCGGTCCTCGAGCTTTCGCGAGAGCTGCGAGAGCGCGATCACCGGGCACTGCAGCTCGCGCGCGAGGATCTTTAGGGACCGGCTCATCTCGGATACCTCCACCTGGCGGTTCTCGGCGCGCATGCGCGAGCTCATCAGCTGGATGTAGTCGACGATGACCACGCCGAGGTCGCCCTGCTGCTGCTTGATGCGTCGCGCGCGCGCGCGGACGTCCATCACCGTGAGCGACGGGTTGTCGTCGATGAAGATCTTGGCCGGCGCGAGGAAGCTGAAGGCCTCGTGGGCGATGCGCCAGTCGTTGTCGTTGAGGTCGCCGGTGCGCAGCTTGGACGAGTCGATCCGCGCGGTGGACGCCAGGATTCGCTCAGCGAGTTCCTGTCGGCTCATCTCGAGTGAGAAGTAGAGCGCGGGCCGACCGACGACGGCGCCCACGTGCACCAGCACGCCCAGAGCGAAGGCCGTCTTACCGGTGCCGGGCCGCGCGCCGACGATCGTCAGGCTGGTTGGCTGGAGCCCCTGCAGGACCAAGTCGAGTGAGCGGTAGCCCGTCTCGAGCCCGTTCAGCTGGCCGCGGGTCTCGCCACGGGTCTCGAGGATGTTGGCCTCCTCGAGCAAGAGGCCCTGGAGTAAGGAGACCGAGTCGATCCGCCGGTTGTCGGCGATGGCGTTGATCTTGCGCTCGGCCTCGTCGATCAGGCCGGCCACGTCATCGGTAGGGCGATAAGCCTCGTCCATCACCTCGCCGGCGACGCCGATCAGGCGCCGCTGCTGGGCCTTGTCCCGCACGATCTCGGCGTAGTGCTGGGCGTTGGCGGCCGAGGGCGTGTTGAGCTGGAGCGAGGATAGGACCGCGAGCTCGACGGCGGCGGCCCCGTGCTCTTGGAGCTTCGCCTGGACCGTCACGTAGTCCACTGGCTCGGCTGCGTTCACGAGCGCGACGATGGCGGTGAAGATCTGGCCGTGCAAGGGACGGTAGAAGTCCTCGGCGCTCACGGTCTCATAGGCGATACTCACAGCCTCGGGCGACAGGAGCATCGCACCGATCAGCGACTCCTCGGCCTCGAGTGCGCTCGGGGGTACGCGACTGCCGCCCGGTAGTGCCCGGCCACGGTCCGAATCAAGTTGCGTCATAAGACATCAACGGTCGCCGATGGCGCCTGTGCAGTGCAAGAACAACAACGTGGGGAAAATCCTGTGCTTAACCTCACCCGCCCAGAGTGCCCCACCCCTGTGACACGACCCCGGACGCGACGACGCGCCGGGAAGAACCCGGCGCGTCGTCGTACCTAGGAGGTGGCCGTTACTTGGCGACGACCTCGATGGTTATCGTGGCCTCGACGCCGTCGAACAGCGTCGCGCTCGCCGTGGCCGAACCGACCTCCTTGAGGTGCTCGGCCATGTGAATGGCGGTGCGGTCGAGGGAGATCCCCGTCGCCGTCCGCAGGGCGTTGACGACGTCGGCCTCGGTGACCGAGCCGAACAGGCGACCGTTGGTGCCCGCGCGGGCCGCCACGGTGACCGTCGCCGCCTCGATGACCGCGCGCTGGGTCATCGCGGCGTCGCGGCTCTGGGCGTCGCGCAGGTCCCGCGACTTGCGCATCGCGGCGGCCTGGATCTCCATCGTGTCGGTGGCCGCGAGGGCCACGCCCGTGGGGAGCAGGAAGTTCCGCGCGTACCCGGTCTTCACGTCCACGATGTCCCCGCGGCGTCCGAGTCCCTGGACATCACTTCGCAGCAGGATCTTCATTCGCCAGCCTCCTCGGTCGACATGAACACGGCCGCCGCTTCGCTCGCGTCCTCGAGCATCGCGTCATCGACGCTGACGTCGGTCGACTCGCTCTCGGCCACGGCCGCCTCACGGTCGGGGCGCGGACCGCGCGGTCCGCGGTCGTCACGACCACCACGGCCACCGCGACGCTCGGTCACGGTGCGCTGGGTGTAGGGAAGCAGCGCCAACTCGCGGGCTGTCTTGATCGCGTCGGTCACGTCGCGCTGGTGCTGCTGGCAGTTGCCCGAGACCCGGCGGCCGCGGATCTTGCCGCGGTCCGAGATGTACTTGCGCAGCTGGGCCAGGTCCTTGTAGTCGACCGTGTCGACGCCGTGCTGGCAGAAGGCGCAGGGCTTCTTCTTGACGCCGCGGCGCGTGTCGATCTTCGGGGCGCGCTTGGGCGGCTTGGGGTTGTTGATACGTGGCATTAGAAGGGCTCCTCGTCGTAGGCGTACGTGCTGGGTTCGTTGGGTCGGGGCGTCGACGCGCGCTCGGCGTCGCGGTAGGGCGAGTCGGGTCGCGGCGTCTTGGTGACCGTCGCCGTGGCGAAGCGCAACGACGGGGCGATCTCGTCGGCGTTGATCTCGACGATCGAGCGCTTGTCGCCGTTCTCGGTCTCCCAGCTGCGCTGCTCGAGGCGACCGGTGACGACCACGCGGGTGCCCTTGGACAGCGAGTTGGCCGCGTTCTCGGCCATGGGGCCGTAGCCGGTCACCTCGAAGTACGAGACGCGCTCTTCCCACTCCTGGGTCTGGCGGTTCTGCCAGCGACGGTTCACCGCCACCGACAGCCGGACCGCAGCCTGGCCGCTGTTGAGGAACTTCAACTCCGGATCGCGGGTGATGTTGCCCACGATCGTGATGGTGTTGTCAGGCATCAGCTCTCCTTATGCTTCCTCGGAGCGAGCCCGCGCCGCCGCAGGGACGCGACGGCTGGTCCGCTCGATTCGACGAAGAATCTTGAAGCGCAGCACCTCGTCAGCGAGGGTCAGGATTCGGTGCAACTCGTCGACGGTCGTCGATTCGCCGGCGAACTCGACGAGCACGTAGTACCCCTCTTTGCGCTTCTTGATCTCGTACGCCAGTGGGCGCTTGCCCCAACGGTCGATGGTCCCGGGGGTTCCACCGTTGGTGCGGATCGTCTCGAGTGCTCGGTCGAGTGCTACCTGGATCAACTGTGCGTCGACGGTCGTGTCGAACACGATCATGGTCTCATAGGGCCTCATGGCCATTTCCTTTCCCTCTGGTCCGGCGTGCCGGGCTGCGCGGAAAACGCAGCAGGGTTCGTTCCCATCACCGATGGGACCGATGAGTCTAGCCCAGGGGCCCGTTTTTGGCTAGTCGAGCCAGCCCGCGGGCGTCGGGTAGACCTCGGAGTCGTCGGGGAACGTCCCGGCGCGCACGTCGTCGCGGTAGCGCGACACCGCCTCGGTGATGGCCGAGCCGAGGTCCGCGTACTGGCGGACGAACTTGGCGGGCTTGCGGTTGGAGAGTCCCAGGAGATCGTGGAACACCAGGACCTGCCCGTCGGTGTCCGGACCAGCGCCGATGCCGATCGTGGGGACCTCGAGCGCCTCGGTGACCATCGTGCCCACCACGGCCGGGACGCCCTCGATCACGATCGCGTAGACACCCGCCTCTTGTAGCGCCAGGGCATCCTCGACCAGGGCGTTGGCGGCCTCGCGGGTCTTGGACTGGACCTTGAACCCGCCGAAGGCGAGCACGCTCTGGGGCGTCAGTCCCAGGTGGCCCATGACCGGGATCTCCGCGTCGAGCAGCGCTCGCACCACGCTCAGGCGGTTACGCCCGCCCTCGAGCTTCACGCTCTCGGCGCCCGCGCGAACGAGTGCGGCGCCGTTGGCCACCGCCTCGAACTCGCCCAGGTGGTAACTCAGCCAGGGCATGTCGGCGACGAGGTGGGCCGCCGGGCGCGCCGCGGCCACCGCACTGACGTGGTGGACCATGTCGGCCATGGTCACGTGCAGGGTGTCGGCCTGGCCGAGCACCACGTTGGCGACCGAGTCGCCCACCAGGATCATGTCGACGCCGGCCGCGTCCACGTAGCGGGCACCCGGCTCGTCATAGGCCGTGACCATGACGATCGGCTCGGCGCCGTGACGGCGCTTGCGGGTGCGCAGGGTCAATGCGCTCAGGCTCACGACTCAACTTTAGGCTCGGCCGCGAACCGCCCGACGAGTCCGGCCGCCGGCACCCCACCGCCTCGCCAGGTGGTGGAAGTGGCACGCGGCGCAGACCTCGACGGCGTAGCACTGCACCGGCTCCTCGCGCCGCTCGAGCTTGGCCAGCTCGGCGCGCGACGTCGGGCACGTGCCCCCCGCGGGCAGCCGAGCACCGAAGACATAGGTCACCTCGACGAGCTCGCTGTCGTGACAGACCGGGCACTGCTCGCCACTCGAGCGACCGATGTTTCGCGCCGCGCGCAGCAACTCGGGGTGCGCGTCGCACACGTCCTCGGGGCGAAGCAGACCCGTGGCGAGCTTCTCGAGCAGCGCGTGGCGCACGAGCCCGAACTCGACGACTGCCCCATCGGCCGAGGTGGTGCGTAGCGTGCGATCCATTGGGTGAGACTACAGCGCCCCGCCGTCCATGGCCCGCCACCCACATGTCACGTTCGATATATCGATTTGATATGATGGCTCGCGTGTTGGACATCGCCATTCTGGGCCTGCTCATGGACCGTGACCATCATGGCTACGAGATCCGCTCGCAGTTGCGAGAGCGCCTCGGCATCTCGAGCAACGTGTCCTTCGGGTCGATCTACCCCGCCCTCGCGCGCCTCGAGCGCCACGGCAGCGTCGAGGCCGTGGCCGCCACCGAGTCGCGCTTCAGCGCGCTCTCGACGGGCTCGCTCTCGGGTGAGCGGGCGTCGCTGCGCGCGCTGCGCGCGACCTCGGGCATCGGACGTCGCGGCCGCAAGGTCTACCGCATCACCGATCGCGGTCGCCAGGAGTTCGCCGAGCTGCTCGCGGACCCCTCCACCATGGACGACGGCAAGAACTTCACGATGCGCGTGGCGCTCGCGAAGTACCTCACCCCCGCCCTGCGCGTGGCGCTCCTCGAGCGTCGCCGCACCGACCTCGTCTCGCGCCTGGCCGAAGTCCGCGCCGGTGCCGCGAACGACGAACTCGACTCGTACGCCCGCAGCGTGATGCAGCACGCCGCGCAGGCGGTCGAGTTGGACCTCGCGTGGATCGACAGCCTGTTGACCACCGAACGCAGTAACCACCACAGCTTCGCCAAAGACGCGAAGTGAGACTAGAAGCAGAAAGGAGCGCCATGGACAAGATTCGAGTGGCGATCGCTGGCGTTGGAAACTGCGCGAGCTCACTCATTCAAGGCGTGACGTATTACAAGGACGCCAAGGCCGGCGACGACGTCCCGGGCCTCATGCACGTCGTGCTCGGCGACTACCACGTGAGCGACCTCGAGTTCGTCCTCGCCTTCGACGTCGACGCCTCCAAGGTCGGCAACGACCTCGGCAAGGCCATCGACGGCGGGCAGAACAACACGATCAAGTTCGCGACCGTGCCGTCGCTCGGCGTCACCGTGCAGCGCGGCCCGACACTGGACGGACTGAACAAGTACTACCGCGAGGTCATCGAGGAGTCCCCGGCCGAGGCCGTCGACGTCGTCAAGGCCCTGCGTGACTCGGGTGCCCACGTGCTGGTCTCCTACCTCCCGGTCGGCTCCGAGGAGGCCCAGCGCTTCTACGCCCAGGCCGCGATCGACGCCGGCGTCGCCTTCGTCAACGCGATCCCCGTCTTCATCGCCTCGGACCCCGTGTGGGCGAAGAAGTTCGCCGACGCTGGCGTGCCGATCATCGGCGACGACATCAAGAGCCAGGTCGGCGCGACCATCGTGCACCGCATCCTCACCCGCCTCTTCGAGGACCGCGGCCTGACCCTGGACCGCACCTACCAGCTCAACGTGGGCGGCAACATGGACTTCAAGAACATGCTCGACCGCGAGCGGCTCGAGTCCAAGAAGATCTCCAAGACCCAGTCGGTCACCTCGCAGCTCGAGAGCAGCCACCTCGAGGCCGAGAACATCCACATCGGCCCGAGCGACCACGTGCCGTGGCTGCTGGACCGCAAGTGGGCCTACATCCGCATGGAGGGCCGCAACTTCGGTGACGTGCCGCTCAACGTCGAGCTCAAGCTCGAGGTGTGGGACTCGCCCAACTCGGCCGGGGTCATCATCGACGCGGTGCGCTGCGCCAAGATCGCGCTCGACCGCGGCATCGGCGGACCGGTCATCGGCCCCTCGGCGTACTTCATGAAGTCCCCGCCGATCCAGTACCACGACGACGAGGCCCACAACATGGTCGAGGCGTTCGCGAACGACGCCGCCGCAAACCCCGTCTGGCCCTAGAGCACTGCGCGAAGCCCCGCCGCTCGAGTGAGCGGCGGGGCTTCGTCATGTCTGGCCCTGCTCGACCCACCACGCCTTGAGCCGCTGGACGGCGTCGTCGGGATCGATCTCGCCCTCGTCGAGGCGAATCTCCATCAAGAAGTCGAGGGCGCGACCGACCATGGGTCCCGGGGCGATCTGCAACAGCGCCATCACCGCGACGCCGTCGAGCGCGGGCCGCAGTCGGCTCAGGTCCTCGTGGGCGCGAACCTCCTCGATGCGCAACTCGAGTTCGTCCATCCGCTTGGCGAAGGTCGCGGCCTTGCGCGCGTTACGCGTCGTCGCATCACAGCGCGTGAGCTCGTTCAGCTCGGCGAGCAAGTGTCCGGCGTCTCGCACGTAGCGACGCACCGCCCGGTCGCTCCAGCCCAACTTGTAGGTGTGGAATCGCAGGTGCAGCTCGACGAGCTCGCGCACGTCGTCGATCGTCGCCTGGGGATACTTCAGCGCCGTCATGCGCTTGCGGGTCAGCTTCGCGCCCACGATCTCGTGGAATCGGAACGTGACCCCCTCCTCGGAGATGGCGCGCGTGTTGGGCTTGCCGATGTCATGGAAGAGCGCCGCCAGGCGCAGCGTGAGGTTGGGCGACGTCTTGTCCACCACGGCCCAGGTGTGCTTGAGCACGTCCTTGTGCTGGTGGATCGGGTCCTGCTCGAGCTGCAGCCTCGGCAGCTCGGGAATGAACTGGTCCGCGAGCCCCGTGCGCACGATGAAGTCCAAGCCGATCGAGGGCTGCGCGGTCAGCAACAGCAGGTCAAGCTCGCCGCGGATCCGCTCGACCGAGACCTTGGCCAGCGACTCGGCCATCGCGGTGGCGGCCGCCTCGACGGACGGGTCGATCGCGAGGTCGAAGCGCGCGGCGAAGCGCGCGGCGCGCAGCATCCGCAGGGGATCGTCCTGGAACAGCCGGACGGGGTCGGTCGGCGTGCGAAGCCGGCGCTCGAACAGGTCGATGAAGCCGTGGTGGTAGTCAAAGAGCGTCTGGACGCCGGGCGTCTCGTCGGCCAGCGCGATCACGTCCAGGGCCAGGGCGTTGATGGTGAAGTCGCGGCGGCTGAGGTCGACCTCGAGCGAGTCGCCCCACTCGACGGCCGGCTTGCGGGAGTGATCGACGTAGGCCTCGGAGCGGAACGTGGTGATCTCGGCCTTGACGCCGTTGTCGCGGATCACGCCCCCGATGGTCCCAAAGGCCCGTCCCTGCTCCCAGAGCGTCGCACAGACGCGGGCCATGAGCCGGGCCACGTCGTCGGGCCGGGCGTTGGTGGTGAAGTCGATCTCGTAGTCCTCGCGGCGGGGCTCGCCGAGCAGCGCGTCGCGCACCGAGCCGCCGACGGCGTACAGGGAGAAGCCCTCGTCGGCGAAGACGCGCGCGAGGGGACGGGCCAGATCGGCTAGTTCGACCAGCCGTCCGTGGGCTTGCTCCATTGACAACACTCGCCATGAAGGGTAGTTGGGCCCGTGGCCCGCCAACGGCGACGGTAGCCTGGGTCTGCATGTTCCACCGTTTTTCGACCTGGTGGCGGGCGCTCAGCGTGGTACTCCTCGGCCTCGCGACGATCACGTGGCCCTCGGCCTCGGGCGCCGCGACGACCCCGGTCTTCGCCGTCGAGCACCAGGACGCCTCGGCGGCCCTGTCGAGCTCGGGCACCGCGAGGATCAAGATCACGATGGCCTTCGCCCACCCGAACGCCTCGACGCGCGCCACGCTCGCGCTCTACCCGCGCATCATCATGCGCTCACAGATCGCACCCATCGTCTCGGGCGCCGGCGTCGCCGGACGGGCCGCCGCCTCGACGGGCTCGTTCGAGCCGGACTGCACGGCGTCGCGCTCGAGCTCGATCACCGTCGTGCTCTTCACGGGCCAGCCCCTCACGAGTCGCGGCCGATGCGGCCCGCTGCCCCGCCTGCGACTCAGCTGTGCCGGCGCGACCTGTGACGGCGTCTACCCGCTTCGCTACGCCGTCACCGCCAACGGGACGACGACAGTGGAGTGGTCCCTCGTCGCGGTCCAGTCCGTGGCCGTCTCAACCCCGCTGCGCCTGACCTGGATCACCACGCTCGGCGCGGGGACGTGGTCCGAGCGTGTTCGCACCGCAGCGGTCTTGACCGCGATCAGCCGGCGACCGACGCTGCCCCTGACGGTCAGTGCGAACTACGAGACGCTGGCGAGCGCCTATGACGCCGGCCCGCGCGGCACGCTCTGGCGCGACGCGTTGAACCACGCCGTCGCCAGCCCGCTGCACCGCATCATCAACGCCCCGCCGCGCCAGGTCGACTTCGCCGGGCTCGCCGCCAACGGACTCAGTGGCGAGATCAAGACCCAGCTCAACCTGGCGAGCCAACTGGTCGGGGCCATCACTGGTCGGTACCTCGACGCGCCAGTCCTGCTCCAGGGCGATCCCTCGGCGGCGGCGGTCGCGGCGCTCGGCACGGTCGGCGTGTCCGACGTCGTCGTTCCCGAGAGCCGGCTCACGGTCGAGCCCTCCACGACCCTCGCCTGGGGCGCCCCCTTTCACCTGACCGGCGCCGGTACGGCCGTCGCCCTCGCCGACGATCAGCCCCTCGACCAACTCGCGATCGACGGCGCCATCGAGCCCGGGCGCCGCGCGGCGATCCTGCTCGCCACCCTCGCCTTCTTGCACTTCGAGGCGCCCAATGCGCCGGCCAGCCGATCGGTCGTCGTGACCGTGCCCGCCGCGATGACGTCGATCCCGTTCTTCAACCAGGTCGCCTCGGGACTGGCCTCGGACCCCTTCGTCGTGGCCAGCAGCCTGGTCCCCTCGTTCACCTCCTCGCTCGTTGGCACCGACGGCTCGCCCACCACCCGCACCCTGCTCGCGGTGACGCCCTCGCACTGGAGCGCGAGGAACGTCGACTCGATCACCGCGCTCGCCATCCAGGTCGACTCGTTCAGCCAGGCCATCACCGACCACGCTGTCGCCTTCGCCCTACGAGTCGCCACCGCTCGCACCGAGACGACGGGCAGCGCGCAATCTCGCGAGAACGCCATCAACGCGGCCGCCGCCAGTCTCAACGCGCAGCTCGCCAAGTTCACGGTCGACCCGAGCGCCATCACCCTCGCCGGCCCCGGCACCGCGCTGCCGATCACGCTGCACAGCACCGCCCCCTACACGATCACGGCCGTCGTGCACCTGCTGACCAACCAGCTGCACTTCCCCAAGGGCTCGAGCGTCGTGGTGACCCTCGGCGCCCCGACGACGTCGGTACGGGTCCCGGCGGTGAGCCGGCACGGCAGCAGCCTCACGCTCCAGGTGAACGTGACCACCCCGAACCAGCAGGTACT
This sequence comes from Actinomycetes bacterium, assembly GCA_021818025.1. Taxonomy (GTDB): domain Bacteria; phylum Actinomycetota; class Acidimicrobiia; order Acidimicrobiales; family RAAP-2; genus RAAP-2. The sequence goes on along the minus strand of JAKAFH010000006.1, from coordinate 28,515 downwards.
GCTCGCGCACGCGGCGATCCAGGTCCGGATCGCCGGCTCGTCGGTTGTCGGGTACCTCTTGACCCTCGCGTCACTGCTGGTCCTCGCGGCGTGGTGGCTGCGGACGTACCGGCGCCGCTCGAAGGGGCGCCACGCCCGATGAGCACGACCTCGAGCCACTCCTCGCGCGTGCTGTCGATGGCGAGCGGCACGCTCGCCTCGCGGCTGACGGGGCTGCTGCGCGTCTTCGTCCTCGTCTGGGTGCTCGGGTTCACCCCGCTCGCGGACGCCTTCAACCTCGCCAACACGATCCCGAACATGCTCTTTGACCTCGTTCTGGGCGGGATCATGATCGCGACCTACATCCCGGTGTTCGTCGAGCGCCTGGCGGTGGATGGCGAGCGCCGCGCGTGGCACTCGATCTCCACCGTGCTCACCGCGTCGGTCGTCACCCTGATCGTGGGGTCGGTCCTCGCCTGGATCGCCGCGCCGTGGATCATCGACGGCTTTACGGCACTGCACCAGCTCGACGCGGGCCACGCGGCGACCCTGCTCAGCAACCAGCGCCGTGTGGCGACTGAGCTCCTGCGCTGGTTCGTCCCCCAGATCCTCTTCTACGGCCTCATCGGACTCGCCACGGCCCTGCTCAACGTGCGCCACCGCTTCGGCGCGCCGGCCTGGGTGCCGGTCGCGAACAACGTCATCGCCATCGCCGTGCTGATCTGGTTCCACCTCGCGGACCCGACGCCCGTGCTCGGCCAGCTCCCGGGATCGCGCGACCTGCTCTGGCTCGGCCTCGGCACCACGCTCGGCGTCGCGGTGCAGTTCCTCTTCCTGCTCCCCTCGCTCGCGCGCAGCGACCTCTGGCGCATCGGCCCGCGGTTCGACCGCCACGACCCCGCCCTGCACGCCATCGCGCGCCTGGGCGGGTGGACCCTGCTCGTCGTCGTCGCGAACCAGGCGTCGCTCTACGTGATCCTGGCGCTCGCCTTCGGCGTCGGCGGCAACGGACCGGTCAGCGCCTACACCTACGGCTGGTCGTTCTTCCTCATCCCCTACGCGGTGATCGTCGTCTCGGTGCTGAGCTCCCTCGCGCCCCAGCTGTCGCGGATGGCCACGGACGAGGACTACGCCGGGTTCAGCGAGCGGCTCCGGTTCGGCCTTCGCCAGTCGCTGGTGATCATCGTGCCGTGCACGGTCGGGTTCATCATCCTCAGTCAGCCCCTCGTGGCCGTGCTCAACCACGTCAACGCGACCCACACCCTCGCCGCGGGCACCGTCCTCGCGGTCCTCGCTGCGGGCATGCCGGGCTTCACCGTCTACATGCTCTGCGTGCGCGGGCTGCAGGCCATGCAGCGCGCACGCCAGGTCTTCGTGCTCTACCTCTTCCAGAACGGGCTCAACATCGCCCTGGCGCTGGCGTTCGGGCGCCACTCGATCGCCGCGCTGACCTCGAGCGTCTCCGTCTCCTACACCGTCGCGGCCGTCGCGGCACTGCTCGCGCTCTCGCGCCGCCACGTCTCGATCACCTCGACGATCTGGTCGGTTCACGTCCGTCGAAGCGCCGTGGCGTCGCTCATCGCGGGAGCGGCCATGGCCGCCGCCTACGCCGCGTCGAGCGCCAGCGTCGGCCTCGGCTTGATCATCCGGTTCGCGGGCGCGTTCGTCGTGGGGATCGTCGCCTACGTCGTGGTCGTCGCCCTCGGACAGCGCCGCGTTGGCCGGCGGCCCTCGAACGTGCAAGGCTGACAGACGGCGAGACGCTGAGGGGGACGTATGGCTCGAATCCGTGTGATCACCGATAGCGGTTCTGACATCCCTGACGACGTCGCGCGCCGGCTCGGCGTCGACGTGGTGCCCCTGACGATCCGCTTCGGCGACGACGAGTACACCGATCGCCTGGACCTCTCGCCGTCACAGTTCTGGGCCAAGTGCAAGGAGTCCAAGGTCCTGCCCGAGACCGCCGCCCCCTCCCCCGGCTCCTTCCAGGCGGCCTACGAATCGGCGGCGGCGAACGGCTACGACGGAGTCCTGGTCCTGACGATCTCCGCGGCGCTGTCGGCGACCCACCAATCCGCGACCCTCGCCGCCGAGGCCGTCGCGGATCTCATCCCCGTGCGCGTCGTGGACACCAAGGCCGTGTCGATGGCGGTCGGGCTAATGGCGATCGACCTCGCCGAGCTCGCCGCGTCCGGCGCCGACCTCGACGGCCTGGAGACGCGGGCCCGCCAACTGCTCGAGCGCGTCGGCATCTGCGGCACGCTTGACACACTGGAACACCTGGTCAAGGGTGGTCGGATCGGCGGCGCGCGCGCACTGCTCGGCCAGGTCCTCGCCATCAAGCCGCTGCTCGCCCTCAAGGACGGCGTCGTCGCCGAGGCCGGCCGTCAGCGCACGAGGGCCAAGTCACTCGCGGCGGTCGCGTCGGTGGTACGAGCCAACGCGCCCTTCGAACGGCTCTCGATCGTGCACGGCGACGCCAGTGACGTCGATGACCTGGTCGCCATGATCGCCGACGTCGCGACCGAGCAGACCCTCGTCGTGACCGACGTCGGTCCCGTCGTGGGGACCCACGGCGGGCCGAGGATCATCGCCGCCTGCTGGATTAAGGCCTGAGCCCCTCGGACCACTATGTTCGTAGTGTGAGCGAGTCGAGCCCCACCCCAGACCGCGAGCCCGATCTCGTCGACCGGGCGCTTGGGACGCTGGACCACGCACTCGACGTCGTCCACGACAAGTTCCTGCGACCGATCCTGCTCGCCGGGCGCACCGTGGCCTTCATCTTCGTGTTCTTCCTCGTCGGCCTCGTCCTCGTGAGCGTCTTGATCATCGGGATCATCCGGCTGTTCAACGTCTACTTCTTCGCCAACCACGTGTGGCTCAGCTACGCCCTGGTCGGCGTGCTCTCCCTCACCGCCGGACTTCTCATCTGGCGCCGTCGCCGTCCGCTCCCCCAACGAAAGAATCACCATGACTGAACACACCCGGGTCCTCATCATCGGATCGGGCCCCGCGGGACTCACCGCGGCCATCTACACGGCGCGCGCGCAACTCAAGCCGATCGTGATCGAGGGCGAGCCCTCCTCGACCTCGGACCAGCCCGGCGGCCAGCTGATGCTCACCACCGACATCGAGAACTTCCCCGGCTTCATCGAGGGCATCTCGGGCCCGGAGCTCATGGCCAACATGCGCGCCCAGGCCGAGCGATTCGGGGCGGACCTCCGGGTGAACAAGGTGCAGCGCCTCGACGTCGGCGGACGTCCCTTCCGCGCGTGGCTGTCGGGTGACGACGAGCCGAGCATCACCGCCGACACCGTGATCCTCGCGACGGGCGCCCAGTCATTGATGCTCGACGTCCCTGGTGAGGCCCGTCTTCTCAGCCACGGTGTGTCCACGTGCGCCACCTGTGACGGCTTCTTCTTCCGCGGCCACGACATCGCCGTCATCGGCGGCGGCGACTCGGCGATCGAGGAGGCGACCTTCCTGACGCGCTTCGCCTCCAGCGTCACGATCGTGCACCGGCGCGACTCGCTTCGCGCATCCAAGATCATGCAGGAGCGAGCCTTCGCCAACGAGAAGATCCGTTTCGCGTGGAACACGAAGGTCCTCGAGGTCCTCGGCGAGGACAAGGTCGCCGGACTTCGCGTCGCCGACACGCTGACCGGCGAGGAGCGCACCATCGACGTGACCGGCGTGTTCGTCGCGATCGGGCACGTGCCGAACACCCAGCTGGTTCGCGGCCAGGTCGAGCTCCACGAGAACGGCTATGTGCGAACCGGAGTGGGCTCGTACACCAACGTCGACGGCCTGTTCGCCGCCGGCGACGTCCAGGACGACGAGTACCGCCAGGCGATCACGTCGGCCGGCTCGGGGTGCATCGCCGCCATCGACGCCGAACGGTGGCTCGAGGCCCTCGACGGCTGAGCACCGGTCCGTCGCCGTTCGCCGTGAGCCCCTCGCTGGCCCTGAATTTGGCACCACCAGGTAAGGTGGTCGCCACGACGCCACCGGGTGTCACTGGGAGGTAGCAATGACAAGCCCGATCACCATTCTCACTGACGCCACCTTCGACGAAGTGATTGGGTCGGCGGACAAGCCAATCCTCGTCGACTTCTGGGCGGAGTGGTGTGGTCCGTGCCGCATGATTGCCCCGATCCTCGAGGAGTTCTCGACCGAGCAGACCGACAAGTTCACCATCGGCAAGCTCGACGTCGACGTCAACGTCGCCACCGCAACAAAGTTCTCCGTCATGAGCATTCCCACGCTGCTGCTCTTCAAGGACGGCCAGGTCGTCGCGCGCATCGTCGGGGCCAAGCCCAAGGGCGCCCTGTTGCACGAGATCACGGCGTCCCTCTAACTACCCTGATCACAGGCCTTATTCAACGCGGCAGCGTGGGCCAGTCGGTCCATGAGTTGCACGAGCGGCTCCAGCGACTGGGCTACGGCGCGCCCGCCGACGACGACGCCGTCTTCGGTGCGGGCACTGAGGCGATGGTCGAGGCCTTCCAGCGCGCGCGGGGTCTGCCGATCACGGGCCAGGTCGATGCCACCACGTGGGCGCGACTGGTCGAGGCCGGCTGGCACCTCGGCGATCGACTCCTCTACCTCACGCGTCCCCACCTGCGTGGTGACGACGTCGCCGAACTGCAGATCCGACTCGCCCAGCTCGGCTTCGATCCGGGACGCATCGACGGCATCTTCGGCACCCTGCTCGACGGTGCGGTGACCGACTTCCAGCGCAACCGCGCCCTCGAGCCCTCCGGCGTCCTGACGCGCGCCACCCTGCTCGAGCTGTGGCGCATGACCTCGATCATGTCGGATCACAACCTCGTCACCGAGGCGCGTGACCGCGCCGGCTTCAACGAACTACCCTCCGACCTGGTGATGGTCGCCGGAACGACCTCCCTCGCCGGTGCGGTTGCGCGCGGATGGACGTCGGGCAACCTGGTCAGGCTCGAGAGCTCGAGCGCCGAGGAGATCGCTGCGACGGCCAACGGAGCGAATGCGGCCGTCGTCCTATCGTTCCAGTTCAACGGCGAGATTCAGGGCATCCACATCCACTACTGGGCCAGCTATCGGTCCCACTCGCGTCGCGGTGAGCAACTCGCGAGCGCCCTCGCCGCGGCGCTCGCCAACGCGGACCTGCTGCCGCGGGTCGAGGTGACCGGCATGGCCCTCCCGGTGCTTCGTGAAACCAAGATGACCACGCTGCACATCGAGCACGGTGCCTACGACGACCAGGTGGTCGAGATCGCGACCATCGTGAACGGACTAGTGAGAAAAGTTCTCCACAACTAGACCCTTACGGCGGTGTGCCAATGACTGCCGGGACTAGGAAAATCAGGCCTTTCCTGAGGGTGAATCAGAGTAAACCACAACTTCATCCACAAGTTGGGGAAAACTTCAACGAAAACGTTAGGTTTAATGTTGAAGGTTACTTCGCTTGTGAGATAACGATATACAGACGTTCTAGGTCATCAAGATCAGCAAAATCTATGATGATTCGACCGTTGCGGCCCTTCAGGTCCACGTGCACCCGGGTGTTGAGGTAATCCTCGAGCAAGTGCTCGAGCTCCGCCACGCTGGCGTCGGGCACTGGACGAAGCCGTGGCGCCCCCGAGACCTCACGCGGCATCGGCTCGTCGACGGGCACGATCTTGGGCTCCAAGAAGACCTTCACCGCTTCCTCCGTAGCGCGAACCGACAACTCATTCTTCACGACTCGGGCCACCATCAGGGCCTGAGCGTTCGGATCCGAGATGGCGAGCAGCGAACGAGCGTGTCCAGCCGTCAGGTCGCCGTTGACCAGGGCCGCCTGTGCGGCCTCGCCCAGTTGCAGGAGTCTTAACGTATTCGTAACATTTGCTCGACTCTTGCCTACGCGCTGCGCCACTTGCTCATGGGTCAGATCGAATTCGTCGATCAACTGCTGGTACGCCGCCGCCTCCTCGAGCGGATGGAGATCGACACGGTGCAGGTTCTCGACCACCGCCTGTTCGAGCGACAGACGGTCGTTGACGTCGTCTTGGACCAGTACCGGTACCGTCTCGAGTCCAGCCAGGGCCGCCGCGCGCCACCGACGCTCCCCCGCGATGAGCTCGAAGACGCCCGGTTCGCCATCAACCGGTCGAACGATGAGCGGCTGGAGCACGCCGAGCTCTCGAACCGAGGACGCGAGTGCTTGCAGGCTGTCGTCGTTGAACGACTTGCGGGGTTGGAACTGATTGGGTCGAATCGACTCGACCGAGATGCGCCGGAGCGGTCCGCCGACCTCGACGCCCTCATGCTCGACCTCTTCCTCGGGAGCATCGGGGATGAGCGCACCCAGGCCCTTGCCCAAACCTGGTTTCCTAGCCATTGATGATCTCCTCCGCTAATGCGCGATACGCCTTGGCGCCCTTCGAATTCGGATCGAAGTACGTTATCGGCTGTCCGAATGATGGTGCCTCCGCCAACCGCACCGTACGTGGAATGACGGTCCGGCACAACTCGACGGGGAAGTGACGCCGGACCTCTGCTGCGACGTCTATTGACAGGGTATTGCGCGAGTCGTACATGGTCAAGATGACCTTGGAGATTCGCAAGGTCGGATTCAAGTTCTTCTGGACCAGGTCGACAATTCGTTGAAGCTGTGTCAGTCCTTCGAGCGCGTAGAACTCCGTCTGGACCGGCACCATGATCTCAGTGGCCGCTGCGAAGGCGTTGATCGTAATGAGCCCGAGCGACGGTGGACAGTCGATGAAGATGTAGTCGAAGTCACCGTTCACCGACTCGATCGCACGCTTCAAACGGAGCTCGCGCGAGATGACTGACGTGAGCTCTTGTTCAACGCCGGCGAGATCAAGAGTGGCGGGAGCAACGAAGAGGTTGCTGAAGCCAGTCGGCTCGACGATGTCCACCATCGGCACGTCATTGAGAAGCACGTCATAGACCGAACGCTCGAATTTTCGACCGTCGACACCGAGACCAGTTGTCGCATTGCCCTGCGGGTCGAGATCGACGACGAGGACCCGCTTGCCGTTCTGCGCGAGGGCCGCGCCGAGCGATGTCGTAGTGGTTGTCTTTCCGACTCCACCCTTTTGATTGGCTACGGCGAAAATCCTCATCGTACTGTCGTCCGCCATGAGCCTCTTCCTGCGTTACGGACCCCCGACACCTGTCAAGTCCCCTGCCATTCAACACGGTTTTTGGAAGGTCGTCAAGTATCGATGTTTCACGTGAAACATCATCGCGTCCTGGCTCGAGTGGCCAGCGATGCGTCCGAAGCGAAGGATCCAATTCTTGTAATTCGCTATAAACATTAGGAATTCTCGATCTGCCGTCAGTTTGGCTGCCGGACCCGCGACTCGATGTTTCACGTGAAACATCGTCCAACGTACGCTTGGGGTGTCCACATCCGAACACTTCGCCACACTCGAGCGGCGCATTGGCGCTGGATTTACGCCCTCAAGAATGACATTGCGCAGCCGTGTGTTCCTTCAACGGGACCGAACCGATCATCTCTGACATCCGATCGGCGGTTCGTCCAAACGAGGTCGCCAAAGGCAGTATCCGAAGGCCGTTCGCGACGCTCGGCCAATCCAGTGTCGGGTCGGTGCAATTGTTTCACGTGAAACCTCGGTGGCAGTGCGAATGACCGACGACATCGACCTCGAAGCTCGTATCCCCACCGTTTCAGATACCTGATCACCACGAGCCGTGCGCCGCCGATGCACAACCCGACCCAAGGTCTCCAATGTTCGACGGGGAAGGTGCACGACCCGACCCACTAGACACCGAGGTGGGACCACCTCAGTGTTTCTGAGACCCGTACCCGTCGCGGGGCATCTTGGCGGCCCCGCTGGTGGGCCCCACCGTTGCTACGTTCTCCCGCCTCTCGACTCGAATCGGCGTTACCTTCCCTGGGCGCTGGTGCACGTCCACTCGGCAAACCTGCGTCGGAAGCCCATAGCGATGATCCAACCTCAGCTCAAGGCGCTGATTCGACAGCACCGGGGATTTGGCGACTCGTTGACTCGTACTAGGGTGCGCGACTTGGCTCTGACCCCTCCAATGGACCTATAACTGGTCCTGCCTACCGTTCGCTCCGGTTTCGCCGTTGTTCGATCAATGAACTCCGCGTTCCGTACGATCAGCGCACCATCTACGGAAGGAACACGAAGGTGGTACGCCACGATATCGGCTAGCCCTTTCATGCTCCCCATGTTTCACGTGAAACACCGCATGGTCGCGTCACGGCGTTGTCGCCTGGCGACGCTTTGACCGGCACCCTTGACACAAGAAACTCATGGTCGGGCTACGTGTTCGGCGTCCATGCCGCGCATTGGGGGAGTGCACCGTCGAACTCGGGGTCACGTGATCGCCCTCACCGGTCAGTCCGAGGCCGAACGTCCCAGGGTGGCGAGATGTCGAGTCCTTCTCATACTGCTCGATCTGGGATGTTTCACGTGAAACAAGCCACCCGGCACGCAGCCAGTGCTGATTGCAGCAATTTGGGGCTTTACCAGGCTCTCGGGGTCGCGGTCGTACCACCAGACGCGGGTCACGACCGATTTCCAGCGCCCCACCAGGCCTTCACGGCGATCACGACGGCCACGACGTTGACCAGGTTTGCTACTGCTCACTTGACACCATCACCACGCTGCGCGACGTGAGAAACCGTCAAAGCTACATGGGACCCACGGGTGATCGTGTCTCCGCGACCACTTCCATGCTCTATGGGAGTAGACAGTCATCGAAGCGGGGGGTAACGGGCAAAGACCCAGGTGGTGACGCGAACGTGGTCGGACCGCGACGCGGTGCACTCGGCGCGTAGTCCTCACCGCGTCGGCGTCGGCACGCTCGGCACGGTCATGGCATCGAATTTCTGGCCAGCTGTCGTCATGGCTAGCCACGAAAGGGGGGTGCCTTCGCTGCTGGCGAATCTCTCATGTTTCACGTGAAACATTGGCCCACTCACGAACGGGGATTACGGATCCGCTCTCGCGCGTCGTACAGCGTGTGTTCTAGTTCTGGGCCCTCAGAGATCAGTGCGTTGTCACAGTGGCCAGGTACTGTCGTTGTTGGGTGTGCAAGGCGTTGGCCCTGCGAGCGCGCACCGTGAAGCACACGGGACGAGCCATTCGTCACCCGTACAAGCCTCGAGGTTGAGGTAGGGCTCTGGGAGAACCGGGAAATGCCAGGGGTTCCTGGTTATCCGGACGGCGAACAAGCACCGACCGTTGGTCGGTCAAGGCAAACCGGTGTGCCGGAAATGGGACGCGCGCTGCTAGAAGACGGGGTTCTTTCCTGGTGTGCCCGAGGAACGAGGGAATCGCAGTGGCGTGGGACGAATCTTCTCCATCACCTTGTATCCAGCGCTCGTGCGAAAGGTCCCCCTCGACACGAGACCGAGCTGGTCAAGTCCCGTCGCGCTCCACCGATCGGCACCTTCGGGGGGTTCGGAGACGATCAGTAGTCCGCCGATGTGCAGGAATCGAACTGCGCATTCCGCCGTCACGCCGGGTGGACCGAACGACCGCGCTGTGACGATACTGAACCGCGAATCGCCCCTTGTCTCGCGAGCGAGGACTTCCGCGCGGCCGCGCCACACGCTGCCCCCGCTCGGCACGTCGTCCCAAGCCAGCACTTCGAGTAGAAAGTTCGTCCGCTTCTCCATGGAGTCGAGGAAGGTCGTGGGGTGCCCCCACACGTCAAGTAGTACGAGACCGGGTAGGCCACCTCCACTGCCGAGGTCGAGGATCGTGGTCGGGGGATCGGCCCGATGGGCCCGCCACGCCTCGACGAACCCCTCGGCGTGCTGAATCTGGGGTTCAATTGCACCCGGCCCCAAAAAGCCCCGCGCCCTCGATTCCTCGAGGGCGCGGGTCAACCATAACGATGTCACGGAAACAATTATGCCGGAGCGATCACCACAAAGCGGCGCGGCTCTTCTCCCTCGGACCTTGTGACAACGGTGTCCAGGCCACCGAGCGAATCGTGGATCGCCTTGCGGTCCGCGGCGGACATCGGCTCGAGGGCCCGTTCCTCGTTGGTCTCGATGACTTCCTGTGCGACCTTCTGGGCGAAGCGTCCGAGGGCCGCAACGCGTCGCTCGCGGTACTGCGCGACGTCCACGAGGATCCGGTCGGTGCGACCGGGGCTCTTCGCCTGGACGACGGTGCGCGTCACCTCTTGCAGCGCCTGCAGCGTCATCCCGCGCGGACCGACCAGGATGCCCAGTTCGGTCGGGGGATTGGCGTTGACGGCCAATTCGACTGTCTCCTCATCAAGCTCGCTCACCGTTATCTCGGCTGCGATGTTCATCGATGCGAGGAGTCCAACCAGGAACTCCTTCGCGATTGCACCTTGCTCGGCTAGAGAGATTCCCTCGGCCACTGTGTCCTCCTTCTTCGGACTTTTCTCGACCCGTGGGGTCCCCTTGTCTTTATGCGCCTTCTTGGGGTGGTTCTCCCCGTGACCGCTCTTTTCCTTCTTCTCTTTTGCAACATCGTCTCGGCCCGAGTCGAGCGTTCCTGCTTCCTTTCGACCAGACGCGTCAGCGGCCTTCGGCCCGCGATGCTTATCGCCTCGCGACGCCGAGCTACGTGGCCGGTCCTCGCGGCCGGTGCCGGAACGACGGGTCCGCTTAGGCCGCGGTCCCGTCGGGCGGACGCGAGCGCGGACGCGAGCTTCACCCTTGACGCGCCCGAAGAGACCGGTCTTGGGCTCTTCGAGGATCTCGACCTCGGCGTCATCCTTATTGACACCGAGGTGGGCGAGTGCGCGACTCGTCGCTTCGTCGATCGTCTTACCTGTTGTTTCTACCCAATCCATGGGTTAACGCGCCTTTCTCTTACGCTTTGACCGCGAGCGGGTCTGCTGCTGGGGCTTGATAGTTGAAGGTTTCGGGTCAGACGCACCGGACTTCTTCTCCGGCTCGATGGCCTCGACTTTCCCGACGGCCGGAATGGACCGCTCCTTCTCCTTGTTTGGATTCGAAACACCCGCGCGGAACATCAGGTCCTGGGTGATAATTCGAATGATGGTCGAGACGATCATGTACAGCACGACCGCCGCGGGAATGACGATGTAGAAGTACGCGAAGAACACAGGAAGGAAGCGCTGCAACATGAGCTGCTGGCTGGGCATGGCCTGTCCGGTCTTCTTGTTGCGATTGTTCATCTGCGCCATCTGGAAGTACTGCAAGCCAACGGCGAGCGCCACCAGGGCGAAGAAGGGGATCGTCGCTCCTAGCGACCCGTGGTGACTAAAGGGCTTGAGGTTGAGGTCCATGCCGAAGGCATTGATCTGACCGTGGGTCGCGATCAGGTTGTGGTACATCTTCGAGGTCGTTGGGATGTACCGAGGCTCAACGACACCAGCCGGCGTGATGTTCGTCAGGCCTCGAATGACACTATACAAAATAAATAGAAATGGTGCCTGCAGGAGGACGGGTAGGCAGCCGCCGACCGGGTTCGCACCCTCTTCGCGGTAGAGCCGCATCAGTTCCTCGTTGAGGACCTGGCGATTTTCCGGGCCTTTGTACTTTTGCTGCAGCTTCTTGATCTCCGGCTGCAACTTCTGCATCGCCATCATCGACTTCGTGCTCTTGACCGTGAAGGGGGTCAAGGCGCCCATGATGATGATCGTCAGCAGCGTGATCGCGACGGCGTAGTTCGGGATCAGGCCGTAGAGGAAGGCCAGCATCCATCCGAAGAGGTGGAAGATCGGCTGAAAGATCGCGCCGATCGAGTGAGTGATGGATGCCATTACTTCGAACTCCTTGTCTTACGCCGAGCTTCTGGGACGAGGTCCACACCGTGTGGACCCAATGGGCGACAGCGGCTCACCCGACGAACCGCGAGCAACACGCCACGCCACGCACCGTGGACCTCGATGGCCTCGAGGGCGTAGTTCGAACACGACGGATAGAACCGGCACGGCGACGGCCGACCCGAGGTCACGCGCTGATAGGCCGTGATGCTTCGAGCGAGCACCATCGCAGCCCAGCCAGGACTACGTGAGGAGCTGTGCTCGCTCGAGTGCCTCGTGGAGATGGGATCTGAGTTGATCATAGGAAAGACTTCCAGTCTCATTTCCGCACTTGATCAGGTATGTTCCTGATCTAACGGACGTATGAACTTCGTCGAGCAACACACGGAGCCGGCGGCGAATGCGATTGCGCACCACGGCGTTCCCGACCTTGCGGCTGATGGTGTAGGCAGCAGCCAGACCACGCCCTTCGGGTTGATCGTCAACGAAGACAACGCGCACTGGCCCGCTTCGGCCCCGTGCGTCGGGGCTGGCGAACCGTGCGAACTGCCGTCGGGTCCGAACCCGATCCGGCATCGATCACACCGTCAGATCGTGACGACCCTTGTCCCGACGAGCTTTCAGCACTGCCCGACCGGCGCGCGTACGCATCCGGGCACGAAAACCGTGCGTCTTGGCCCTCTTTCGCTTGTTGGGTTGATAGGTCCGCTTCACAGAATCCTCTTCTCACGATGTCACACGCGCTTCGCGAAACCCTCCTGGAGGGCCGCGAGCGATAGCGCCGATAATCCTACCGCACCGTCGCGCCCAGCCCCCACCCCACGACCAACGGTGTAACGTGAAACACCCAGGGGTAATCGGCTGAGCACGGGTCCCCCTCCTGTGGATAATGTCGATACTGACTTGTGGAGGAACGAAGTGGCGAACGGAGACGACGTCTGGTCAGCGCTACGAGAATCCTTACGTGGCAGTGCATCTGAGGCCGTTTGGTCCGCTGGACTCAACACACTTCGCCTTGTGGATTACCACGACGACGAGTTAGTCATCGGCGCACCGAACCAGATCCAACTGCAGCGCGTGCAACAGCGCTACCTGCCGCTCATCATCGAACAGGCCAAGCAGATCATCGGTGAGGACGTGCGTGTCTCGTTAACGATTAGTGACCAACCGATGACGAACGTCGACACAGTGACGACACCTGATGTCACCAAGACCGTGACGACGACTACGACGTACGCGCCGAGCGTCGATCGACCAGCTCGTCTCGACCCACGCATGACCTTCGATTCGTTCGTGCCCGGCTCGTCGAACCGTCTCGCGTTCGCCGCCGCGCAGTCGGTGGCAGAAACACCTGGTCGGGCCTATAACCCGCTGATGATCTACGGTAACAGCGGTCTCGGCAAGACCCACCTCTTGCACGCGATCGGCAACTACGTCCACGAGAACTACCCGGGACGAAAAGTCCTCTACGTCTCCACCGAGACATTCCTCAACGACTTCATTCGCGCGATCCAGACGCGCACACAGCTCGCGTTGCACGAGCGCTACCGCGAGAACGACGTCTTGTTGATCGACGACATCCAATTCATGGAGACCCGAGGTGAGACGTTCCACGAAGAGATCTTTCACACGTACAACGCGCTGCACGGCGACGGCAAACAGATCGTGCTCACGTCGGATCGCTCACCGCGCGACCTCGCGGGCATCCAAGAGCGTTTCCGAAGTCGGCTGCTCCAAGGACTCGTCACCGAGATCGATCAACCCGATCTCGAGACGCGCATCGCGATCCTGCACGCCAAGGCCGAGGGCGAGGGGGTCGACCTGCCCCGCGACGTCGCCGAGTGGATCGCGCACCGGGTCCGTGACAACATCCGCGAGCTCGAAGGGTCAGTGACCATGCTGCGCGCCTTCGCCAACCTTCGCCAAGAGCCGATCTCCCTCGACCTCGCCAAGAGCCATCTCACCAACCTCGGCCACGAGCAGGTCACCATCAAACCCGAGACCATCCTGGACGCCGTGTCGGACTACTACGGGCTCTCGGTCGCCGACATCCGCGGCTCCAAGCGGCTCCGGCCACTGGTGCACGCCCGGCACGTCGCGATGTACCTCATCCGCGAACTGCTCAACAACTACTCCTACCCAATGATCGCCCGGATCTTCGACGGGCGTAACCACACGACGGTGATCAGCGGGGTTGAGAAGATCAAAGAACAGCTGCCGGTGAACGGCGACCTCCTCGCCGAGATCAACCACCTCAAGCGACGTCTGCAGGGGGAGGGGTTCGAATAGGTTTGTGAACAACATGGGGACATCGTTGTTGGTTGGTGGGTGACAACTCGTGAGAAATCAACATCACGTGAATCTTTAGGTACGCAGGTTGAGACAGTTTTCGACAGTGGTGTTGGAAATCTGCCCAGGAGTTTCACCGGATCAATCAGGGGTTACAACGATCTATCCACAAATCCACACCCCTACTACTACCAACCACTGTTTCAACTAAACAAGCCACGTAACCTCAGTAGTCAAAGAAAGGCAACCGATGAAGTTCAAATCCGAGCGCGACATCCTGGTCGACGCACTGAGTAGTGCGAGCCGAGTCGTGGCGACGAGGCTCGTTGGCGCCACCTCCGGGGTACTGCTGACCCTGACCGGCAACCAGCTCGTGGTCACGGGCACCGACCTCGACATCACGGTTCGCACGACCGTCGACGTGATCGGACTCGAGGATGGGTCCGTCGTCGTGCCAGCCCGGCTCGTCGTGGACGCAGTGCGCTCCCTGGAGGCGGGGGCCGTCACGGTGGACGGTGGCGAGGAGACCGTGGAGGTCTCGCTCGGGCGCGCGAAGTTCTCCCTGCGCAGCTTCGCGGTGATGGACTACCCCAAGCTGCCACCCATCACCGGGGCCCTCATCACGATCCCCGCCGCCGACCTGATCCAGGGCATCACCCAGGTGGTTCGCGCAGCCGCAACCGACGACGCGCGACCGCTGTTGACTGGCGTGCTCTTCACGACCGAGAACAACGCGCTTCGACTGATCGCGACGGACTCCTACCGGCTGGCCGTGCGCGACGTGCCGGGCGTCTCCACCATCGGTGCGAGCCAGGACGTCCTCGTGCCCGCCCGCGCCTTGCACGAGCTGCAGCGCTCCGCGTCCTCGCTGAGTGACGACGCCGAGATCGGGGTCACGCTGACCAGCGCCGAGATCTCCTTCGTCGTCGGGCGCACGAACATCGCGTCGCGCTTGATCGAGGGGAACTACCCCTCGGTGCTCCAGCTGATCCCCGCGAGCTACCCCAACCGGCTGCGCGTCGCCAAGGACACCCTGCTCACGTCGCTCAAGCGCGCGAAGCTCCTCGCAAAGGACTCGACCTCGTCGGTGCGCCTGCTCGTGAAGGACCGCATGGTCGAGATCCGCACCCAGAGCCAAGACACCGGGGACGTCGAGGACAACGTCGACGCGGACTACGTGGGCGAAGACCTGACGATTGCCTTCAATCCGAACTTCCTGATCGATGGCATCGAGGCCGTGCCGAGTGACGAGGTGGTGCTCGAGATGTCGGACTCCGTGCGACCCGCGATGGTCCACGGCGTCGACGACGAGCGGTTCCGGTATCTCTTGATGCCCGTTCGCGTCCAGTAGACGGGATGCATCGCCGTGGGACTCCACGAGCTCACGCTGCGTAACTTCCGACTCTTTGACGAATACCAGTTCCGGCCCGACCACACGTCGGTCACGGTCTTTCTCTCGCCCAACGGCACCGGCAAGAGCTCGGTCCTCGAGGCCGTCTACGCCCTGGCGACGGCTGGTTCGTTTCGAACGAGCAGCGCCGCCGACATGGTGCGAGCCGGCGAGTCTGTCGCCGAGGTCCACGGGGTCCTGTTCCACCAGGACCGCCGGGTCCAGGTCGATCTGACACTCACCCGTGGCGCCCGCTCGACCCAGAAGCGGATGCTGATCAACGGTCTGCGTCCCCAGTCGCGCGCCGACCTCGCCGAAGCGCTCCCGCTGACGGTCTTCACTCCCGAGGGGGTGGACGTCATCCGCCACGGGCCCGAGCAGCGCCGGGACTTCCTCAACCACGTGATGAACGACGTAGATCCGAAGACGAGTCCACTGCTCGAACGGTTCACCCGCGTGCTCTCGCAGCGCAACGCCGTCCTGCGCCGGATCCAGGAACGGCGCGCCACCCCAGGTGAACGCGAGGAGCTCGAGGTCTGGACGACCGACCTCGCGAGTACTGGGCTGGAACTGGTGGGCGAACGCGAGGCGTTGCTCGCCCAACTCGACCCGCTGGTCAACCAGTACTACCGGGCCCTCGCCGACGACGGTCAGCCGGTCGCGCTGGGTTATGACCGCTCGTGGAGCGGCGACCTGCTCGACGCGCTACACGTCGCGTTCGACGACGACGTCGCGAGGGGTCACAGCACCAAGGGACCACACCGCGACGACATTCTGATCACCCTCAACCATCGAGACGCCCGACGTCAGGCCTCCCAGGGCGAACAGCGCTCACTCGCGTTGGCGCTACGGCTCGCGGGCCACGAGCTGATCCAACAGCGCCGCGGCGTCGACCCGCTGCTATTGCTCGACGACGTCTTCAGCGAGCTCGACCCCGTGCGCAGCGATCGGCTGCTGGCGCTGCTGCCCGTCGGCCAGACCCTGGTCACGACCGCCATGCCGCTGCCCACGAAGATGAAGCCGGCGTCGATCATCGACCTGGCGACAGGACGCGCGTGAAGGGCAGGCGCGGCGAGCCGGCGTCGCTGGGCGACATCTTGAACGTCGTCGCCGGCCGCCTCAAGCGCGTGGACGTTCGGTTGATCGACCAGGTGCGCGCGATCTGGGACGACAACGTCGACGAGGTATTGCGCGCGCGCTGCCAGCCCCTGTTCATCAAGGACGGCGTGCTCGTGATCGAGGTTCCCTCGGGTGCGTTCGCCCAGCGGATCACCCAGGACGCGACGGCGCTGCTCGCCGTCTTCGAGCCACTCGGGGACGCCGCGCCGCGCTCGATCCGCTCGGTCATCGCGCCCTAAAACGACGCCGTTTGAGCGTCGCGGCCGGGCAGGGTGCGACACCCAGTCGGGTAGGATGAACAGGTCGAATTGTGGTGGTCGGCGTCGCCGACGAGCGCCAAATTTTCACGACCGAGAGGAATGCTTCGTGACCGGAAAATCCAGGGGTTCAGCCAGTTACGGGGCGAGCGACATCACGGTCCTGGAAGGGTTGGAGCCCGTTCGGGTTCGTCCGGGCATGTACATCGGCTCGACGGGTCCCGCTGGTCTGCACCACCTCATCTGGGAGGTCGTCGACAACGCGGTCGACGAGGCGATGGCGGGCTACTGCACGAGGATCGACGTCACCCTGCTCGCCGACGGGAGTTGTCGCGTCGTCGACGACGGACGCGGCATCCCCACCGACGAGCACCCGCAGTATCCGGGCAAGTCGGCCGCCGAGATCGTCTTGACGGTCCTGCACGCCGGCGGCAAGTTCGGTGGCAGTGGCTACAAGGTCTCGGGCGGACTCCACGGGGTCGGCGTCTCGGTCGTCAACGCGCTCTCTTCGAAGCTGACCCTCGAGATCGATCGCGACGGGAACCGCCACCAGCTCGAGTTCCGCGACGGTGGCAAGCCCCAGGGCCCCCTGCGGGTCACTGGGCCGGCGCCGAGTGGACGCACCGGCACGACAGTGACCTTCGTGCCCGACCCCACGATCTTTGACGAGGTCGAGTTCCGCGCCCAGACCGTCACCGAGCGGCTGCAGATCATGGCCTTCTTGAACCGCGGGCTCGAGATCCGCTTCGTCGACCAGCGCGCCGGCCGGGCGGCCAAGGAGACCTTCAAGTACACCGGGGGCATCGTCGACTACGTCCGGCACCTCAACAACTCCAAGGAGTCGCTCTTCCGCAAGGTCGGCTACTACGACCAGTCCGAGGAGGGCCAGGAGGTCGAGGTCGCCTTCCAGTGGAACACCGGCTACTACGAGAGCATCCACTCGTTCGCCAACGGCATCGCCACGATCGAGGGCGGCATGCACGAGGAGGGCTTTCGCAAGGCGATCACCAACGTCATCAACCGCTACGCGCGCAAGCGGAACCTCCTGAAGGAGAAGGAGGAGAACCTCAAGGGTGAGGACATCCGCGAGGGACTCACCGCGATCGTCTCGGTACGCCTCGCCTCGCCCCAGTTCGAGGGCCAGACCAAGGGCAAGCTCGGCAATGTGAGCATTCGCTCCCTCGTCGAGCGCGCGACCAACGAGAAGCTCGCCGACTGGCTCGAGGAGAATCCCCGCGAGGGTGGCCAGATCGTGGCCAAGGCGATCCAGGCTTCGCGGTCGCGCATGGCGGCCCAGCACGCGCGAGACCTGACCCGACGCAAGAACGCACTCGACGGCGCGGGACTTCCGGGCAAGCTCGTCGACTGCTCCTCTCGCGACCCACGCGAGTGCGAGCTGTTCATCGTCGAGGGCAACTCGGCCGGCGGCTCCGCGAAGGACGCCCGGGACCCGCGCACCCAGGCGATCCTGCCGATCCGCGGCAAGATCCTCAACGTCGAGAAGGCGCGCTCGGACAAAATCCTGAAGAACACCGAGATCCAGGCGCTCATCGCGGCGATCGGCGCCGGGGTCGAAGCCGAGTTCGACGTGAGCAAGGTCCGCTACGACAAGATCATCCTGCTCGCGGACGCCGACGTCGACGGCAGCCACATTCGCACCCTGCTGCTCACGTTCTTCTTCCGCCAGATGACCGACCTCGTGAACAACGGCCACGTCTACGTCGCCCAGCCGCCGCTGTTCTCGACGCTCGTCGGCAAGGAGAAGACCTACCTGCGCGACGACCTCGCCAAGGCGCGCTTCCTCCAGGAGCACCCGGAGCACCGCAACGAGTTCCAGCGCCTGAAGGGCCTGGGCGAGATGGACTATGACGAGCTGCGCGAGACGACGATGGACCCCACGAAGCGCGCCCTGCTCCAGATCACCGTCGAACAGGCCGCGCTCGCGGACGAGGTCTGCTCGATCCTGATGGGCGACGACGTGCCCCAGCGTCGTCACTTCATCCAGACCAACGCAAAAGACGTTCGATTCCTAGACATCTAGGACCGGAGGACCATGGCACGCAAGAAGAACGACTCGGCGAACACCCCGGACGACGGGACCGACGTCGTCGTCGGCTACGTCGAGCCAATCGAGATCAACCTGGAGATGGAACGCTCGTTCCTCGAGTACTCGATGTCGGTCATCGTGTCGCGGGCCCTGCCCGACGTGCGCGACGGACTCAAGCCGGTGCACCGGCGCATCCTCTACTCCATGTTCGACCAGGGACTGCGCCCGGACCGGCCGCACTCGAAGTGCGCCAAGGTCGTGGGCGAGGTCATGGGCACCTACCACCCGCACGGCGACACCGCAATCTATGACGCGCTGGTGCGCATGGTCCAGGACTTCTCGATGCGCCACCCGCTCATCAGCGGACACGGCAACTTCGGCGGCACGGGTCCCGACGAGGGCGCGGCGGCCATGCGATACACCGAGTGCCGGCTCGCTCCGCTGGCCCTGGAGATGCTCGACTCGATCGACGAGGAGACCGTCGACTTCGAGCCCAACTACGACAACACCAACCAGCAGCCGACGGTGCTGCCCAGCCGCTTCCCGAACTTGCTCGTCAATGGTTCCCAGGGCATCGCGGTGGGCATGGCGACCAAGATCCCCCCGCACAACCTCGCTGAGGTGATCGACGCCACCCTGCACCTGCTCGCCAACCCCGCCTCGACGCCCGATGACCTGATGCGCTTCGTGAAGGGTCCGGACTTCCCGACCGGCGCGCAGATCCTCGGTCGTCAGGGCATCCTCGACGCCTACCGGACGGGGCGCGGCTCGATCAAGGTGCGCGCGGTCGCCGAGGTGGAAGAGCACCGTGGCGACACCCGCATCGTCGTCACTGAATTCCCCTACGAGGTGTCCGTCGAGTCGGTCGAGGAGAAGATCTACGACCTGGTGAAGTCGGGCGACCTCGAGGGCGTGGCCGCGGTCCAGAACGACTCCGCAGGCCGCCAGGCGCGCCTCGTGATCCGCCTCAAGCGCGACGCCAACGCGAACGTCGTGCTCAACAAGCTCTACAAGAACACGACCCTGCAGACCACGTTCGCGGTCAACATGCTGGCCCTCGTCGACGGGGTGCCCCGCACGCTCAACCTGGCCCAGGCGCTCACCCACTACATCGCCCACCAGGTCGAGGTCGTGACCCGGCGGTCCCAGTTCCGGCTGCGCAAGGCCCAGGCCCGCGCCCACATCATCGAGGGCCTGCTTCGCGCGATCGACATGCTCGACCTCGTCATCGCGACGATCCGCGGATCGGACGATCGGCCGGCCGCGCGCGTGGCACTCATGGCCGAGCCATTCTCCTTCTCCGAGGAACAGGCGAACCACATCTTGGACATGACCCTCGGGCGGCTCACGCGCCTCGGGCGCACCGAGCTCGAAGAGGAGATGGCGCGCCTGCGCGCGGCGATCGCCGAGCTCGAGTCGATCCTCGCCAGTGACACCAAGCTGCGCGCGGTGATCGCCGACGAGATGACCGTGGTCAGGGACAAGTACGCGACCGCGCGGCTCACCCAGGTCGTGAACGACCCGGGCGAGCTCGGCGTCGAGGACCTCATCGACGACGAGGACATCGTCATCACGATGACCCGCGCCGGCTACGTGAAGTCCGTGTCCGCCGCCGCGTTCCGCACGCAGGGTCGAGGCGGCCGGGGCGTGCAAGGCGCGAAGCTGCGCGACGAGGACTTCGTCGACCAGATCGTGCACACGACCACCCACGCGCACCTGCTGCTGTTCTCGAATCGGGGACGCGTCTTCCGGCTACGGGGCCACGAGATCCCGATGAAGGAGCGCACGGCCAAGGGCACCGCGGTGGTGAACCTGCTCAACCTGCTGCCCAACGAACGGATCCAGGCGATCGTCGCCACCAACGACTTCCCCGAGGACGAGTTCCTCGTCTTCGCGACGGCCAACGGGACCGTCAAGAAGACGTCGTTCTCCGAGTACGACAAGTCGCGCCGCGAGGGCTGGATCGCGATCAAGCTGCGCGACGGCGACGAGGTGGTGCGCGTGGTCGCCACGGCCGGCGAGGACGACCTCATGATGGTCACGTTCCGCGGCATGGCGATCCGCTTCAACGAGTCCGAGGTCCGCGAGATGGGCCGTGACGCGACCGGCGTGCGGGGAATCCGCCTGAAGGACGACGACCGGGCGATCTCCCTCGACGTGGTGCGCGACGACGCCGACCTCTTCCTCGTCACCGACACCGGCTTCGGCAAACGCGTCAAGACCGACCGCTTCAACGTCCAGGGCCGTGGCGGCCAGGGCGTGCGCGCGATCCGGCTCACCGCGGCGCGCGGCTTCGTGGTCGCGTCACTGATGGTGGAGCTCTCCGACGAGGTGCTGCTCGCCTCGAGCGGCGGCGTGCTGATTCGCACGCCCGTGCGCGAGGTCTCCTCCCAGGGCCGCGACGCGACGGGCGTGCGCGTCATGAACCTCGACGACGGGCACAGCGTGTCGACCGCCGCGGTCGTTCCCTCCGAGGAGTAGTCAGCGACGGGCCCAGGCGCCCTTCAGCGCGTCGAGGATCGGCTCCTCGCCCTGGGCGCCCGAGACGAGGAACGTGCGGTCCAGGACGAACGCGGGCACGCCGGTGATGCCGAGCTCGTTCGCGAGCTGTTCGTCGGCGCGGACCTCGTCGGCGAAGGCGTCGCCGCTCCAGAGCGACGACGACCCGGCCACCCCCACCTCGCTCGCGAGCTGGTCGAGGGTTGCCGGGTCGCTGACGAGCAGCCCGTCGCTGAAGTAGGCGGCGTGGAGCCGACGGGCCATCGCGGGTCCGAGGTCCTGGGTCGCGGCCAGCGCGACCAGCCGGTGGGCGTCAAAGGTGTTTGTCGCGCGAGCCCGGTCGAGGTTCCACGCGAGACCCATCGCGCCGGCCTGCTGGCTGAGGCGCTCGTGCATCGCCCGCGAGCGCTCGAGCGGCATCGCGTACTTGGTCGCGAGCAGCTCGTCGAGGCTGACCAGGCTCGGCGTCGCGGCCGGGTCCAGCTCGAAGGCGCGGTGGACGAGGACGACGTCCTCGCGGTGCTCGAAGCGCGCGAGCGCGAGCTCCAGCTGGCGCGACCCGAGGTAGCAGAAGGGACAGACCACGTCGCTCCAGAGATCGATGGACAGGGGCTCGGCCATCACGACATCGTCGCACACGCCGTCGCGCCGGGCACACCGGAGGGGTGGATCCGCGCACCCTGGCCCCAGCGGCGCGCGTCGGCTGTCGCCTCGCGCGATCCCGGTAGAGTCGATACCTTGCTTATTGTTCGCGACCTCACCATTGAGATCGGCGCGCGCCGAATCGTCGAGCCGGTGTCGTTCACCATCGGCGACGGCGAGAAGGTCGGCGTGGTCGGACGAAACGGCGTCGGCAAGTCGACGCTGCTCGCCGTGCTGCGCGGGGAGGCCCCCGAGCACCTGCGCATCGGCGGGGGGGTCACCTTCCAGGGCACGCTGAGCCACCTGCCCCAGGAACCGATTCCCGGGGGACTGGGCGTCGAGCCGATCGGACTCTCGCACGTGCTCTCCGCGCGGGGCCTCGACCAGCTCGACGCTGACATGCAGCACGCGCGCCACGCGATGGCGGCCGACCCCACCGACGAGACGATCGAGCGCTTCACCTCCCTCGAGGCCGACTTCGGCGAGCGCGGGGGCTACGAGGCCGAGTCCGAGGTCGCGCGCCTGGCGGCCGGTCTCGGTCTGGATGAGTCGCTGCTGCTCGAAGACCTCGGCTCGCTCTCGGGCGGCCAGCGACGCCGGGTCGACCTGATGCGCGTGCTCTACGAGCAGCCCGACATCATGGTCCTCGACGAGCCGACGAACCACCTGGACATGGCGGCCAAGCGGTGGCTGTTCGACGAGCTCGAGCGCTTCCGCGGCACCGTCGTCGTGATCAGCCACGACCTGCCGCTGCTCGACCGCGCCATCAGCCGGGTGCTGGCGTTGCGCGACGGCCAGCTGCGCGAGTACCGGGGCAACTACTCCTCCTACCTCGCCCAGGACGAGTCGCGCCGGCTGGCCGAGGAGAAGCTGGCCGTCGCCCAGGACGCCGAGATCAGCCGGCTCAAGACCCTCGCGGACTCGATGCGCGGCCAGACCGAGGCGCGTGCGCGCAAGGCCAAGGTCCTCGACCGGCGCGTGGGCAAGCTCGAGGCGGGCCGAGTCGAGGTGACCAAGAGGGAGCGCGCCGTCAAGTTCCGCCTGCCCGAGCCGCCGCGCAGCGGTGACGTGCCGATGACCGTGGAGAACATCGCCGTTCGTTACGGCGACCTTGACGTGCTGCGCGACGCCTCGTTCATCACCCGCCGCGGGGACCGCATCCTGATCGTCGGACGAAACGGCGCGGGCAAGTCGTCGTTGCTGCGCTGCCTGGCCGGCACCCAGCAGCCCCAGGGCGGCGCGGTGCGCTTCGGGGCGAACGTCGAGGTCGGCTACTTCGCCCAGGAGCACGAGCAGCTGGACTTCACCAAGACCGTGCTCGCACACCTCGCCAACGCCACGGTCGAGACCGAGGTCCAGCGCCGGGCGCTGCTCGGCGCGTTCGGCCTGAAGGGCTCGGCCGCGCACCAGCTGCCCGGCACGCTTTCGGGCGGGGAGCGAGCCAAGCTCGCCGTCGCGATCCTCGCGGCGTCACAGGCGAACCTCCTGCTGCTCGACGAGCCGACCAACAACCTCGACCCGGCGAGCGTCGACGCACTCGGTGAGATGCTGCGCCAGTGGCGCGGCACGATCGTCGCGGTCAGCCACGAGCGGTCCTTCGTGGAGCGCCTCGAGCCGACCCACGCGGTGCTGCTGCCCGAGGAGTACTTCGACCTCTGGCGCGACGACTACTTCGATCTCATCGAGCGGCGCTGAGTCACCCGGCGGTGCCGGTGAGCGTGGCGGTGCGCACCGCGAGGGACAGACCGGTCCACGCGCGCGCGCCGCTGTGCCCGCGAAAGACGAAGGTCGGCAGGAGCCACACGAAGCCGTCCGTCAGCGCGTAGGGGGACCAGGCGAGCGCGACCGAGGTGGCGACGGTCGGGCGCTCGGTGTAGGTCGTCGCGAGCGCGTCGTTGGGCGACCGAAGGCGGTAGTTGACCATCGCCGCCACGACGAATGCGGGCCCGCTCGCGGCGACGACGCGGCCGTCGTGCACCGTGAGCGACACGCGAAGGGTCGTTGCCGATCCGTCGACGAGCACCGGACTCGACCCGGTGCGCGTGTCGAGGCCGACGGTGTATCCCCACCGCTGGCGCGCGATCGCGGCGGCGAAGCGCGCCGGGGACAACCCCGTGGTCGACCCGGCGCTGTAGCGCCACCGGCCGATGCCGGTGGTCGTCTCGTAGGTGATGCGAGAACCCGACGCGCCCGTCTCGCTGAAGGTCGTGCCGTTGTAGCCACCGATCGTGCCGACGACGCCGAGCGCCGCGCCGAGGCCCATCGTGGCGTCGAGTCCCGCGGCGGGAACCATGAGCTGGTACGCGCTCGCGAGCGAGTCGCCCGGCCCGAAGTGTCCGGCGACTGGCCGCACCGACATCGCCACGCCGGCCGTCGTGGGGCTCTGGGCCGACTTGGTCGCGGCAAAGACCGGCGCCGGCGTCGGGGCGAAGGCGAGCATCGGCAGCGCCGGGTTCACGCTGAGGGCGGCCACCAGTCCGACGGTCACGAGTCCCGACACGCCGGCCGCTGCCGCGATGGCGAGGCGGAACCGTCCCGGCAGTGCCACGCGACGGTGATCGGCGCCGATCCGTGCGACGAGGGCCGCGGGGTCGGGGTGTTGGTAGGCGACGGCGGCCGGGTCCTGTGCCGCGAGCGCCTCGAACGCGTCACGCATGTGGACCTCCTCGTCGTGGGTCCTGTCCGGTGCGGACTCGAAGTTTCACGACTCGTCCCACTCGTCGTAGAAGGCGCGGAACCGATGCCGCGCGCGCGACAGGCGCACGGCCGCCGCGTCGGGGGTCACGTGCAGGACGCTCGCGACGTCGGCGACGCTGAGCCCGTCCCACACGTGCAAGAGCAGCATCTCGCGCTCGTCGTCGCCGAGCGATTCGAGGCCGTGGCGCACGCGGGCGTCGGCCACGACGACGTCCTCGGTCGACGACGCGTCGCCGCGCGGAGTGACCGCGCCCTCGTAGGCGCTACGGCGGCGTCGGGACCGTTGGGCGTTGTGCAGGACGTTACGCGCGACGCCGATGATCCACGGGAGCTGCGCGTCGGGTGGCATCGCGTCGAACCGGCGCCACACGACGGTGAAGGTCTCAGCGACCAAGTCGTCGAGGTCGCCGTCGGTGAGCGGGTAGAGCCGGCGGCGCAAGTAGTTGCCGACGGCGGCCTGGTGATCACGCACCACTCGTTCCAGCTCGCTGGTGCGCGTCGCTCTCACCTCGGCCTCGTCCTGTCTTGACGCTACTGCTGTGGCGAACGCGCGTCGGTGACACCGCGACGGCCCGACCCGACGACGCTCACCAACGCGTCGCGGATCATCGGCTCAGCTGGGCTTGCTGACGCAGCTGCTCGTGCCCTCGCCGCACAGGCCCGTGACGTGGAACGCGATGGGCGCGAAGGCGACCGTCGGCGATCCGACGTCGATCTGGATCACGTCGCCGGCGAGCAGCGGGACCGCGCGCGGGCTGCGCGCGTAGCGGACCCCGTTCTCGAAGACGACGACGTGTCCCACCGTCGGCCCGACGCGATCGCTGGTGAGTGGCTGGCCCCAGACGTCGAAGAACTGGCCGAGGGTGAAGTGCCCCTTCGCCGGCGCCTCGACGTGGATGACGCCATCATTGGCGTGCGTGTGCAGCCAGTACAGGCAGTCGTGCAGTCCCACGTCGACGAACGTGCTCGGGCCCGACCCGGTGATGACCGAGGGCGAGGTGATGCCGATACCGGCCGGGAGGCGCTCGCGCCGGCCGTTGACGTACACCGCGACGAGCACGTGGACGTGGTAGGTGACCTTCTCCTGGCCGATGGTGCGACAGGTGATCCCATCGACCGGCGAGCCGCCGGCCGAGCCGGCCGGCGCGAGCACCGGCACGCTCAGCACCGCCACGCCCTCGGGACCCGGGGCGCTCGCGATCGCCGAGCCGCTCGACAGCCAGGCCGCGCTAGCGCTGACGATGACGAGCGCCGCGAGCAGCGCGAACGGGATCATGGTGCGAGGTCTGGGCGTGGCCATCGGGCTCCCTTCTACCCGGGCTACTCTACGGGACCATCGCGACGCGGAGCCTCGCGGGACGGTGTTCGCGGATCGATCGGCCGGGGTCGCCAACAGGGGAGGTCACGATGGGTGAGCTGCAGGAACTGCGCCTCGAGACGCGGGCGTTCGCCGAGGCGCGCGCGTGGGGGGCGCTCCACACCCCCAAGAACTTGGCGATGGCGGTCGCCGGCGAGGCCGGCGAGCTCGTCGCCGAGTTCCGGTGGCTCACGCCCGAGGAGTCGGCCGACGATCGCCTGGCGCCCGAGCACCGCCGGGCCATCGAGTTCGAGATGGCCGACGTCCTCATCTTCCTGCTGCGCCTGGCCGACGTCCTGGACGTCGACCTCGCCGCGGTGGTGCGCGCCAAGCTCGCCGCCAACGAGAGCCGGTTCCCGCCGGTCGCCTAGCGAGTCACCGCGATCGTCGTGAGTAGCCTCGAGTCGTGCCGAGGACGACCGAAGCGATGACGGGCTCCTTCGACCGACTCTTCGAGCCCCTCGTCCTTGGCCGAACGGTCGTGAAGAACCGCGTCGTCTCCTCGGGCCACGACACCGTGATGGTCGAGGGCGGCCGCATCACCGACCAACTGATCGCCTACCACGAGGCGCGCGCGGCCGGCGGTGTCGGGCTCATCGTCGTCCAGGTGGCCGGGGTCCACGAGACGGCGCGCTACACCTCCCACGTCCTCATGGCGACCGACGACGGCTGCATCGAGGGCTACGCGCGCCTCGCCGAGGCCGTGCACGCCCACGGCACGACGATCGTCGGCCAGCTCTTCCACCCCGGCCGCGAGGTGATGGAGTCGGCGGACGGCTCGCTGCCGGTCGCGGTGGCGCCATCGCCGGTCGCCAACGAGCGGTTCCGGGTGGTGCCGCGAGCTCTCAACCGTGACGAGATCGCTGAGATCGTGAGCGGCTACGCCCAGGCCGCCGGGCGGCTGATCCGTGCGGGCCTCGACGGCGTCGAGGTGGTCGCGAGCCACGGGTACCTGCCCGCGCAGTTCCTCAACGCCTTCGTGAACGAGCGCGACGACGAGTATGGCGGTGACGAGGCCGGGCGCCAGCGGTTCCTCCTCGAGGTGGCGCGCGCCGTCCGCGACCAGGTTGGACGTGACCCGATCGTCGGGCTGCGCCTGTCGATGGACGAACGCGACCCGCGGGGCCTCGCACCCGACGCCGCGCTGCGCGCGGCCGAGGCGCTCGACGCGGCGGGACTGATCGACTACGTGAGCGTCACGACCGGCACCTCGGCGACCCTGGCCGGCTCGGACCACATCGCGCCACCGATGGAACTGC
This sequence comes from Actinomycetes bacterium, assembly GCA_021818025.1. Taxonomy (GTDB): domain Bacteria; phylum Actinomycetota; class Acidimicrobiia; order Acidimicrobiales; family RAAP-2; genus RAAP-2. Next base: position 1,226 of record JAKAFH010000006.1, on the reverse strand, counting down.
CCAACGGTTACGTCGCGCCCGCCGCGCGCGCGGTGAAGGAGGTCCTCGGCGTCCCGGTCTTCGTCGCGGGTCGTATCAACCAGCCCCAGGAGGCGGAGCGCATCCTCGCCGACGGGCTCGCCGACGCCTGCGTGATGACCCGGGCGATGATCTGCGATCCCGCGATGGCGAACCTGGCGCGCGACGGGCGCGCCGAGGAGATCCGCGCCTGCGTCGGGTGCAACCAGGCCTGCATCGGCCACTTCCACGCCGGCTTCGCCATCTCGTGCATCCAGCACCCCGAGACCGGGCGCGAGTTGACCCTGGGCCGCCGGGTGCGTCCCGCGTCGCCGCGCGAGGTCCTCGTGGTGGGTGGCGGCCCGGCGGGGCTGAAGGCCGCGGCCGTGGCGGCCGAGCGCGGGCACCGCGTGACCTTGTACGAGGCGTCGGCCCACCTCGGCGGCCAGGTCCTGCTCGCCCAGCGCCTGCCGGGCCGCGACGAGTTCGGTGGCGTCGCGACCAACCTCGAGCGTGAGGCGCGCCGCGCCGGCGTGCGGATCGTGCTCAACGCACCGGTCGTGCGCGAACACGTTGAGACCCGGTCCTTCGACCACGTCGTGATCGCGACGGGGTCCCGGCCCGCTCGGCCGCCCATGGAGGTCCTCGGCTCGCCGACGATCCTGGACGCCGAGTCGGTCCTGCTCGGCGCACCGGTGCCGTCGGGCCGGGTCGTCGTCGTCGACTGGCGCGACGACTGGGTGGGCGTCGGGGTCGCGCGGCTCCTCGCGTCGGCCGGGCACGGCGTGACCCTCGCGACCCCGGGCTACTACGCCGGCGCCTCGCTCCAGCAGTACGTGCGCGACGAGCAGCTCGCGGCCCTCGCGCGCGCTCGGGTGAGCGTGCTGCCCCTCGTGCGCCTCTTCGGGGTGGACGACGACTCGGTCTACCTCCAGCACGTCTTGACCGACGAGCCGGTGATCCTCGACGGCGTGGCGGCCGTGGTCCTTTCGACCGCGCGTCGCGCGGCCCCCGAGCTGGCCCTGGAACTGGGTGCGAGCGCGATCCCCGTGGTGCTCGTGGGCGATTGCCTCGCGCCGCGAACGGTCGAGGAGGCGGTGCTCGACGGACTGCGCGCCGGCGCGGCGCTCTGAGCGGCCACCGTGCAACAATCGAACACATGACCGACCAGATCAGCACCGCCCGTTCACCCCTCTTCGCCTTCGCCGATCGGCTGGTGGACCAGCTCG
>JAKAFH010000072.1 GCA_021818025.1 Actinomycetes bacterium | reverse complement strand
CCGCCGTGGGACGCCGCCGAACGCAGGAAGCCAAGCGAAGGTCTGAACGCGTCGCGGCCGGATGGCTCATGCTGCATTTCGAGATCGGCTGCGCACGGGGTGAGGTAGCGAGATAGCGGATTGGCGTTTGTCAACTTGGCCGGACCTATCTTCGGATGAGGAAGGTTAGGTGTGGGGCGACCGCAGAAACCGACGCCCTGGCTTTCCCGGTCCGGGAGGCTGGACCAACGGCGGGTTGAGAATCGCGACCCCTGACCTGCCCCGGAAAACGGTGGCAGCCGTGGGTTGAGAATCGGGACCTCAGAAAGCCTCCCGTGCCGGTCTGGCCGGCGTTTGGCGCTGTCACCGTTCTTAGCTTACACAGTGAGGTAATCTCGCCTCTCCGGCAGGTCGCCTTTCTTTCGCCTCGAGGGCACGGTCCCTTCGAGCGCTGTTGCGGCAAACTCGGCCGGAAAGCTCGGGCACCCAAAACGTGCGATCGTCGTACGCAGTACCCGTGCCCATGGTCGCGTTTGCTATTGATCCCCGTTGGTGTAGAGGTCAGAACGCATCATTGTGAAGCGATCGCCCTGGTGGGCGAGGTGGGGATGCTCCCGGAGAAGTTGGCAACCCCATTCGAAGTCTTCCCGCGCCTGCTGAAGGCGGCCCAACCGCTGGAGGTTCATGATCCTAGTCTTGAGCGCCATCATTATGGTCTCGGATGGCGTAGTGCGCGCCATCTCGCGCTCGATAATCCGAGTAAACTCAGTCACAGCGTCCTCTTCCCTTCCAGCACGGCTCAGAGCAACACCGTACTGATGGCGCAACACAACGTCGGCGGGCTCGTATTCGAGCGCCTTGGCTAAGGCATCGACGCGACCATAGTGATCATGTTGAGCGTCACAAACCCGTGCCTTGACGGCATAGCACAAACCGCCGCTCTTCTTCGTTGCCTTCTTGCAGGCTTCATTGATGTGCTCGAGCGCAACACCAATCCGGTTGCGGTTGAGCTGGTACGAAGCGCTCATCGCCCAAACATAGGGGCTCAGCGGCGCCAGAGAGCGTGCTTCGGCAAAGAACGCCTCAGCGGTATCAAGATTTCCGCGAGACAGCTCGGAGTCCCCGTGTTGGCAGAGGATTGCCGCACGCCGTTCTTGCTCGGTTTGTAGGCCATAACGACCGAAGAGGTTTCGGAAGCGGTAAAGCTGTGAATCTTGAAGCTTGACTTCTTCAGTGTATCGTTGCACGCGCTGGCGGCAACGCACTTCGAAGTCGCCCATGTTCTCTAGCTGATGTCGAGCGAATGAAAGTGTGATGGGGAGGGCAATATAGCGAACCTGCCCGTCGGATTGCTGAGTGTTCCTGGTCACGAGAGTCACTTCAGATAGCTCGGCAAGCGCCCTTTCGATACGGTCCGTCGCAAGCTCGGTGGCAATTGCGAGCTGTATTGCGGTTGGCGGGTCGTCGAAGATGGACATTGCGCCAAGGAGCTTGCGACCGTCCGCCGAAAGAAGTGCCCAAATGTTCCGGAAGGAGAATTCGAGCACTGGCGAGTCCTTCGCACCTACGGACTTCAGCACGCTGGAGAGATTGGGGTCCTTGCGGTAGCGACCGAGAATCCACTGGATTGCCAGCGGCAGGCCCCCACTTGCGTCCCAGACCTTTGCAGCCGTTGCGGCGTCGCAGGGAATGTCGATGCCAAGCTCCGCACTTCGAACAGCCAGAAACTCCTGCACCTCTTCCGGGCCCAATTCGTTTACGGGTACTGGCAGTTCCCACCCCCCGGTCTTTCGTCGACTCGTGAGGAGGACTTTTGCTCTAGACTCTGGTGGTAGCTGCTGAACGAAGTCCAGGATGCGCCCATCCTGGACTGTCTCCATATTGTCGAGAACTAGTAGCGTAGCCCAGGCCGATAGGCACTCGATGGCGAGGTGTCGTTTGTCGGGCAGGGCCTCGGGAGTTCTCTCCTGAAACGTGTCGGCAATTACGTCCAAGAGCTGCTCGAGTGAGTACAAAGACCTCGAGCATCCAGATATGCCAGCTTGTGTCAAAGCGGTATCCTTCGCAGAAAGCTGGATGATAGCCTCAAACGTGCGGTTTGAGTAGAACTCATAGGTGAGCCAGTTGACGAGGGCAGATTTTCCTACACCGCCAGGGCCATGGACGTTCACAATCCAGATCCGCGGGTCCTGAGTCACGGCGGCCAGTGCCTTTTCACGCAGTGGCGCGCGATCTATGAAACGACCAAACCCCTTTTCAAGAAGGCGATAGGTTCCATCCTCGACTGAAAACGGCGACATCCGTTGAGTGATCCCCAACTCATCCTGGTCTGCAGCGTCTTCGAGCCGGTCGAGAATGGCGACAAGCTCCTCTTCGGAGGAGACCCTAATGCTGGAGTCGCCACGTCGAACGTAGATCTCCCCTCGCCGAAGGCCGAACTTCTCGTCACGTCGGAAGTCCTTTGCAACGAGGGTGGGCGAGCGACGTTTTGAGCGCTTCTTGCTAGCGCGGACCAGAACCAGGGCGAATTGTGCTGACTTCGACGCGAGGGCCAGCGTATGCTGGACGATGTCGACTTCGAGGTCGATCCCTGTGCAATACCGTACCTTATCGCGAAGCAGCTTGGAGTCGTAGGGCAACGGTGCGTGAAGCCCAAGGGGCTCCCACGTCTTGTCCTTGACGCCGACCACGATATAGCCGCCACCGCTGTTCTTAAGAGCCAAGACATCGCGGCCGAACTCCGCAAGTTCAGAGTCTCGCTCGAGGGTCAAGGTTTCCTTGAAATCCAACCACTCACACTCCCCCCGACAGCCGACAAGGTACCTAACCGCGTCAAGGCTGAGGTCCCCTTCGCGGGCCATCCTTTCGAGGACTGAGAGATTCACGTCGGTCCCCCCCGTGCTCATGTACGTGTCTGAAGGTGACTAGCCGTGAGCAAACCCTGCAGTAAGGGTAGCACGATCACCTCGTCAGCTTCCGATACGTGATCCGGTGCGGCCGCGTGGTGGCGTCGCCGAGCTGCTGCTTGCGCCAGTCCTCGTACTCGGAGAAGTTGCGGGCGCACCGGGGTCGGAGGGTTTGCCATCTCTTACGAGGGTCGTTGGCTACGAAGTCGCTCGGAACGCCGCGGCGCCCGCGTCGCGCCCGCCTCCCGGCCGGCCGCGCGGTCCCGTCGAGGAGCGTGACCGTGGACTCGCCCTCGAACGCCAGGATGTGCGTCGCGATGCGGTCGAGGAACTGGCGGTCGTGACCGATGACGATCGCGCGGCCGGCGAGCGGCTCGAGCGCGTCGTCGAGGGCGCATTGGGTGTCGCCGGCCGGCTACGACTCCGGGGCAAACGTTTCGAGGGCCTTGTGCGTGCCAGTGGCCATACGCCGTGCCTAGGACGGGAGAGGGAGAAGCGCGAGGCCTTCGACCCTTTGAAAGTGCCGCACGTTGCGGGTCAGCAACGTCCCGCCGTTGTGCAGCACGATGCCGGCGATGAGGCTGTCGGCCATGCCAATCGGCGCTCCATGGGACTCCAGCGCCAGCCGGACCCCTGCGGCCCGGTCCGCGGCCGCCTCGTCCAACGGCAACGCGGGAAGCGCGGCGAGCAGATCACGGACGGCGGCCTTTTGGCGCTTCGAGCGAGCCCCCGCGAGCAGCTCGAACCGGGTGATCACGGTGGTGCGGAGATCGCCGTGCTCCAGCTCCTGCCCGACCCGCCCGGCGGCCGGCTCCGCGCCGGCCAGGAAGTCGGTGAGCACGTCGGTGTCGGCCACGGTCATCGCCACTCCTCCCTGATCGCCGCCGCCCGGGCCGCCAGCTCCGCCGCCTCGGCGCGGGCCAGAGACCCGCGGGCGGCGAGGGCCACGCGGCGGGCCTTCGTCCTGGCGTCGTCCTCGGCGATGAAGCGCGCCACCGCCTCCTCGACCAGATGCGAGAACCCCTTCTCGCCGCGCCGACCCGCCATCTCGAGCAGCTTGGCCCTCAGCTCGTCGCGCAGTTCAATCGTGGTCCGCACGTTCTACCCCTTCACGGTCAGATTGTGCCACATGCATGTGCATGTCAAGACTGCAGCGTCCAGACTGCAGCATCCGCTAGCGGTCCTTTCACCATCCCACCGTTCTCACCTCGTCAGCGTCCGGTACGTAACCCTTTACGGCCTGGTGACGGCGTCGCCCAGTGGCTGCGCGCCATAGGACCGGTGCGTGGAGAGAGGCTCGTCACGAGGCAGGATCTCTGGCTCGCTCGCAGAGGCGAGCCGACAGACCGGGGGAGGACGGGGAGAAGCGACGTGGCAAGGTCGCGCGAAGCCGTGGAGGTCCTATCCGACGGGACCTCGCGCGACAGAGAGGAGGGCCGCGACCTCCTGGCGGCGCAGTGGCAACCTGGTCTGAACGATGCCCCACACGGTCTCGTGGGCGACCGTCGCGTAGCCGTGAATCAGCCGGTTGCGAAAAGCGATGATGCTGGAGGCTCCAGTGACCTGAGACCGGAGCGTCGGGTCGACCGACAGCGCCTGGTTGAGCGCCTCGCCGATGATCTCGAACTGACGCTCGACCGCCGAGCGAAGCATCGGTTCGGCCAGGTAGTCGGAGAGCGTCTTGTCAGCTGTGAAGTTGGCCACTGAGCGGCACGCCTGCTCGATGTCGAAGAGAAACGCGCGAACGTCACGCCGCGTCATAGATGACGACCTGTGTCGCCTCGATGCTCTCCCTGACGAACGGGTTGCGCAGCGCGGCGCGCTCCACGAGATCGACGTGCCGCCCAAAGAGCGACTCGAGGTCTTCGAGCAAGGAAAAGTACGCATCTGCGCGCTCGCCAGGCGGTAGCTCGTCAAACTCGACGAGCACGTCGATGTCGCTCCTCGCTGCGTCGAACTCGTCCGTCACGGCCGAGCCGAACACGGCCAGCCGCCGCACGCCGCGCCGCCGAGCGATCGCCCGGAGCTGTTCCGCATTCTCGCCGATCAGGTTTGTCATCGCGCCTGGCCTCGCCGGAAGCATATCACCTCGGGGCGGCCCGGACCGGACGGGCCTCCGTCGCGGGGTCAGCTCTGCGTTGTTGTGTTACGGGGTTCGGACCGCCCGGGCCGAGCCTTGGGTTTGCCCCAAGACCTCCGATCCTGGCAGCTTCCGTCACGTCATTCAGGGCCGCGTGGTCTCGAGTTCAGATCTCGCCCCGTGAGCCTGGATGCGTCATCGTTCTCGCGCTCGACGAGCGCCACCAGCCAGCGCCGAAAAGGCCGGCGACCGCGGCCAGCCCGATCAGCCACATCGCCACCGCCAGGGACCACCATCTGGGGCGGAAGACGAGGTCCACCCGATGGGTCCCAGCCGGAACGGGGATGGCCATGACCGCGATGTCGCAAGGATAGACCGGTACGCGGACGCCGCCCACGGCCGCACGCCAGCCCGGGTCCCACGCCTCGCTCACGACGACGATGCCGTCCTTCTCCATTGTCGCCTGAAGCACGATCCGGCTCGCCCCGGCACGTCGGTAGGTCACCCGGCCAGGTCCAATTGGGAGGAACGCGCCTGGAGGCGCCTCAATCAGCGCCGCCCGGTGAGGGTCCGGAGGCGATGTCCGAGCGACCGCAAGAGCCTCCCCGAAGTCCGAGGCTCGCACCATGCCATCCGGCACGAACGCTCGCGGCAGGGCTCGGGTGTTGCGATAGAGGTAGCCGCCGGAGGGTGGATGCGACACCAAGGAGAGGCGCTCCGCATCGAGAGGCAGAGCCGAGGCCACCGCCCGGACGCTCAGGATGTCGAGAACGACGGAGTCGTGGCAATTGAAATTCGCGATGGGCCAGTGGATCGGGCCCGGTGGGAACGGGCACGCAAGCCGCAGCAGCTCGGTGAGGCGACGCCGCCCGATCGCGTCGTAGCCGTTGATGTCGTCGAGTCCGTAGTATGAAGCGACGTTCGCGTACAAGCCCCAGTTCAGCACCAGGATCCGGCCATCCCCGGCCACCCGGCGGACTTCTTCGATGCGCGCCGTGCGGGGGTAGGCCTGTCCGATCGGGATCGCCGGGTTGAAGCCCCACCCGAAGAGAGCGAGGTCGCACAGGATGATGCCGATCGCCACCGGAGCGAAGCGCCGGCCCAACCGGGGAGCCAACAGCAGAGCGACGGCGGCCATGCCGGCGATGATCGACCACGGCAGTACGTAGTCTCGAGCCAGTGTCGGCGCCAGAGAAGGGAACGACTCGACCAGCAGCTTCTCCTGGCCGGCAAGCCAGGAGTGGACCGTTCCGATGCGACCGGCCAGCTCGAGCAGTTTGATATAGCGGGGTGCGCCGGCCAGAAGCCAGATGCCGTGCGCGAGTCCCACCGACGCGAGCGCGGCGAGCGCCCAGCCCACCAGGACTCGGGACCTCCGCCGCGCCCCTTGCGTGACGACGTCGATCCCCCGGGCGGCCAGGAGCGCGAAGGCGAGCAACGCGACGAACACCGCCCGAGCCGGCGCTGCGACGTTGACGACCGGGAGCGCCCGGATGAGCCATGGGAACGGCGGGAGGCCGGCCGCGAAGGCCCACGCTACGGCACCCATGAGCGCGACCGCCACCCAGGTGCGGTGACGCCTCGAGCCGAGGATGCCCAGGACCACCAGCGCGAGCCCCAGCACCGAGACGTACGCTCCCGAATGCTCGCAGAAGTTCGTATACGAGCCGGCCAGATCAACCTCGCCCGCGACCGGTCTTCCGAAGAGGAAGGGGAATATGGACAACACGAACCAGTCGAGCCGTGTGGGCCAGATTCCCCACGTTTGCAGCCGCGCCGCCGCCAACGTTCCCTGCGAGAGCGCGTCGAGGAAAGGAAGCGTCTGTGGTGCCGTGAGAAGCGCCGTCAGAACGCCGATCGTGCCGACGGCGCCCGCAGCTCCTGCGACGCTCTGCAGCGACAGCCCACGTTCCTGGACACGGCGCACGACGATCCACGCCGCCACCGCCACCGCCGCGAAGAACGTCACCTCGGGATGGCCGCCGAACATCACGGCGGTGAGGGCGAGCGCCGTCGTCGCCAGGCGTCCCCCTCCGCCTCTGACCGCGAAGAGCTCGGCCGCCAGGAGCGCCCAGGGGAACCATACGGAGGACGCCACGTGGGGGTACATGAGCCAGATCAGCGTGAACCCGCCGACCTGGTAGATCACGCCGGCGCCGACCGCGGCCCAGCGAGACGCTCCGAGCCGCACCGCCAGCAGCCACGTCCCCAACCCCGCCACCCAGAGGCGGAGCAGCATGACCCACACCGTCGCCCGCACGGGCTCCCTGGTGAGCAGATAGGGGAGCGAAAGCGGGTCGAAGACGCCCGACTGGTCGTTACCGAGCAGGGGCGAGCCGGCGAGCGCGTGCGGGTTCCAGAAAGGGAGTCGCCCGCTGCGGAGCTCGTCGTCGGCGACGCGCCGCCACGGCACCATTTGCATGACGGTGTCCCCGATGAGCGGGTTGGACGGGCGGAAGTGCGCTGGCATCGCCTGGTTGAGGAGATACGACCCGAGGCACATGTCGGCGCTCGACAGCACCTTGCCCGGACGCAACGCCGGCGCCAGCCAGACGACAGGTACCAGGATCAAGACCAACAGTCCCAACGCGTGGTGTTTCGGCGTGTCAGCAGCGTGCAGATCCGTAACGGCCTCCCCGGTCGAAGTGGGTCACGGTGTCCTATCTCGTCAGTTTTCTGTACGTGATCCGGTGCGGCCGGGTCGCGGCGTCGCCGAGCTGCTGCTTGCGCCAGTCCTCGTACTCGGAGAAATTGCCGTCGAAGAAGGTGACCTTGGAGTCGCCCTCGAACGCCAGGATGTGGGTGGCGACGCGGTCGAGGAACCAGCGGTCGTGGGAGATGACGATCGCGCAGCCGGCGAACTGTTCGATCGCGTCCTCGAGGGCGCGCAGGGTGTTGACGTCGAGGTCGTTCGTGGGCTCGTCGAGGAGGAGGACGTTGGCGCCCTCCTTGAGCATGCGCGCCAGGTGCACGCGGTTGCGCTCGCCGCCGGAGAGCTGGCTGACCTTCTTCTGCTGGTCACTGCCTCCGAGGTTGAAGCGCGAGCAGTAGGCGCGCGCGTTCATCCGCACCTTGCCGAGCTGCACCTCGTCGAGCCCTTCCGAGATCACCTCGAAGACGGTCTTGTCGGGGTCGAGGGTGCGCGATTGGTCCACGTAGGCGACCTGCACCGTGTCGCCCTTGCGCAGCGTGCCGGCGTCGGGCGTGTCGAGGCCGACGATCATGCGGGCGAGCGTCGTCTTGCCGGCGCCGTTGGGTCCGATGACGCCGACGATCGCGCCCGGCGGCAGCGCGAACTCGACGTTCTCCATCAGCAGCTTGTCGCCGAACCCCTTGGTCAGGCCCTTGGCCTCGATGACGACGTCGCCGAGGCGCTCGCCCGGCGGGATGTAGATCTCGAGGTCGCGGGCGACCTCCTCCTGGCGGGCGGTGAGCAGCTGCTGGTAGGCGTTGATGCGCGCCTTGCCCTTGGCGTGGCGGGCCCTGGGCGCCATGTGGATCCACTCGAGCTCGCGCGCCAGCGTCTTCTGCCGCTCCGACTCCTGCTTCTGCTCCTGCCGCAGCTTCTCCTGTTTCTGCTGCAGCCACGAGGAGTAGTTGCCTTTCCACGGGATCCCGGCGCCGCGGTCGAGCTCGAGGATCCAGCCGGCGACGTTGTCGAGGAAGTAGCGATCGTGGGTGACGGCGATGACGGTGCCCTCGTACTTCTGCAAGTGCTGCTCGAGCCACGCCACGGTCTCGGCGTCGAGGTGGTTCGTGGGCTCGTCGAGGAGAAGGATGTCGGGCTTCTGGAGGAGAAGACGGCAGAGCGCGACGCGGCGCAGCTCGCCGCCGGAGAGCACCTTGACCGGCGTGTCGCCGGGGGGGCAGCGCAGCGCGTCCATCGCCAGTTCGAGGCGGGAGTCGAGGTCCCAGGCGTCGGCGGCGTCGAGTGCCTCCTGCACCTCGCCCTGGCGGGCGAGGAGCTTGTCCATCTCGTCGGGCTCCATCGGCTCGGCGAACCGGTCGGAGATCGCCTCGAACTCGGCGAG
>JAKAFH010000071.1 GCA_021818025.1 Actinomycetes bacterium | reverse complement strand
GCGCACGTCTCGAGAACCGTCAAAGCGCGTAGTCATCCGGACAAACCTAGTGGTTCGGGGCCATTCAGCCGCCGACCGGCCCGCCGTCGAGCACCGTGGCGAGCCCGACGAGCTCCTCGCCCCACCCCTTGGACTCCCTGGTCGCGAGAGTCGCGAGCAGGGCCCGGCGGACCGCGGCCTGCCCGATCGGCGAGACGACTCGCGCGGCCCCGGCGAGGGCGACGAGGGCCCGCTCGTCCTCGGGCGTCGCGGGTCGGGCGAGCAGCTGGGCCGCGAGCTGGCTGAGCGCCTGGTCGACGTCGACGCTGCCCTCGCCACCCAGGGCGGACATCGCGAGCCGCGCCACGACGTCCTCGCCGAAGTCAGCGGTGGTGAACACGCCCTCGCGCCCGTTTCCGTACGTGACGCGCCAGTCGAAGGGGCCGGTGCGCCGCACCCGGAACTCGACCGTGCGCCGCCGGGTCGTCGGGCGATGCGTGGTCGTGACGACTAGCACGTCGTCGTCTCGCGCGACGGCGAGGTCGTAGTGGCCGCGCGAGGTGCGCGCCGCTAGCCCGCAGGTCGCGAACTCGGCCGCGGCGGCGGCCCCGACGCGCTCGTCGGTCGTGCGCACCAGGTCCACGGCGCGGCGCCAGATAGCCTCGCCGGCGATGCCGTGGTTGGTGGAGCGCACCGGCGCGAGGCGCTCGACGAAGGCCGCCTCGACGTCCTCGCCGAGGAGACGGCGCACCGCGTCGATGGCGACGGCCGCATAGCGCAGCACGATCGCCGTCTCGATCTCGCCGGGGTCGGCGAAGAACCAGGCGCAGCTCGTGAAGCTGTAGAGCACGTTGCGGTAGGCCTCACAGAGCTCGAGCACCCACTCGGTCGCCGCGTCGTCGGGTGGTTCGACGGCGTGCTCGACGACGAAGGCCGCCGGCAGGACCGTGCCCGCGATCACCCGCCCGTAGTCCGCGAGCGCGGCGTCGGGCGAGCGCACCCGCGACGCGAGCGCCTCGTCGATGCGCGGACCCAGAGTCGCGCGCAGCCAGTCGAGCGCCTCGCGCAGCGGCGCCCGCCAGTCGAGCGACCACCCGGGCTGCTCGCCGGTCACGCAGCCGCAGTCACTGCGCCACCGCTCGACGCCGTGCGCGCAGCTCCACGCCGAGACCGCGGCGAGCTCGACCTCCCAGGTCGGCGTCTCGCCGCGGAGCCACGTCCCGAGGCTCGTCGCGAGTCCGTGCTCGCGCTCGAGTCGGCGCAGTGCCCAGCACATCCCGAGGTCGCCGAAGTGGTGGTGGTGGCCGTAGGTCTCGCCGTCGGCCACGACGAGCACCATGCCGTCGCTGGCGCGCGCGGCGTCGGCCATCACGTCCGCGAGGTGCACCCCGTCGGCGATCAGCCCGCCGAAGGCGACGCGTCTGGAGAGGTCGGGCTGGCCGAAGACGACCGTGATCGACGCCCCGTCGTCGAGGGTCACGCGGTAGGCCCGCGAGGTGTCGAGACTCGCCTCGTCGACGGGCACCCACGCGCCACCCGGCGCGCGCACGCGACGAGCCTGGTTGGCCATCAGCACCGTGAACTCGATGCCCTGGTCGGCGAGGACGGCGAGGGTCGCCAGGTCGACCGCCGTCTCGGGCAGCCACATGCCCCGCGGCGCCACGCCATAGCGATGCTGGTAGTCGGCGATCCCCCACGCGACGAGCCGCGACTGGTCCTCGGGCCTGGCGAGGGGCAGGATCGCGTGCACGAGCGGCGCGGCGAGCACCAGGTCCGGTGCCCCGCCCGGGGCGCTCGTCACCTGGTCGGTGAGAGCGTCGCCGACGTCGGGCGCGTAGCGGTCGAGCCAGTGCTGCAGCGTCGGGCCGACGTCGACGCTCGAGCGGCCGAGCGGCTCGTAGAGCTCGGGCGCGCCGTCGCCGCCGGCGAGCTCGACGGCGACCATGGCCCGGTAGCACTCCGCGGTGATCCGCTCGTTCCAGTCGTGGAAGGGCCACGCGCTCACCTCGCGGCTGGGCAGGCCGAGCCAGGGGTTCTCGCGGGGCGGCTGGTAGAAGTGCAGGTGGAACCCCGCGGCGGCGCCCACCTACGTCTCCCGGCCCAGCACCATGATCGCGAGCGGCGCCAGGTTGACGTGCAACCCCGCACCGGGCCCGTCGTCGCGCGCACGAAGATCGTCGCCCGGCGGATAGCCACTGCCGCCGAAGTGCTCGTCGTCGCCGTTGGCGACGATGCGCCAGGGTCCCGCCGCAGGCACGGGGACCCGGTAGTGGTCGCGCGGCACCGGCGTGAAGTTGGCGACGACGACGAGCGCACCGTCGCCGACGCCGCGGCGCCACGCGAGCACGCTGCGCTCGGCGTCCTCGCAGTCGAGCCAGGCGAAGTCCGCCTCGGAGGCGTCGTCACGATGCAGGGCGGGCTCGTCGCGGTAGAGCTCGTTGAGCCGGGCGACCCAGCAGCGCAGGCCCTCGTGGTCGGGCGCGTCGAGCAGGTGCCAGTCGAGGGAGCGCTCGTGGCTCCACTCGTCGCGCTGGCCGAGCTCGGCGCCCATGAAGAGGAGCTTCTTGCCCGGGACCGTGAACTGGTAGCCGAGCAGGAGGCGCAGGTTCGCGCGCGCCTGCCAGTCGTCCCCGGGCATCTTCGCGAGCAGCGAGCCCTTGCCGTGGACGACCTCGTCGTGCGAGAGGGGCAGCATGAAGCGCTCGTGGGTCGCGTACATCGCGCGGAAGGTGAGCTCGTCGTGGTGGTAGCGCCGGTGCACGGGGTCCCGGCCGAAGTACGCCAGCGTGTCGTGCATCCAGCCCATGTCCCACTTGAAGGAAAAACCCAGGCCCGATTCGCTCGTCGGCCGAGTGACCGCGGGCCAGGATGTCGACTCCTCGGCGATCATCATCGCGCCGGGGAACTCGCCCAGCACCGCGTCGTTGACCTGGCGCAGGAAGGCGACCGCCGCCAGGTCCTCGCGCCCGCCGTACTCGTTGGGCACCCACCGACCGGGCCCGCGCGAGTAGTCGAGGTAGAGCATCGAGGCGACCGCGTCGAGGCGCAGCCCGTCGGCGTGGTACTCGTCGAGCCAGAAGCAGGCGCTCGAGATCAGGAAGCTGCGCACCTCGTTGCGCCCGTAGTTGAAGGTCCAGCTCTGCCAGTCCGGGTGCACGCGCTGGCGCTCGTCGGCGTGCTCGTAGAGGTGCGTGCCGTCAAAGAGCCCGAGCGCGTGGGCGTCAGCGGGGAAGTGCGACGGCACCCAGTCGAGCAGCACCCCGACGCCCGCCTGGTGGAGCTGGTCGACGAGGAACTTGAAGTCGTCGGGCGTGCCGTAGCGCGAGGTCGGCGCGAAGTAACCCGTCGTCTGGTAACCCCACGACCCGTAGAAGGGGTGCTCCATCACCGGCAGGAACTGCACGTGGGTAAAGCCCATCGCGGCGCAGTAGGCCGGGAGCTGCTCGGCCATCTCGCGGTAGGTGAGCGACCGCCCGCCCTCGTCGGGCACGCGGCGCCACGAGCCGAGATGGACCTCGTAGACCGAGACCGGCTCGTCGATCACGCGCCGGTTCGCGCGCGTGGCGAGCCAGTCGCCGTCGCCCCACTCGTAGCTCGAGGCCCACACCCGCGTCGCCGTGGACGAGGGAATCTCGAAGTAGCGCCCGAGGGGGTCGGCCTTGTCGAACTCCGCTCCGCCGAGGCGCGAGCGGATCCGGTACTTGTAGTTCGCCGACGCCGCCGCGCCCGCGACGAAGCCCTCGAAGACCCCCGAGCTCGCGCGCGGGCTCAGGGGATGGCGGGTGCCGTCCCAGTCGTTGAAGTCCCCCACGACCGCCACGCGCTCGGCGTTGGGCGCCCACAGGGCGAAGTAGCTGCCCTCGACGCCGTCGTGAATCGCGGGGTGACAGCCGAGGTGTTCGTAGAGCCGGAAGTGCCGGCCCTCGTTGAAGAGGTGCACGTCCTCGTCGCTGAGCCGCGTCGCCACCGAGGCCGCGCCACTCGAGCGCGTCGTGGCGAAGCCGCGCCGCTCGCGAAGCGGCGCGAGCGCGGTCGCGAGCACCGTCGAGGCGGCCAGCTCCTCGAGACTGCGCTCGGTCTGCTGGGACCAGTTCGGTCGCTCGGTGTCGGTCCCGGGCACGTTGACCGAGGTCATCGAGCCGAGGATGTCCTCGACCTGCACGAGCACCAGGCCGGCGTCGCTGTCGGCGAGCGCGACGTAGACCGCCTCGAGGACGGCCTCGGGCTCGGCGTCGGCTTCGAGATCGAGGGCCGCGCACAGCTGGCGGCGGCGCTCGTCGCGCTCGGCGCGTGCCGCGGGCTCGTCGGCCGCGTCGAGCTGGCCGAGTGCGACGCGCTCGGCGATGTCCGCGCCGCGCCACCAGCCGAGGAAGGTGGCGGTGTCGTGGGTGTCAAAGGAGGCCATGGACCCCGCGGGCACCGGGTCGAGGCCGCCCTCGCCGATCGAGAACTGCACGACGTAGCTGCGACGCAGCCCCTCGCGCTCGAGGGCCCCGCGCAGCGCGGGGTCGACGGTGCCGAGGTCCTCGCCCACCACGTCGACGCCGTGGCGCTGGGACTCGATGGCGATGACTCCGAGCAACTCCTCGAAGGGCATCGACACGTAGACCCCGTCACTCGCCGGCGAACCATCGGGCACCCAGTAGAGCCGCTGCAGTCCCATCACGTGGTCGACGCGCACGACGCCCGCGACACGCATGTGCGCACGCAACGCCTCGCGGAACTGGAAGTAGGCGCTCTCGCGCGCGCGCACGGGGTTCGCCGGCGGGGTGCTCCACACCTGCCCCTCGGTCGCGAAGTCGTCCGGCGGCGAGCCGATCGACATCGCGCCGACGAACTCCTCGGGGTTCTTCCACACGTCATAACCGTGCGGGTGCACCCCGATGGGGATGTCGAGCTGCAGGGTCTGGCCGCGCTGGGCCAGCCGGGTGGCGAGCGCGTCCATCTGGCCGTCGATGAGCCACTGGGCGAAGAGGTGGTATCGCACGAGGGTCGGGTCGACGTCGTTCCAGCGCAGCAGGCCGCTGCGCGCGGTCGAGGGCCACTGGTGAAAGTCGCGCCCGAAGCGCTCGCCGGCCGCGCGGAATCGTGCGTAGTCGTTCACCTCGGGGTGGTTGGTCACGAAGCCGCGCAGCCCGGTCTCGTGGGCCGCCATGAACTCGCTCTCGGTCGCGGCCCACGCCTGGATCACGGTGCGCTTGGCCGCGAAGGCCGCCGCGCCGTCGACGAGGCCCTGCTGGCGCCACGCCGCGCGTCGGCTCGGCTCGTAGGTCTCGTGCATCAAGAACTGGGCGGCCGGTGAGGTGACGAGGCCCTCAACTTGATCGAGCGCGATCCAGCGGTCGTTCCAGAAGCGCCGGCTCACCGGGCGGTACGGGCTCGCCTCGAAGTCGTCGGGCCCGAAGGAGCTGAGCAGCGGCAGCGTCGCGACGACGGCCGCCCCCTGGTTGGCGACGAGCCGCGCGAACTCGTCGAGGTCGCCGAGGTCCCCGGCGCCCCAACTGCGCGCCGAGTGCAACGAGAAGATCGGTGCCTGCACCGCGTAGGCGCGCCAGTCGCGCGCGAACCGGTTCGCGGCGCCGCGCAGGGGCCGGACCATGATGGTGCTCCACGCCGTGCGCTTGCCGACGAGCACGCAGAGCCGGTGATAGCCGACGGGCAGGGCGGGCAGCGTGAGGCTCCAGGACCGCTCGTCGTCCGGTCCCGGCTCGCGGTGGCCCAGCTCGTCGGCGCGCACGACCCAGGACGTCTCCCCGCCGTGCTCGAACTCCACCCGGCACTCGAGCGCCGCGCGGCGCGCCAGGCGCACCGGCACGCTCGCGCCGAGACCTTCGTCGACGAGGTACACGGGCTCGAGGATGCGCTCGAGGCGCGCGCGGCGCAGCTCTTCGAGCGCGCGCGTCGCGCCGGACGGCTCGGCCATCGGCTCTAAGTCGCCCAATCCGTTGAGCGCACGAATGAGTGTCGTCGCCGCGACGTGCCGGGTGACCCCGCGCCCGTCGACGTGACTGAGCTGCAGACCGCGTAGCTTCGCGAGTGTCGCGAGGTCGCCGCCGATGACGTCGGGGCCGCTCACGAGGACCACGCGATCAGTCCCGGCAGCGCCTCGCCGTCGGTGTGCATGGATGCGGGTAGGACCCGGGCGACGACGATGGCGTCGCCCGCGGGCGCCGGACGCAGTCGGACCCGGTAGTGGGCGCGCGCGCCGTCGCGATCGGCGAGGATCGCCTCGACGGCGAACGGTGCGCCACGGCCGTCGTCCACCCACGCCTGGACCCGCAGGTCCGAGGGCGCGAGCCCGTCGAGGGCCACGTCGATCTCGACGAGCTCCTCGTCGGCACCGAAGGACCGGCTCGTGACCTCGACGCCGAGCGTGGGCCAGGTCGCGCGCATGCGCGCCAGTCCCGCCGCCCGGTTGCGCGCGGCGCGCGCACCGCCCGCGCGCAGCTGGTGCGAACGGCTCTGGCCGGGCAGGTAGTAGGTCTCGGTGTAGTCACGCGTCATGCGCAGCGAGTCCCACGTCGGGGCGAGTGTCGACATCGCCTGCTTCACCGACGCGAGCCACGCGCGGGGCACGCCGCGCTCGTCGCGGTCGTAGAAGCGCGCGATGATCTCGTGCTCGAGCACGTCGAGCAGGGACGCCGCGTCGGCGTCGTCCTGGGCGGCCTCGTCGGCGTAGTCGACGTCGGTGCCGATGGTGAAGCCGATCGGCGGCGCGTCGGGGTCGGCGTCGCGCGTCGCCTCGTCCCACCAGCCGTCGACCGTCGAGAAGTTGAGCGAGCCGTTCATGCCCGCCTTCATGCCGCCCACCCCGCACGCCTCGAGGGGCCGACGCGGGGTGTTCAGCCACACGTCGGCGCCCTGGGCCAAAGCCCGGTCGACGGTCGTGTCAAAGTCGACGATGAAGACGACGCGGTCGGCCACGTCGTAGCGCGCGGCGAACTCGATCATGTCCTGGAGCAGTTGCTTGCCCGACTCGTCGCTCGGGTGGGCCTTGCCGGCAAAGACGATCTGGACCGGCCGCTCGGGGTCGCGCAGCAGCCGCGCGAGCCGCTCGGGATCGGCCAGCAGCAACGTCGGGCGCTTGTAGGTGACGAACCGGCCCACGAAGCCGATGGTGAGCCGGTCGGGGTGCAGCACCGAGACCGCGGCGACGCGCTCGCTCGGGGCGTTTCGCCGCGCGAGGTCCTTTCGCGCCCGGCGCCGCGCGAACTCCACCAGGTGGGCGCGCGCGTCGTTCTTCACCCGCCAGAGCTCGGCGTCGTCGGCGTCGCGCAACGCCGACCACATAACCGGGTCGCCGGGGGTCGTGCGCCACTGCGCTCCGACGCTCGTGGTGAGCAGGTCGCTGAAGAGCTCGGTCGTCCAGGACTCGAGGTGCACCCCGTTGGTGACGTGGCCGATCGGCACCTCGTCGATCGGCAGCCGGGGCCAGAGGGCGCGCCACTGGTCGCGCGTGACTCGGCCGTGCAGGCGGCTCACCCCGTTGCGGTGCCCGGCCAGGCGCATCGCGAAGACCGTCGGGCAGAACGCGTCGCCGGGCCGGCCAGGGTCCACCTGACCGAGTGCGACGAGTGAGTCCGTGGCGACCCCGAGCTGGGTCGCGTAGGGGTCGAGGTAGCGCCGGGCGAGGTCGGGGGCGAAGTAGTCGTGCCCCGCCGCGACCGGCGTGTGGGTGGTGAACAGGACACCCGGGCGCACGGCGGCGAGGGCCTCGTCGAGGCTCAGGCTCTCGGCCGCCATCAGGCGCCGGGCCCGCTCGATCACCGCGAAGGCGCAGTGCCCCTCGTTGAGGTGCAGCACGTCGGGCTCGATCGCGAGCGCGGCCAGGGCGCGCACGCCGCCGACGCCGAGGATGAGCTCTTGGGCGAGGCGCGTCTCGAGGTCGCTGTCGTAGAGCCGGGTCGTGAGCGCCCGGTCGGCCTCGGCGTTGGTGGCGACGGCGCTGTCGAGCAGGAAGAGCTGGTTGCGCCCGACCCGGGCGCGGTAGACCGCGACCTGCACGGCGCGGCCCGGCAGGTTGACCGCGACTTGCACGGCGCGGCCCTTGGCGTCGCGCGCGAGCTCGATCGGCATCTTCTCGGGCGACATCATGTCCCACGCCTCGTGCTGGCGGCCGTCGCGGTCCAGCCACTGGTGCGACGTGCCCCGGTAGAGCAGACCGACGCCGACGAGCGGGACGCCCAGCGCACTCGCGGCCTTCAGGTGCTCGGCGGCGACGGTCCCGAGCCCCCCGGCGAAGATGGGCAGCGAGTCGGTGAGCGAGAACTCGGCGGCGAAGTAGGCGACGACCAGGTTGCGGTGCTCGCGGTGCGTCGTCGAGAACCACGTCGGCGCCGAGGCGCGCTGGTAGGAGCGGAAGTCCTCGATCACCCGCGCGGCTTGGTCGGCGAGCGCGGGGTCGGCCGCGAGCAGCGCCGTCACTCGGGCGCGGCCCAGGCCGAGCAGCAGTTGGTGGGGCCACTCGAGGGCGCCGGGGCTCGCCGTCGGGTCGAGCTTGGCGAACAGTCCGCGCGTGTCGACCTTCCAGGTCCAGCGCAGGTTGAGCGCCACGTCGAGCAGGCTCTCGTAGGTCGCGGCGGACGTCGTGCGTGCTGCGCCCGAGGCTTCGTCCGCCACCGCCACCTCCCTCTCACCCGACCGCACGCGCGTCGAACGATGAGATTCGTAGCATAACCCTCGACCATTTGGGGCCTCGCGTCGCGACCGCGCGGTCGGTCGCCGACGACCCTTCAGTCGGCCGGGTCCGTCGAGCGCACCATGTGGCGGTGATCGGTCTCCTCGGCGATGGTGATGTCGTAGGACTCGTAGAACTCGTCACGGCCCCGCCGCTGAGCCCCGCGGTGTTCGGGGTGAGTCGCCCACGCCCGGTGGCTCGACCAGTCCGCGAAGCGCACGATGGCAACCCGCTCGCCGTCGGCGGCGACGAAGAGCTTCTCCTCGATGAAGCCGTCCATCGCGTGGGCGAGCTCGCTCATCGCCTCGGCGAGGCGCTGGTACTCGTCCTCGACGCCGGGACGCAAGCGGCTGCGAAAGACCGTGATGATCGCCACGCTCGCATCATCGCACGCGCGTCGTTGACCGTCGCCGTGGGTCAGCCCCGGTGCGGCTCGATGAGGTACTTCTCGCCGGTCGCCTGGCGCGCGTAGGCGCGCAGCACCGCGAGGTAGAGCGCGTC
>JAKAFH010000070.1 GCA_021818025.1 Actinomycetes bacterium | reverse complement strand
GCGAACGGTCGAGGAGGCGGTGCTTGACGGACTGCGCGCCGGCGCGGCGCTCTGAGCGGCCACCGTGCAACAATCGAACACATGACCGACCAGATCAGCACCGCCCGTTCACCCCTCTTCGCCTTCGCCGATCGGCTGGTGGACCAGCTCGCGGCGCGTGATCCACTGTTCGCGACCGAGGCGGGCGTCGCCGGCTACGACGACATCCTTCCGGACTACTCGCTGGCCAAGCGCGCCGACGACGAGCGCCTCCTCGGCGACTCGCTGCGCGCGCTCGACGCGATCGCGTCGAGCGACGACGTCGACCGAATAGCGCGCGAGGTCATCACCGAACGGCTCTCGAGCGACCGCGCACTGCTCGCCAGTGGCGAGGCGCGTCGGACCTTCTCGGTCATCTCGTCTCCGGTGTCCGAGATCCGCCAGGTCTTCGAGCTCATGAACGCCGCGACCCCCGACGACGCCGAGGTCGTCGCGGCGCGCCTGAACGCGGTGGCCACGTCACTCGCCAGCTGGCGTGACTCGATGGCGGCGGCGGCGAGCGAGCAGTTGCCGCCACGTCGCCACGTGCTCGGAGTCGCCGAGCAGGCCGGGGTCTATGCCGGCGGATCATACGCCGAACTCGCGAGCCGGGTGGCGGTCTCGACGGGCGTCGACGCCGACGCGTCGGGACTCGCGAGCGCCGCTGGCGCGGCGGACCGCGCGTGCGGCGAGCTCGCGGCGTGGCTGACGACCGAGATCGTCCCGCGCACGACCCTCGACGACGGGTGTGGTCGCGAGCGCTACGCGACGTGGTCGACCTACTACACCGGTGCCGTGCTCGACCTCGACGAGCTCTACCAGTGGGGATGGGCGGAGTCGCGCGGGATCCACGATCGAATGGTCGCGCTCGCCGCGTCGATGTACCCCGGGGTCACCGGGCTGCGCGAGGCGGCCGAGCTCCTGGATCGCGACCCGTCCCAGCAGGTGGCGGGGACCGAGGCGCTGCTCGCGCGCCTGCGCGCGTTCGTCGACGCCGCGGTCGAGCGGCTCGACGGCCGCCACTTCGACATCGATCCGCGCGTGCAGTTCTGTGACGTGCGGATCGCCCCCGAGGGATCGGCCGCCGCCGCGTTCTACATCCCGCCGAGCGAGGACCTGGCGCGTCCGGGCACCACGTGGTACCCGACGATGGGCGCGACGACGTTCGCGTGGTGGCGCTTCCCCGCGACCTGGTACCACGAAGGGGTGCCGGGTCACCACCTCCAGGCGGCGAGTGCGCTGCTCGCGGCGAATCGCCAGTCGCGCTTCCATCGCCTGCGGGGCTGGACGTCGGGCTACGGCGAGGGGTGGGCGCTGTACGCCGAGCGACTGATGGAGGAGCTCGGAGGCTACGCGAGTCCGGCCGAGGAGTTCGGGTACCTGGCCGGCCAGGCGCTGCGGGCGAACAGGGTCGTGGTGGACATCGGTCTGCACCTCGGGCTCGACGCACCCGAGGACCTCGGCGTGCTCGGGGACCTCGGGGACTGCTCGGGTCGGCGCTGGACGGCCGACATGGCCGTCGCGCTGCTCGAGGAGTGGGCGATCGAAGAGCCCGCGAGCGCGGTGTCCGAAGTCGACCGCTACCTCGGCCTGCCGGGCCAGGCGATCTCCTACAAGCTCGGCCAGCGGCGCTGGCTCGAGGTGCGCGACGCGGCCCGCAACCGTCTCGGGGCCGGCTTCGACCTGAAGGCCTTCCACCAGCGCGCCCTCGAGCTCGGTCCGGTCGGGCTGGACCTGTTCGCCGACGAGATGGCGGCGTGGTCGCCCGCGACGCCCCAGTAGGCGCCAGCCGTCGCGAGCCATACCCGACGCTGTCGCCGCGCAGCCCGGCCGGTAGAATCGGTACCTGGTCGGCGGGCGTCACGGTGGCGCCGGTTGGCGGGACAGGCCGTCGCGTGGCCCTGGCGCGGCTGTCGTCGCAACCGATCGATCCCCGAAAAAGAGAGAACATGTCGAACGCGTCCGGAGAAACGAACCCCTCGTGGGGCAAGAAGCAGACGACGAGGCTGTCGATCGCGACCCAGCGTCGCACCTGGACCCGCCGGGCTGACACCTGGGACCGCCACAACGACGCCGGGATGACCAAGGTGGCCGCCAAGGCGATCGAGGTCGCCGACGTGAAGCCCGGCATGGTCTGCGTGGACCTCGGCTGTGGCGGCGGGCGCCTGGCCCTCGAGCTCGCTCGTCGCGGCGCGAGCGTCATTGGCGTCGACGTGAGCGCGGCGATGGTCGAGCGCATGGTTGCCCAGGCCAAGACCGAGGGGCTCGAGCACGTCTCGGGCATCGTCTCGCCGATCGAGCACCTGCGCATCGACCCGTCGTCGGTCGACCTCGTGATCAGTAACTACGCGCTGCACCATCTCCTGGACGCGGACAAGGCGAAGGTCGTGACTGCGGCCTACGGCTGGCTGCGGCCCGGGGGCGTGCTGATCAACTCGGACATGATGCTCGGCCGCGGCGCCACGACCGAGGACCGCCAGGTCATCGCGAGCAAGATCAAGGTGATGGCGAAGAAGGGGATCCCGGGCTACTGGCGGATCTTGAAGAACGCCGGCCGCTACATCTTCCGTCTGCGCGAGCGTCCGATCACCCCCGACGCCTGGATGCGCCTCTACGGCGCCGCCGGCTTCGTCGATCTCGCCAGCGTGAACGTCGTGGCCGAGGCCAACGTCGTCAAGGGCGTCAAGCCGCTGGGCTGATCAGCCGGCCGGCGCGTCGGGGCAGGTCCCCGCGACGAGGGGGACCTTGGAAGCGCTCGTGATCGTGGCGAGACCGGGCCGGGTGCCGGCGGCCCGCATCGCCGCCAGCGCACCGGGCGCGTGGCGCAGGTAGGCGTTGAAGAAGTCGATCGACGCGGCCGCCACCACGGTGCGCGCGGGCCCCGGCGGCACGTAGGCGCTGAGGTGGGTCTGGCCGATCATCGCGAGGTAGTACTTGGGTGCCGGCGCCTCGTTGTAGAGGGTCACGCTGCAGGTGACGGGGTTCATCGTGAGGTCGTTCGTGCCCTGGACGACCAGCAGCGGGGCCGAGCCGGTCGCGAAGTAGGTCCCGGGGAACCAGGACAGCTCGGCCCCCGAGAGGATCACCGCCGCGCCGATGCGCGAGTCGCGACAGCACGAGTTCGCCACCGCCGCGAGGCTCACGTCACCGCCGTCGGACTGGCCGACGACGCCGATCTCGTGGCCGTTCACCAGTCCGTGCAGGGCGTTGCCGGATTGCGCGCCGTCAGCCACCAGGGTCGTGATGAGGAAGCTCAGGTCGCCGGGGTGGTGCACGATGTCGGTGCGGATGACCCCGCCGGCGGCGTTGGGCGACGTGTAGGGGTAGGCCGGGTCGGCGACGACGTAGCCCGCCGCACTCCACGCGTCGAGCAGCCCCGCGTAGGCCTCGGGTGAGATGTCAAAGCCCTGGGAGAAGATGAGCAGTGGGTACGGGCCCGCGCCGCGCAGCGGCGTCAGGCCGAGGCGCGCGGTGCCCGGAGCGCCGACGGCGGGGTAGCGCACCGTGACCGGGAACGACCGCGCGCCCGTCGAGCCGCTCGCTGGTTCGGTGACGGTGAAGGTCACGGCGCCAACCGCGAAGGGCGCGTGCGGGGTCGCCGGCCGGGTGCTCGAGGTGGACGACGACGTGCTCGACGGACTGGTCGTGGTGCTCGAGGGGGTGGCCGGTCCCTGACCACGAGTCGTCGCGACGACGGCTAAGACGACGAGGATGAGCGCCATCACGGCGATGAATCGGCGCCGACGCACGTTGACCCGCCGGCCGTGTCGCGGTGGTGCCATCGGGGTCAATCTAGCAGTGGCCCACGGCCGTGACGGCGGCGGCCGGGCCGGCTCGGCGTACAGTTGACTATTGCACGCAGATCACACCTCGCATCGGCCGCGCCGACAACGAGCGGGCGTTCTCCATGGTGAGCGTCCGCGAACTCAATGCCGCTGACGTCCCCGCGGCCGTGAGACTGCACCTAGCGGTGCTCGACATGGAGTTCCTCTCGCGCTTCGGGCCGTCGTTCATGCGCGCCTACTACCGGGCCTGGACGACCACGCCGGGATCGATGTCCTTCGTGGCGATCGACGACGCCGGCACGCTGATCGGCGTCCTGCTCGGGGCGACCGACCCGGCGATCCACGTGCGCGCGATGGTGCGCGATCACGGGATCGCGCTCGCACGAGCCATCGCCGCCGCGGCCGCGGTGCGCCCTCGGCTCGCCAAGGACCTCGTCGTCACGCGCGCCGGGCGCTACGCGCGCGGCGTGACGAGACTCGTGCTCGCGCGCGTGCGCCCACGTGCGGCCCCGCCGAGTGACGCACCGCGTGTCGGGGAGGTGACCCACGTGCTGGTGGATCCCGCGGTCCAGGGCGGCGGTGTCGGACGACAGCTGATCGACGCGGCGATCGTGGCGGGGCGCGCGGCGGGCGACGACGAACTGGTCCTCGTGACGCCGCCCGACCTCGCGGCCCGCCACTTCTACGAGGCGCTCGGTTGGCAGTCGGACGGCGAGATGACGAGCCGCAGCGGCGAGGCGTTCCTGCGCTACCGCTTCCCGCTGCGCTGACTCAGCGCCGGCGGGGACCCGAGCGCGGGTTTGGCCCGCTGCGCGGCGGGGCCGGCGGCGGCACCCGAGGGTAGGCGACGACGCGCATGGCCTGACGCCGCGCGCGCCGGCGCTTCAGGACGCGACGTCGGGCGACGAGCGCGAGGACGCCCGCGAGCACTACGAGGGCGAGGAGCAGCCACATCCCGAGCGAGCGAGCGCTGCGCAACAGGGACGACGGAATGGTGGTGGTGGGCGCGACGGTGGCGGTCGTCGTCGGGGAGACGGTCGTGGTGGTCGTCGGCGCGGCGGCGGCGAGCACCGAGGACGCGAGCTTGGCCGCGGCACAGCCCGGTGTCGGCGTGGCGCTCAAGACCGGCGGGTCGAGCGGCGCGTCGGGCAGGCCGAAGAGCTGGGTGGAGATGGCGTTGGCCATGGCCGTCTCGCCGGCCACGTTGGGGTGGAGGTGGTCGGGGTTGAAGTACGGGGCGAAGGGCGTGTTCGGATTGCAGTCACCGTTGTAGACGTCGGCCGTGACCGCCGCGAGGTTGACCACGCCCGTGAAGCCGGTGCGCGCCGACAGGAGCCACGCGTTGACCGCGCTCATCACGGACTGCTCCGCCGGCCCCCAGTACTCGGGGATGTCGTGATCCTTCTTGGTCGAGGTCGCGCGCGGCAGGAGCGTGACGGCGTAGACGTTGAGCCCGCGGGCGCGCACCGCGGCGGCCACGGTGCGCAGGCCCTGCTCGATGGCGGCGGCCGTCCCGTAGGGGGGGATGGGCTTGCCCGCGACGCCGCCGGCACCGAACCAGATGTCGTTGGTGCCGAGCAAGACGATGACGTCCTTCACCCCCGGCCAGGCGAGCGCGTCGGTCGCGAGTCGCGTGACCCCGGGCACGCCGCCGGAGTTCGTGGCGTAGGAGGTGCCCGGCGGGAAGACGGTCAGGGTGTTGCCCGCGATGCCCTCGTTGACGACGGACATCTGGTCGACGGGGGGCAATTGGTCGATGCGTTGCTGCAGGGCGTTCACCCAGCTGAAGCCGTTGTTCTCGTAGCCGTACCCGTCAGTGATCGAGTCGCCGAAGGCGACGATCGCACCCCGAGCCGGCGAGTTCGCGACGGCGATCCCCGAGAGCCAGCGCACGTACGAGCCGGTGAGTTGGGGGTTGAAGGCCGTGGCCGTCGGGTCGGTGGTGTGGTCGCCGACCCCGTTGCTCGTCGCCCACGTGTTGACGTTCCCGGTACAGCAGTAGTGCACGCTCACCGTGGCCCACCCCGAGACGGCGATGGAGACGGCGAGTTTCTCGTTGGCGTGAACGACCAGGCCGACCGGATCGCTCGTGATCTGCCCGTGCGCGGGGATCGTCACCGCGCGTTGTCCGTGGTTGAACGTCACGGGCACGAACGTGCCGGCGACGACGGTGGCGCCGACCTGGTCCACGCCGACGGTGACGGCACCGAAGGTGGTCGGCAAGGCACTCCAGAGGTTCGAGAAGGTGAGCTGGACCGAGCTCCCGGCGACCGCCACCGTCGCGGTGTCGCGGACGGTCGAGTTGTAGGTCGCCCCCAGAGCGAGGTCCATCGGCGACGTCCAGGTGATCTGCCAGCCCGGGGTCGCGCCGCTGGGCGTCGCGACCAGAAGTGACGTGATCAAGAAACCAGCGCTGAGCAGGAACTTGAGCACCGTCGCCATCGGCGCGGCCGAGGACGGACTCCGGCGGCTGGCTGGCTGGCGCGCCACTAGGACCACCACGCCCTAGTCAACGATGGTGAGCGGTTCGGCGAGGGTCCAGCCGTCAGTCCGTCCGTCGCAGTTCGGTGCACACATAGCTGCTCAAGCCTACCGGGCATCGTGAGCGACTCTCTGGCGGTGGTCGTTGCACGCACTGCCCATACGGTTGTCGTTCGTCGCGGAACGCCGCAAATCGTGACGCCGTCCGTCGTACCGTGCGGACGCCGAACGGGGAGGTGGGCGGCTTCACGGTCGAGGTGCCTCGCAGCAAGTAGACCACGATCCTCGACGCAGGGAACCCGACAGGGCCACTCGACGCGAGCCCGCCACCCACGAACTGGTGACCCGTCCGATCAGAAGAATCGGGTAAGAACTTGGTCGCAGAACGGTCCCGAGCCGCGACAATGGCAACGACAGGTCTCGAGCGATTGACCAGAAAGGCGGATACGAACCGTGCAACCAGACGCACCACAACCAGGATTCGGCGGCCGCTTCTTCGACGGCGGCATGCACCACGTCATCGGCTTTCGTGGCGGACTCTTCCTCGCCTTTCTCGTCGTCTTGCTCGCCGTAGCGATCGTGGCGTTGCTGCTCTCGATGAGACGTCGTCGCGAGGACGTCGGCGAGGCGCACGCCATGACTCGCCCGAGCAGCGGCGCCAACGCGATGCGGATACTCGACGAGCGGCTCGCGCGCGGCGATCTCGACGTGGAGGAGTACACGAGGCGCCGCGACGTTCTGTTGGGCCAGCCGTCGCCGAGCACCGCCAGCTAGCGACGTCGTCGGCGCTCGCGATCGTGAATGGCGCCTCGCCCTGCGCCGAGGGGCCCACTACGACGACCCAGACGTCGTAGGAGTCCGTGAGGGCGGCGTCGAGTTCATGGGGAGCAACATGACATCAGGCAGTCGGCTATCTGCACGAGCGATGAGGATCGGCGCAGTCGCGGCGTTGGTCGCGACGGCGGGCGTCGTACCGTTGGCGCCGGGTGCCGGAGCGGCCACCTATACGTATTCAGGCAGTGGCTACGACGCCTCGTACCCGCAGGGCAACTTCTCGCCACCGTCGGGCATGAGCTTCGCGATCATCGGTGTCACCCACGGGCGGCCGTTCACGACGAACCAGTACGCGGCGAGGCAGTGGGAGAACGCCGG
The DNA here is from genome assembly GCA_021818025.1 of Actinomycetes bacterium. GTDB lineage: Bacteria > Actinomycetota > Acidimicrobiia > Acidimicrobiales > RAAP-2 > RAAP-2. The sequence goes on along the minus strand of JAKAFH010000070.1, from coordinate 1,831 downwards.
AACTCTCTCGAAGTCGCTGTACTTCAACACGGGCTACGCCCTTGCCTACGCCAAGTCCGACACCGCGAACTGCAAGGCCTCGGCGGCGGGCTACACGCCAACCGGCGCATCGGGGCACACCCTGTCGGCCTTGCAGGCCGCGTGGGCGATCGGCTGCAGCGAGGCCGATTGGGCGTTAAGTGTCGTGCCGGGAAGCCCAGCGATGTGGTGGGCCGACGTCGAGACCGGCAACAGCTGGTCGACGAACACGGCGCTCAACCAGGCCACGATCACCGGGATGGTCACGGAGTTGACGACCACTACCACCATCCCGGTCGGGATCTATTCGACGCCCTCGATGTGGGCCTCGATCACCGGGACGGACTTCGTCGTTTCGGGTGTGAGCGGCGACTGGCAGGCGGGGTTGAGCACGTGTTCCTCGACGACCACGGGTTTCACCCTTACTGGCGGCTCGTCCCCGCTAGATGCGCCAGTGCTCGTCGCCCAAACGGGCACCGCGACCTACCAGGGAACGACCTACGACACCGACCTGGGTTGTGGCTAACGCATCACGAGTTCGTTGCAGCGAGTTGTGAACACTGGCGTGCGAGATGTGCCCATCTCCGGTCTCAGGGAGTGAGGATGCGGCGAAAGCGATTGGCGGCTACGCGCAGTCCCGCGAGTGAGAGCGCGACGAGGTAGGCCACGCGGCCGAGCATCACCCAGTGGAAGGCGCCAAGGGATAGACCACGCAAGAGAGCCGCGGATTGGTAGAGCGGCGAGACCGCGACGATGGCGCCGAGCCAGTGCGGGTAGAGCGAGATCGGAAAGAACGTCGCCGAGAAGAGGAAGAGCGGCAGCTGTACGAGCACGACGAGGTCGAAGTCCTGCCAGGAGCGTACGTAGGTGCACGCGGCCAGCCCGACCGCGCTGAAGGCGAGGCCCGTCAAGATCGCCGCCGGCCAGCAGAGGATGACCCAGACGCTGCCCGCGTCGCCGAGCAGCGCCATGCAGAGAATGAACGAGGCGGCGTAGGCGCTGGCCCGTGCCAGGGCCCACCAGACCTCGCCCAGCGCGATGTCGGTCACGTCGAGGGGCGTGGCGAGTATCGAGTCGTAGGAGTGGGAGATCTTCAGCCGGAAGAACGTGTTGAAGATCGTGTCGATCATCGCACCGTTCATCGCCGAGGTCGCGAGCATGCCCGGGGCGACGAAGGCCGCGTAGCTCACGAGGTGACCGCCTTCGGGCAGCGGTCCGACGAGCCGGTTGAGCCCGATGCCGATGCTGAGCAGATAGAAGAGCGGCTCGAAGAACCCCGAGAGCAGCATGATCCACTGGGACCGGTAGACCGTGAAGTTCCGCTCGAAGACGTGCACCGCCCGGCGCGAGCCGAATCGAGGCAGCGTCCGGGTGAGCACTAGTCGACCAGCCGGCGCCGCATGGCGCGCCGGCCCCAGAGAACGCCCGCCACCGCCATCACGCTGAGCACGGTCACGTGTCCGATGGTGGGCAGTACCGGCCACTGGCCGAAGGCCGCCGAGCGCGCGAGCGCGACCCCGTGATAGAGCGGCACGAACTGCACCACGGGCCGCAGGTACCCGGGGTAAGCGGTCACGGGGTAGAAGGTCGCCGAGAAGAGGAACATCGGGACGATCGCGAACCGGTAGATCGTGATGAACGACGCGTCGGTCTGGACCGTGGCGGCGTACGCGGTCAAAGGTGCGGCGAAGGCCAGCGTGATCAGCCCGCCGACGAGCGGCAGCGCGAGGCTCGACCACGAGTGCAACGCACCGAAGGCCCCGATGACGATGGTGTACACGACGCCGGTCGCCAGTGCCCTCGTCAGTACCCA
>JAKAFH010000005.1 GCA_021818025.1 Actinomycetes bacterium | reverse complement strand
GCGACGATGTCGCCGGTGCGGATGGTGTCGAGGTCCTCGCGGTTGTTCGCGTGCATCAAGAGCAGGCGTCCGAGACGCTCCTTCTTCATGCCCTTGGTGGTGTTGACGACCGTCTCGCCCTTCTCGAGGGTGCCCGAGTAGACGCGCAGGTAGGTCAGCTTGCCCACGTAGGGGTCGGTCATGATCTTGAAGGCCAGCGCCGAGAAGGGCTCGTCGTCGCTCGGCTTGCGCTCGACGACCTCGTCCTTGCCGGGCTTGGTCCCCTGGGTCGGGGGCAGGTCCACCGGCGAGGGCAGGTAGTCCACGACCGCGTCGAGCATGGGCTGGACGCCCTTGTTCTTGAAGGCGGTGCCATTGAGGATCGGCACGCAGTGGTTCTCGAGGGTGCCCACGCGAAGCGCGCGGCGGATGTCGGCGGGGGTGATCTCCTCCTCGCCGAGCACCTTCTCCATGAGCTCGTCGTCAAAGGTCGTCAGCACGTCCAGCAGCGCCGTGTGGTACTGCTCGGCCTGGGCGCGCAGCGCCTCGGGGATCTCGACCTCGTCGTAGTTCTCACCGCGGTCCTCGTCGCGCCAGACCAGGGCCTTCATCGTCGTCAGGTCGACGATGCCCTCGTAGTTCGACTCGGCGCCGATGGGCAGCTGGATGACCGCGGGCACGCAGTCCAGGCGGTCGGCGATCATGTCGACGCAGCGGAAGAAGTCCGCGCCGATGCGGTCCATCTTGTTCACGAAGCAGATGCGTGGCACGTGGTACTTGTTGGCCTGGCGCCAGACCGTCTCGGTCTGGGGCTCGACGCCCGCCACCGCGTCAAAGACCGCGACGGCGCCGTCGAGCACGCGCAGCGAGCGCTCGACCTCGACCGTGAAGTCGACGTGGCCGGGGGTGTCGATGATGTTGATCCGGTGACCGTTCCAGTGGCACGTGGTCGCGGCCGAGGTGATGGTGATGCCGCGCTCTTGCTCCTGGACCATCCAGTCCATGGTCGCCGCGCCCTCGTGGACCTCGCCGATCTTGTAGTTCTTGCCCGTGTAGAACAGGATGCGCTCGGTCGTCGTGGTCTTACCGGCGTCGATGTGCGCCATGATGCCGATGTTGCGGACCTTGTCCAGGGGGATTTCACGTGCGGTCATAGTGATCGGGTTTTCTCTCTCGTTACCAGCGGTAGTGCGCGAAGGCCTTGTTGGACTCGGCCATCTTGGCCATGTCCTCGCGGCGCTTGACGGCCGCGCCGACGCCGTTGGCGGCGTCGATGATCTCGTTGGCCAGGCGCTCGGCCATGGTCTTCTCACGGCGCTTCTTGGCGAAGTCGGTCAGCCAGCGGATGGCGAGGGTCGTCGCGCGGCGCGGGCGAACCTCGACGGGGACCTGGTAGGTCGTGCCGCCGACGCGCCGGCTGCGCACCTCGAGCTCGGGGCGCACGTTCTCCAGGGCCCGCTTCAGGGTCGCGACGGGGTCCCCGCCGGCCTTCTGCTCGACGGTCTCGAGGGCGCTGTAGACGATGCGCTCGGCGATGGTGCGCTTGCCGCGCTCCAGGATCTTGTTGGTCACCTGGGTGACCAGGACCGACTTGTAGATCGGGTCCGGCACCAGTTCACGGCGCTCCGCGGGTCCTTTGCGAGGCATCAGCTCTCCTTCTTGGCGCCGTAGCGGCTACGGGCCTGCTTGCGGTCGCGCACGCCCGAGGTGTCCAGGGCGCCGCGGATGATCTTGTAGCGCACACCCGGGAGGTCCTTCACACGACCGCCGCGCACGAGCACGATCGAGTGCTCCTGGAGGTTGTGGCCGACGCCGGGGATGTAGGCCGTGACCTCGACCCCCGAGGTGAGACGGACACGAGCCACCTTGCGCAACGCCGAGTTCGGCTTCTTAGGCGTGACCGTGTGCACGCGGGTGCACACGCCGCGACGCTGGGGCGCGCCCTTCAGCGCTGGCGTCTTGGTCTTGGATACTTTGTCCTGCCGGCCCTTGCGGACCAGTTGCGCGATGGTGGGCACGCGAAACCTCTTCTCGATGTACTTCGCTTCGGGGCGTGCAGACAACGTCAGCACGCGGACTGTCAATTCTACGACACGGGGGGCGTCGTCGGCAAACCGCCTAGATCGCCTCGGAGCCGCCTAGCTGGTCCTCGGGGTTCGGTGCGTCCTGTTCGGGCAGCGCCGACTCGTCGTAGTTGGCGCCGATGTTCTGGAAGGCCGCGAGGTCGGCGTTGAAGCTGTCCTCGTAGGTCTCCCCGAGCAGGCTGGCCAGGTCCATCTCGTCGTCGGTCTTCTGGACCCACGACGGGAGCAGTTCGGCGTCGGGCATCTCGAGGCGCAGGTTCGCGCGCTCGTAGTAGCCCAGGCCCGACCCGGCCGGGATCAGCTTGCCGATGATGATGTTCTCCTTCAGCCCGACCAGGTGATCGCGCTTGCCCTCGATGGCGGCCTCGGTGAGCACCCGGGTCGTCTCCTGGAAGGAGGCGGCCGAGAGCCACGAGTCCGTCGCGAGCGAGGCCTTGGTGATCCCCATCAGCTGGGCGCGCCCGTCGGCGACCTCCTTGGCGTTGCCCTCGAGGTCGTCGTTGGTGTCGTTGAACAGCTTCACGTCCACCATCGCGCCGGGCAGCCACGGCGAGTCGCCGGCGTCGACGATCTGCACGCGGCGGGTCATCTGGCGCACGATCAGCTCGATGTGCTTGTCGTGGATCGACACACCCTGGTCGCGGTAGACGTTCTGGACCTCTTCGACGAGGTACTGCTGGGTCTCGCGGGTGCCGCGGAACTTCATCATCAGCTTGGGGTCGAGCGGCCCGTCGTGCAGCGGCGTGCCGACCTCGACCTCCTGGCCGTCCTCGACGAGCAGGTGCCGGGCGATCGAGACCGACTCCTCTTGGACCTCGCCGTCGTTGCCGACGACGGTGACCTTGCGCTCGCGGCCGATCAGCTCGACGCGCACGACGCCCGAGTGCTCGGCCACCTTGGCCGCGCCCTTGGGGGTGCGGGCCTCGAAGAGCTCCACGACGCGCGGCAGGCCGTGGGTGATGTCGCTCTCGGTCACACCACCGGAGTGGAAGGTGCGCATCGTCAGCTGGGTCCCGGGCTCGCCGATGGACTGCGCGGCGATGACCCCGACGGCCTCGCCGAGCTCGACGAGCTGGTGCGTGGCGAGCGAGAGCCCGTAGCACGCGGCACAGACCCCCTGGACGGCGTCACAGGTGAGCGTGGTGCGCACGCGCACGCGCGTGACGGCCTCGTCGTCGCGCAGGCGCTCGACGTCGTCCATCATCAGCATCGTGCCGGCCTCGACGACCGAGCCGTCGGACAGGGTGACGTCCTCGGCGACCACGCGGCCCCAGAGCTTGGTCTCCAGGTGGGCGCGCTGGGCGCGGGTGTCGGGCGCGACGTGCTCGATCCACATGCCTCGGGCGGTGCCGCAGTCGAACTCCTTGATGATGAGCTCCTGGGCAACGTCCACGAGCCGGCGGGTCAGGTAGCCCGAGTCCGCCGTGCGAAGCGCCGTGTCACCGAGGCCCTTGCGGGTGCCGTGGGTGGAGATGAAGTACTCCAGGACCGAGAGGCCCTCGCGGAACGAGGACTTGATCGGTCGGGGGATCATCTCACCGCGCGGGTTGGACACGAGGCCCTTCATCGCGGCGATCTGGCGGATCTGCTGGCTGTTGCCTCGCGCGCCCGAGTCCACCATCATGCGGATCGGGTTGTCGGCGATCGCGTTCATGGCGCGGTCGGTGGCGTCACCGACCTCCTTGTTGGCGTTCGTCCAGATCTCGATCTCCTGCTGGCGGCGCTCGTCGTCGACGATGACGCCCCGGCGGTAGTTGGTCTCGACCTTGGCGGCCTGCTCCTCGTACTTGTTGAGGATCGCGGCCTTCTCGTCGGTCGTGACGACGTCGTCGATCGAGATCGTGAGCCCGGACTGGGTCGCGAAGCGAAAGCCCAGGGACTTGATGGCGTCGAGCGACTCGGCGACCACCTGGCGGTTGTAGCCGCCCGAGATCTCCTCGATGATCGTGCCGATCGAGCGGGCGTTCTTGCCGATCAGCTCGTTCACGTAGCGAAAGCCCCCCGGCAGCGCCTCGTTGAAGAAGACGCGGCCGGCGGTCGTCACGAGCGAGCGGCTCGAGCCGCCCGCCTCGACGCCCGCCGCCTCGAGGCGCCGGTCGATCGAGGACTCGGCCACGGGCCGGATCTCGATCGGCGTGCGCAGCCCGATCTGGCGGTCGGCCAGCGCGTTCTCGATCTCAAAGACGTGGCGGAAGACCCGCGGGTGCTCCACCTCGGCGTCAAAGGGCAGCGTCAGGTAGTAGGCGCCGAACACCATGTCCTGGGAGGGCTCGGTGATCGGGCGCCCGGTGGCGGGCGTGAAGATGTTGTTCGTCGACAGCATCAGGATCCGCGCCTCGGCCTGGGCCTCGGCCGACAGCGGCACGTGCACGGCCATCTGGTCGCCGTCGAAGTCCGCGTTGAAGGCCTTGCAGACGAGCGGGTGAATCTGGATCGCCTTGCCGTCCACGAGCACCGGCTCGAAGGCCTGGATGCCCAGTCGGTGCAGCGTGGGCGCGCGGTTGAGCAGCACCGGGTGCTCGCGGATGACCTCTTCGAGCACGTCCCAGACGACCGTCTTGCGACGCTCGACCATGCGCTTGGCGCTCTTGATGTTCTGGGCGACCTGGGTCTCGATCAGCCGCTTCATGACGAAGGGCTTGAAGAGCTCCAGGGCCATCATCTTGGGCAGGCCGCACTGGTGCAGCTTGAGCTGGGGGCCGACCACGATGACCGAGCGGCCCGAGTAGTCGACGCGCTTGCCGAGCAGGTTCTGGCGGAACCGGCCCTGCTTGCCCTTCAGCATGTCCGAGAGGCTCTTCAGTGGTCGGCCGCTCTGGCCGGCGACCGGGCGACCGCGCCGTCCGTTGTCGAACAGGGCGTCCACGGCCTCTTGGAGCATGCGCTTCTCGTTGTTGACGATGATGTCGGGCGCGCCGAGGTCGAGCAGCCGCTTGAGTCGGTTGTTGCGGTTGATGACGCGCCGGTAGAGGTCGTTGAGGTCGCTCGTGGCGAAGCGGCCACCGTCGAGCTGGACCATCGGGCGCAGGTCCGGCGGGATGACTGGCACGGCCTCGAGGATCATGGCGCGCGGGTCGTTCAGGCGCCGGCCCTGGTCGTCGCGGCGGTTGAAGGACTGCACGATGGCGAGGCGCTTGAGGAATTTGGCGTGACGCTGCGCGCTGAGCGGCTTGCGGCCGTCCTTCGCGTCGATCATCTCGCGCATGACGCGCTCTTCCTCGTCCAGGTCCATCCGGTCGATCAGCTGGAGGATCGCGTCGGCGCCCATGCCGCCGTCGAAGTACTCGCCGTAGCGGAACTCCATCTCGCGGTAGAGCACCTCGTCCTCGATGATCTGGCGCGAGTGCAGGCCCTCGAAGGTGTCAAAGGACTGGCGGGCGAGCTCGCGCTCCTCGGCGAAGCGCGTGCGCACCGCGTCGAGCTCCTTCTCGGTGCCGCGCTGCAGCGCGCGCAGCTCGGAGTCCTTCGCGCCGTCGGACTCGAGCTTCTCGGCGCGCGACTCGATGTCACGCAGCTTGTTCTCGATGGCGGTCGCCTCGCGCTCGTCGATCTCGAGCAGCTCGTCGGCGAGTCCCTGGCGCAGGTCGGCCAGGTCCTCGTGGCGCCGGTCGACGTCCACGTAGGTGACCATGTGGGCCGCGAAGTAGATGACCTTCTCGAGCTGCTTGGCCTTCAGCTCCTCCTTGGGGGCGGTGCCCATGAGCAGGTAGGCCAGCCACGAGCGGGTGCCGCGCAGGTACCAGATGTGCACCACCGGCGCCGACAGCGCGATGTGACCCATGCGCTCGCGGCGCACCTTGTCACTGGTGACCTCGACGCCACAGCGCTCGCAGACGATCCCCTTGAAGCGGACCCGCTTGTACTTACCACAGGCGCACTCCCAGGCCTTCTGGGGCCCGAAGATCTTCTCGCAGAAGAGCCCGTCCTTCTCGGGACGCAGCGTCCGGTAGTTGATCGTCTCGGGCTTCTTCACCTCGCCCGAGGACCAGCTGCGGATGTTCTGTGCGGTGGCGAGCCCGATGGAGAGCTCGTTGAACTGGTTTACGTCGAGGGGACTCACGACAACTTCCTTTCGGCGGCACGGCGGGCATCTTCTTCGTCACTGCCGCGCTCGGGTCGACTGATGTCGATGCCGAGTTCGCGGGTCACCGAGAAGAAGTCCTCCTCGGTGTCGGCCAGGTCGACGTGCGCGCCGACCTTGTCACGCACCTCGACGTTGAGGCACAGCGACTGCATCTCCTTGATCAAGACCTTGAAGGACTCGGGGATGCCCGGCTCGGGCAGGTTCTGACCCTTGACGATCGACTCGTAGGCGCGCTCGCGGCCCTTCATGTCGTCGCTCTTGACGGTGAGCAGCTCCTGGAGGGCGTAGGCGGCGCCGTAGGCCTCCAGCGCCCACACCTCCATCTCACCGAAGCGCTGGCCACCGAACTGGGCCTTGCCACCGAGGGGCTGGGCCGTGATCATCGAGTACGGACCCGTCGAGCGGGCGTGGATCTTGTCGTCGACCATGTGGGCGAGCTTCAAGATGTACGCGTAGCCGACCGAGATCGGGTTGTCGTAGGCCTCGCCGGTGCGGCCGTTGAAGAGGGTGACCTTGCCGTCGTTGTCCCCCGCCAGCAGGCGCTGACCGTGCGCGCCGTCGACGTTGAGAGTCGCGAAGGTCTCCTGGATCGTCGGCTTGTCCTTGGCGCGGTCGCGCTCGTCCCAGTGGGCGCCGTCAAAGGACGGGGTCGCCACGTAGACGGCCGGCTCAGTGCGTGGACGGGTCTTGCGGTACGGGCGGGCGGCGGGGTCGTGCTGGTCGTCGTGGCCCGAGGTGCCCACGGCGGGGTTGACCTCGATGCCGGCCCAGCCGTGGCGCGCCGCGTAGCCGAGGTGGCTCTCGAGGACCTGGCCGACGTTCATGCGGCTCGGCACGCCAAGTGGCGACAGGATGATGTCGATCGGGGTGCCGTCCTCGAGGAACGGCATGTCCTCTTCGGGCAGGACCTTGGAGATGACGCCCTTGTTGCCGTGACGGCCGGCGAGCTTGTCGCCCTCGGAGATCTTGCGCTTCTGGGCGACGTAGACCTTGACGAGTTGGTTGACGCCGGGCTGCATCTCGTGGTCCTCGTCGCGGCTGTAGACCTTGACGTCGATGACCTTGCCGGACTCGCCGTGGGGGACCTTCAGCGAGGTGTCGCGCACCTCGCGGGCCTTCTCGCCGAAGATGGCGCGAAGCAGTCGCTCCTCGGGGCTCTGCTCGGTCTCGCCCTTCGGGGTGACCTTGCCCACCAGGATGTCGCCGGGCTCGACCTCGGCGCCGATGCGCACGATGCCGCGGTCGTCGAGGTCCGCGAGGATGTCGTCGGGCAGGTTCGGGATGTCCCGGGTGATCTCCTCGGCGCCGAGCTTGGTGTCGCGCGCGTCGATCTCGTACTCCTTCACGTGGATCGAGGTCAGCACGTCGTCGCGCACGAGGCGCTCGCTCAGGATGATCGCGTCCTCGTAGTTGTAGCCCTCCCAGGGCATGTAGGCCACGAGCAGGTTCTTGCCGAGCGCGAGCTCGCCGTGGCTCGTGGAGGTGCCGTCAGCGAGCAGGTCACCGGCCTTGACGGACTCGCCACCGAAGACCAACGGCTTCTGGTTGATCGAGGTGTCCTGGTTCGAGCGGCGGAACTTGTTGAGGTTGTACTGCTTCTTGCCCAGGGTGTTGCCGTAGCGGTCGGTCACGTGCTTCTCGTACTCGACGACGATGCGGTCGCCCGAGACCGAGCGCACGACGCCCTCACCCTCGGCGATGAGCACGTCACCCGAGTCCAGGGCCGCGCGCGCCTCCATGCCGGTGCCCACGAAGGGTGCCTCGGGCATCACCAGCGGCACGGCCTGCTTCTGCATGTTCGCGCCCATCAGCGCGCGCTGGGCGTCGTCGTGCTCGACGAAGGGGATGAGCGACGTCGCCACCGAGATGACCTGGCGGGTCGAGACGTCCATCAGCTCGACCTCGTCGGGCTTGACGAAGTCGATCTCGGAGGTCGTGGAGGACGAGCGGTTGGACGAGCCCACGCGCACGCCGGTGCCCACGGGCCCGCGGCGCACGAGCACGCGGTCGGCCACCAGGTGGCCAGCCTCGTCGAGCTCGGTGTTGGCCTGGGCGATGACGAAGCGCTCCTCCTCGTCGGCGGTGAAGTAGCGCACCTCGCCAGTGACCCGACCGCCCTCGACGACGCGGTAGGGCGTCTCGATGAAGCCGTACTCGTTGATGCGCGCGTAGTTGGCGAGGTAGCCGATCAGACCGACGTTGGGGCCTTCGGGCGTCTCGATGGGGCACATGCGGCCGTAGTGCGAGGAGTGCACGTCGCGCACCTCGAGGCCGGCGCGCTCACGGCTCAGACCGCCCGGCCCGAGCGCCGAGAGGCGGCGCTTGTGGGTCAGGCCCGACAGCGGGTTGTTCTGGTCCATGAACTGGCTGAGCTGGGAGGTCGCGAAGAACTCCTTGATCGCCGACATCACGGGACGGATGTTGATGAGCGTCTGGGGTGCGATGGCCTCGACGTCCTGGGTGTTCATGCGCTCGCGCACGACGCGCTCCATGCGCGACAGACCCGTGCGCAGGGCGTTCTGGATCAGCTCGCCGACGCTGCGGATGCGGCGGTTCGCGAAGTGGTCCTGGTCGTCGATGTGGTAGGTCGTCTCCTTGGCGGTGCGGTCGCGCGCCAGGTTGAGCAGGTAGGTCGCCGTGGCGAGCACCTCGGCCTTGGCGAGCACGTGCAGCTCCGGGTTCGGGCGCTCGAGCAGGTCGCCGAAGAGCTCGACGTTCTTGGCCACCTCGTCGCCGAGCTTGCGGTCGAGCTTGTAGCGGCCCACGCGCGACAGGTCGTAGCGCTTGTCCGAGAAGAAGGCGCCCTCGAAGTACTGGCGGGCGGCCTCGACGGTCTGGACCTCGCCCGGACGGGCGCGGCGGTAGATCTCGAGCCAGGCGGTCTCCTGGCTGGCGCGCTGGAAGCCCTCGGGGCTGTCCTCGATGTTGTACTTGTCCATGTGGCGCGCGATCTCGACGTGCGCCTTCTTCCAGTCCGCGTGGTACTGGTCCTCGAGGAACTCGAAGTGCGCGACGAACTTCTCGAAGAACGACTCGTCGATCGCGGTGTCCAGGGCCCGCAGCAGGGTGAAGATCGACACGCGGCGCTTGCGCGCGATGCGCGCGCCGGCGTTGGCCGACTTGTTCTTCTTCTCCTCGAGGTCGACCTGGAGCCACTCGCCGCGGCTCGGGTGGATGGTGCCCTCGAAGGCGACCTTCTCGTCCTTGCCCGGCTGGAAGAGCACGCCGGGCGAGCGGACGAGCTGGCTGACCACGACGCGCTCGGTGCCGTTGATGATGAAGGTGCCCTGCTCGGTCATGATGGGGAAGTCCCCCATGAAGACCGTCTGCTCCTTGATCTCACCGGTCTCGGAGTTGAGGAAGCGCGCGCGCACGAAGATCGGCTGGCTGAAGGTCGTCGCACGCTGGCGGCACTCCTCCACCGTGAACTTCGGCGGGCTCTTCAGGTCCGCGTCGTCGGGGTCGAACTCGAGCTCGAGGCTGAGCCGCCCGGTGAAGTCAGTGATCGGCGAGATGGCCGCGAAGGCCTCGCGCAGTCCCTGACGCATGAACAGATCGAAACTGTCGCGCTGGATCTCCAACAGGTTGGGCAGCGGATACGCTTCACCCAGCGCTGAGAAGTTAAAGCGTTCCGGGCTAATGGACCGAGACGTCAACGGTCAATCCTCCGTGTCGTGGGTGGGTGAACCAGGCAGCGTGCGCGCGCAGCAGCGACGACGACAACAGGGGACGACGAAGAGAGACGCAGGGGCACGGTCTTTCGACTCTAGTCCCTGGAGCGGGCGACGCGCAAGTAGCGCCCCCAGGAGGGTACGCGGCCGCTAGGCGGTTGCGGCCACGATAGGCAACTTCGCTCGCGCGGTCAAGTACCGCGGGAGCGACGCGAGCCCGGCCGAACGAATCGGCCGGGCTCGCGTCGTAAATCCCCTGATTACTTGAGTTCGACGGTGGCGCCGGCGCCCTCGAGGGCAGCCTTGGCCTTCTCCGCGTCGGCCTTGGAGACCTTCTCCAGGACGGGCTTGGGGGCGCCGTCCACGAGGTCCTTGGCTTCCTTGAGGCCGAGGTTGGTCAGCGAGCGGACTTCCTTGATGACCTGAATCTTCTTCTCGCCACCGCTCACGAGGATGACGTCGAAGTCGCTCTTCTCCTCGGCGGCCTCGTCAGCCGCGCCGCCGCCGGCCGCAGCCGGCGCGGCGACCGCAACGGGCGCCGCGGCGGTGACGCCGAACTTCTCTTCGAATTCCTTCAGCAGCTCGCTCAGCTCGATCACCGTGAGCCCGGCGATTCCGTCGAGGATCTGCTCCTTGGTCAGGGTTGCAGCCATGATGTCTCCTTCTCTCTACTTCGTCGTGGTTGTTATTCGGCCGGTTCTTCGTTCGCGGCGTCCACTGCGGGCGCCTCGGGGGTTTCGGGCTCGGCGTCGGCGCTAGCCGCCGCCTCCTCCGCGACCTCCGCGACGGGTGCCGCGGCGTCGTCGCTCGCCGCGGGTGCGGCGTCCTCGACCCCGGCCGGAGTCTCGGTGGCCGGCGACTCGACCGACGCGGTGGCGGAGCCACCCTTGGCGTCGATGAGGGCCGCGAGGCCGTAGGCGAGGTTCTGCGGGACGGCCTTGATGAGGCCGGCCATGGTGCGCATCGGCGAGGCGAGCAGTCCCGCCAACTGGGCGAGCAGCACGTCGCGGCTCGGCAGGTCCGCGAGGGCCGTCAGGTCCTTGGCGGAGAGGGCGTGGCCGTCGAGCACGCCGCCCTTCACCACCAGCGCGGGCGCGCCCTTGGTGAAGTCGCGCAGGGCCTTGGCGACCGCCGAGACGTCGCCGTCGACGAAGGCGATGGCGGTGGGGCCCTCGAGGAAGGCGCCCATCGGCTCGACGGGGGTGCCCAGGATCGCGCGGCGCACGAGGGTGTTCTTGAAGACCTTGTAGTCGGCGCCGAGCGCGCGCAGGCTGCGGCGCAGGGTCGAGATCTGCGCGACGGTCAGGCCGCGGTACTCGGTGACCACGGCCGTCGTGGTCGACGCGACACGCGAGGAGACCTCGTCGACGGTGGCGACCTTCTCGGGACGAATCTTGCTCATGGTGCTCCTCTGCCGGATGCCGCCCGGTGCGGGCCAAGACATCCGAGAGGGCGAGAGCCCCGCTCGAACTCCTCGTCAGGCGGACCTACGGTCCCTTGAGGGGTCTCCCCCACCGGATGTCTTCGGCGTTCTGATACGACTGTCGCGCCCGAGGGCGCAGGCTTGTCATGCTAGTGGGTCGACGCCCACCGCCGCAAAAGCTAGGCGGTGGCGCTGGTGAGGGTCTCTTCGACGTCGCGGGCGCGCGCCGGGTCGATCTTGACCCCGGGCCCCATCGTCGAGCTGACCGTGACGCTCAGCAGGTAGCGGCCCTTGGAGCTCGACGGCTTGGCGCGAACGAGCTCGTCCAGGACCGCGTGCACGTTGCGCACGAGATCCGCGGTCGCGAAGCTGACCTTGCCCACGCGCAGCTGGACGTTGCCGATCTTGTCGGTGCGGTACTCGACGCGCCCGCCCTTGAACTCGCCGACGGCGCGCGCGACGTCCATGGTGACCGTGCCGGTCTTGGGGTTGGGCATGAGCCCGCGCGGTCCGAGCACGCGGCCCAGCCCGCCGACCTTGCCCATGAGGTCCGGCGTGGCGATCGCGACGTCGAAGTCGAGGAAGCCACCGGCCACCTTGGCGACCAGGTCGTCGGCGCCGACCTCGTCGGCGCCCGCCTCACGCGCGGCCTGGGCGGCCTCGCCGGCGGCGAAGACCACGATGCGGTTCGTCTTGCCGGTGCCCGCGGGCAGCGAGAGCGTGCCGCGCACGATCTGCTCGGCGCGACGCGGGTCGACCCCGAGGCGCACCGCGATCTCGACGGTCTCGTCGAACTTCGCCGTGGCGAGGGCCTTGACCTTTTCGATGGCCTCGGTCACGCCGACGAGGGACTCGCGGTCGACCTGGGCCAGGGCGTTCGTGTACTTTTTGCCGTGCTTCACTGTTCTCTCTCCTAGCCCGCCACCGCGATGCCCATGGAGCGGGCCGTGCCCGCCACCTGCAGCTTGGCCATCTCGAGGTCGTCGGTGTTGAGGTCCTTGAGCTTGGTCTTGGCGATCTCCTCGACCTGGTCCATGGTGACCGACGCGACGGTCTCACGACCGGCCGTGCGGGCTCCCTTGGCGACGCCCGCGGCCTGGCGCAGCAGCACCGGCGTCGGCGGGGTCTTCAGCACGAAGGTGAAGGACCGGTCCTCGTAGATGGTGATGTCCACCGGGATGGTGGTGCCGCGCATCGACTCGGTGGCCGCGTTGTACTGCTTGCAGAACTCCATCGTCTGGATGCCGTGGGGCCCGAGCGCGGTGCCGACGGGCGGCGCCGGCGTCGCCGAGCCGGCCTCGAGCTGGATCTTGACGATCGCGGTGATCTTTTTCGCCATGGTGGTTCTCCTTACGTCCTAGAGCTTCGTGACCTGGGTGAAGTCGAGCTCCACCGGAGTCTCGCGGCCGAAGATGTCGACCAGCACCTTGACCTTGAGCTGGTCCTCGTTGATCTCGGCCACGTGGCCCGAGAAGGTCGCGAACGGGCCCGTCTTGATCTGCACGGTGTCGTTCACCTCGAACTCGTGGCTCGGCATGCGGCGCTTCTGGGCGGGCTCGGCGCCCTCGACGTGCGGGCGGATGATGTTGTCGACCTCGCGACGGGTGAGCGCGGTCGGACGCGTCTTCTCGGCGCCGACGAAGCCGGTGACCCCGGGGGTCGAGCCGATGACGTAGAAGATCTCGGGGTCCGGCTCGCAGCGGATCAGCACGTAGCTCGGGAACATGCGCTTGGAGACGGTGACCTTCTTGCCGCCCTTGAACTCGGTGACGTCCTCTTCGGGCAGGTAGATCTCGTAGATGCTGTCGCCGAGCTCGCGGCTCTTGATGATGTTGTTGAGCGCCCCGATGACCTTCTGCTCGTGGCCGGCGAAGGTGTGCACGATGTACCAGCGGCCGGGACGGTCAAAGGCGCTCTCGATGGCGTCGACGACCTCGTCGTCAAAGACGTCCTCGACGTCGGCGTCGTGCTCGTCGTGCTCGGTCGTGGACATGTCGCTCATGATGCCTACTTCTGGAAGAAGAACGTGACGAATTTGGAGAAGCCCGCGCCCAGCCCGAAGATGAGGGCGGTCATGAAGACCAGGACGAAGAAGACGATCGTCGTGTAGTTGATGACCTCGGGGCGCTTGGGCCAGGCGACCTGGCGCATCTCGTCGCGCACCTCGCGCATGAACTGGCGGGGCTTGGTCCGCTCGCCGCGGCGACGCTGCAGGTCCTGGGCCGAGGTGGCGCGACGGGTCGCGGCGCCGTCGGCGCCCACCTGGCCCTGTCGCTGCATCATGCGCTTCTGTTCGCGGTTCATCTCGTCTCGTTCACTGATCTGGTACTGCTCTCACGCATCTCCGAGCAGGGCAGGAGGGACTCGAACCCCCAACCCCCGGTTTTGGAGACCGGTGCTCTACCAATTGAGCCACTGCCCTTTGGCCCTGGGCCGCAAGGAGTGTCTAGCCTACCACCAACCCCGGGGACTGTCCCTATCGGGTTTCCTTGTGCAGCGTGTGGCGCCGCTCGAACCGGCAGTACTTCTTCATCTCGATGCGCTCGCGGTCGTTGACCTTGTTCTTCATCGTGATGTAGTTGCGCCGCTTGCAGTCCTCGCAGGCGAGGGTCACCTGCACCCGCTTTTCGTTCTTGGCCATCGCCTTCTCGCTTTCCTCTGCTACTGCCGGTAACCGTGCCTGGTAGCGGCGGCGGGAGTCGAACCCGCGACACCACGATTATGAGCCGTGTGCTCTAACCACCTGAGCTACGCCGCCTGGCGAGCCCTCTGTCGGGATTGAACCGACGACCCCTTCCTTACCATGGAAGTGCTCTACCACTGAGCTAAGAGGGCGACACGCCGTAAACGACGCGAAGGGGAATTGTAGTGCCCCGAGGCCCTCGCTTTCCACCCGGCCCGCACTACCCTGGGTTCCATGCGTATCCGCCTGGTCGACGAGGGTGACGCGGCGGCGCTGATGAACATCTACAACCCCGAGGTCGTCGAGACCACGGTGACCTTCGACCTCGTCGCGCGAACCTACGACGAGCAGGTCGCCTGGATTCGCCGGCACCGCGCCACGCACCCCTGCCTGGTGGCGGTGAACGACCTGGACGAGGTGGGCGAACTCGGCGCCGACGGGGACCGGATCATCGGCTTCGCCCTGGTCTCGCCCTTTCGCGAGCGCCCGGCCTACCTCACGACGGTGGAGAACTCGGTCTACGTGCATCGCGGGGCGCGGGGGCGCGGGGTGGGCGAGCTCTTGTTGCGCGAGCTGATCGCGCTGGCCCAGGAGTCGGGCTTCCACTCGCTGATCGCGCGGATCGTCGGGGAGAACGACGGCTCGATCCGGCTCCACGAGAAGTGCGGGTTCAACCTGGTGGGAACGGAGATCGAGGTCGGGCGCAAGCACGGGATCTGGCTCGACGTCGTCGAGTACCAGTACGTGATGCCGACGCGGTCCTAGCTGACCAGGGCCCGCTCCTCGGGCCAGGACCACTGGGTCCAGCGCCCCATCGGCGCCACGAGCACGCCCCCGAGGATCGCCACCGCGGCCGCGATGAGCAGGGGGTTGGCGTGCACGAGCCCCGAGAGCAGCTGGCGCCCGCCGGGCAGCCCGATGAAGGGCCCGGTGATCGTCAGGGCGAGCAGCCAGAAGTGCTCGCGGCCGCGGTAGCTCGCCGCGAGCAGCACCAGGCCCCAGGCCAGGTACCACGGCTGCACGACCGGGCCGAGCTCGACCACGAGCAGCAGCGACACCCCGAGCGAGCGGACCCAGCCGCGCGCTTCGCCACGCCAGAGCAGCCAGAGGGCGAAGGCCCCCGCGACGCCCAGGCCCAGCGCTCGGGTGCCCGAGAGCACCGTGGTCGTGGAGATCGCGTGCAGGCCCACGGCGTGCAGGGTGTTGCCCAGGGCCATCCCCAGGGCCGTCGCGGGCGCCGCCCAGGAGCGAACGGTGCCGTTGGAGAGCAGGTTCTGGACCCACCCGAAACCAAAGCCGGCGAGCCACGACGAGACCCCGAGGGTCGCCGCCGCGACGAAGGTCGCCTTGGCGATGGGGATCAGGCGCTCCTTGATCTTGGCGGTCGGCCCGAGCCAGGTCCAGGCCACGTAGGCGAGCCCGAGCGCGGCCGGCGCCTTGATCGCGGTGGCGAGCGAGCAGAACAAGAGGGCCCACCAGGGCTGTTTTCGCACGGCGAAGGCGATGCCGATGACGAGCAGGCCGGTCATGATCGCGTCGTTGTGGGCCCCGCCGATCAGGGTCAGCAGGACGAGCGGGTTCATCGCGCCCAAGACGAAGGCCTCGCCCGGGTCGCGCCCGAGCGCGCGCGCCAGCATGACCAGCCCGAGCCCGATCAAGGCGACGGCGACGACCTCGAGCAACCGCAGCCCGACGACGGTGGCGAGCTGGTGGTGACCGGTCAGGCGCGCGATGCTGCCGTCGAGGAACAAGAAGAGCGGGCCGTAGGGGGCGGGGGCGTTGCCCCAGAGCGGGTCGACGGGATTGACGTAGGGACTCGAGCCGAGCGAGAAGGGTCCGAGCACGTAGGGGCTCAGGTGGTGGCTCGTCATCTCGCCCTGGGCCGCGTAGCTGAAGACGTCACGCGAGAACATCGGCGGCGCGATGATCATCGGCAGGCTCCAGAGCACGAGCATGATCCACAGGCGCCGCGTCGGCGAGCCGGGGTGGATCTTCATCACCTCGACCAGGCGCAGCCACACCCGCATCAAGAGCAGCAGCCCGCCGTAGACGAGCACGATCGCCACCAGGGACTTGGTCTCGCTCGGTATGCCCGTCGGATTCACCGACGGCTCGCCAAAGAACCACGTGCCGGCCATGTTGAGCTTGAAAGGTGAGTTAGTGAACGTGCCGCCCGCGAGGATCAGGACCATCGCGAGCAGGCCCAGCGCGGCCGGCTGCCAGAGGAACGACCAGCCCTCGAAGGGGCCCGGCGTGAAGCGACCGAGGGGTGTGTAGCGACGCTCGAGCACCTGGACACCCGATTCGAAGCCGCTCGCCAGGCGTTCGTAGTGGTGGCGGATTCGCTGGGTCAACGCCCGGATTCGCTGCACGCCACTCCTCTCTGGGTCTCGAACGGTTCGGCGATAACTGCTGATGGCCGACCCCGCCAGAGGCGGGGTCGGCCAGCGGTGGGCCGGGAGGGATTTGAACCCCCGTAGGCAAAGCCGTCTGGTTTACAGCCAGATCCCATTGGCCGCTCGGGCACCGACCCGTCGAGCATCCTACAAGACCGCCACCCCCGTCGTCGCCTCGCACCGCGGGTCTTCTACGATGGGGCCATGCCGAGTTTCGACGTCGTCTCTGAGATCGACCTCCAAGAGGTACGCAACGCGGTGGACCAGGCCAACCGCGAGGCCGGTACGCGCTTTGACTTCAAGAACACCAACGCGGTCATCGAGTTCTCCGACAAGGAGCTCGCCCTGAGCGCCAGCACCGAGGACCGGCTGCGCGCGCTGTACTCGCTGCTCGAGGAGAAGCTCGTCAAGCGCAACGTGTCCTTGAAGACCCTCGACCCGGGCAAGGTCGAGGAGGCGAGCCACGGCTCGGCCCGCCAGAAGGTCTCCCTGCGCGCCGGGATCTCCCAGGACGTCGGCAAGCAGATCAACAAGTTGGTCAAGGAGATGGGCGTCAAGAGCCTCAGCTCCTCGATCCAGGGCGATCAGGTCCGCGTCACGGGCAAGCAGCGCGACGACCTCCAGTCGGCGATCGCGCACCTGAAGGAGGCCGAGCTCGCGGTCCCCCTGCAGTTCACCAACTTCCGCGACTAGCGGTGCGCCTCCTCGGCGGTGAGGTGCTCGTCCATCTCCTCGAGGGTGTGGTCGTGGAAGATGCGGTTGAAGACCATCATCTTTAGTACCCAGAAGAGGCCGAAGCTCACGAGGTTCGTCCCTGACACGATCCCGGTGTTGATGATGTGGGCCCAGTGGTGGTCCTTCACCACGTCCTTGGCCCAGCTCGCGCCGAGCATGGAGACCCCGATGCCGAGGAACGACATGGCCCAGAACGGCACGATCTCGGTGCGGAAGTGGCTCCGGCCGCGCTTGCCCCAGGTCCAGGTGCGGTTCAGGTAGTACGACGGCAAGGTGGCGATGAGGTTTCCGTAGACCGTCGCGTAGATGACGCCCTTGACGATGTGAAAGCCGTACAGCACGGAGATCGACGTGAAGGACACCACGGTCGAGATGACCGAGACCGACGTGAAACGGATGATCTTGCGCCCCTCGTGGGTCTTGGACCACGCCCACAGGGCGCGCAACCGTTCGATCATCCGGACCAGCCTACCCGCCCGCGCCCCGCCGGGGCGTGGCGCGGGCGGTGCCAGAATGGGGCATGTCCGACGCCCTCGACTTTCTGCTCACGCTGCTCGACCTCGAGACCATCGAGGTCAACACCTACCGGGGCCAGCACCCCAAGGAGGAGCGCCAGCGGACCTTCGGGGGCCAGGTCGCCGCACAAGCGCTGATGGCGGCGGGTCGGACCGTCGAGCGGGGCCGGGTGCACTCGCTGCACTCGTACTTCCTGCGCCCCGGTGACCCGACCGCGCCCATCCTCTATGAGGTCGACCGCATCCGCGACGGCCGCAGCTTCACGACCCGGCGCGTCGTCGCCATCCAGCACGGCCGCGCGATCTACAACATGCAGGCGAGCTTCCACACCGACGAGGTCAGCCTCGAGCACCAGTTCCCGATGCCCGAGGTCCCCGGCCCCGAGACCATCGCGCCGCTCGCCGAGCGGGTCCAGGCCGAGTTCGGCGAGGTCGACGAGTGGTTCAAGCGCCCCCACCCCATCGACCAGCGCTTCATCGGCGAGGTGCCCTGGAGCCCGCGCCGCGCGCGCGAGCCGCGCCAACGGCTCTGGATCCGCGCCGACGGCGAGCTGCCCGACGACCCGCTGCTGCACGCCTGCGTCGTGACCTACGCGAGCGACATGAGCCTCTTTGACGCGATCCTCGGACCGCACAACATCAGCTGGATGGACGGGACCTTCATGGGCGCGAGCCTCGACCACTGCATGTGGTTCCACCGCGACCTGCGCGCCGACGAGTGGCTGCTCTACGACACCGACTCGCCGATCGCCCACGGGGGCCGGGGCCTCGCACGCGGGTTCCTCTTTGACCAGGCCGGCCAGCTGTGCGTCTCGATGGTCCAAGAGGGCCTCACCCGGGTGATCGACCCGGCGCACGCGCCTCAACCGACCCCGTAGGATCCGCCCATGGACCTCAACCAGTACCGCACCGACTACGCCGACGCGACGTCGACCTTCCTCGCGGTCGCGCGCGACGTTACCGACACCCAGCTCGACCAGCGCGTGCCCGGCGGCTGGTCACCCCGTCAGATCATCCACCACCTCGCCGACGCCGAGGCCGAGTCGACCAGTCGGCTGCGCCGGCTCCTCGCCGAGCCGGCGGGCGCGCCGCTGCTCGCCTTTGACGAGGACGCCTGGGCGCGCGCCGAGGTGCTCGGCTACGAGTCGCTGCCGGTGGCGCCATCCCTGCTCGCCATCGAGAGCCTGCGCACGAACAACCTCGCCATCCTGGCGCGCCTCGACGAGGCCGACCTCGAGCGCTACGGCGAGCACAGCGCGCGCGGCCACTTCAGCGTGGTCGACTGGCTCGAGGCCTACTCGCGCCACCCGAAGGTGCACGCCGAGCAGATCCGCGAGGCGCTGGGGGCCTAGGCCCGCTGGGTCATCGGCACGTAGTCGCGCGCGTCGGGCCCGATGTAGAGCTGGCGCGGCCGGGTGATCTTGAGGTCCTGGTCGAGCAGCTCCTGGAAGTGCGCGAGCCAGCCCGACGTGCGCGGGATCGCGAACAGCACCGTGAACATCTCCATCGGGAATCCCATCGCCTGGTAGATCAGGCCCGAGTAGAAGTCGACGTTCGGGTAGAGGCGACGCGAGATGAAGTAGTCATCCTGCAGCGCGATCTCCTCGAGCTTGAGCGCGATGTCGAGCAGCGGGTTGCGGCCGGTGACCGAGAAGACCGAGTCGGCGGTCTGCTTGATGATCTTGGCGCGTGGGTCGTAGTTCTTGTAGACGCGGTGACCGAAGCCCTCGAGCATCACCTTGCCCTGCTTGACCGACTCGATGTAGGCCGGGATGTTCTCGTAGCTGCCGATCTTGGCCAGCATCTTCAAGACGGCCTCGTTGGCCCCGCCGTGGCGCGGGCCGTAGAGGGCCGCGGTCGCCGCCGCCGTGGCGACGTAGGGGTCGCCGTGGGACGAGCCGACCGTGCGCATCGCGGTCGTGCCGCAGTTCTGCTCGTGGTCCGCGTGCAGGATGAACAGCACGTCGAGCGCGTGGGCGAGGATCGGGTTGGCCTCGTAGCGAGGCTCGGCGACCTTCCACATCATCGACAGGAAGTTCTGGGTGTAGTCGAGCCCGTTGTCCGGGTAGACGAAGGGCATGCCGACCGAGAACCGGTGGGCGGCCGCGGCGAGGGTGGGCATCTTCGCGATCAGGCGAACCACCTGCTTGTGCAGGACCTCGGGGTCCGAGAGGAGCTTCGCGTCCTTGTAGTAGGTGGACAGGGCGGCGACCGCCGAGACCAGCATGCCCATCGGGTGCGCGTCGTAGTTGAAACCCTCCAAGAAGCGCTTGCGCACGTTCTCGTGGATGAAGGTGTGGTAGGTGACCTCGCGCTTCCAGACGTCGAACTGCTCGGCCGTCGGTAGTTCGCCGTAGTTCAGCAGGTAGGCGACTTCGAGGTACGTCGACTTCTCCGCGAGCTGCTCGATCGGGTAGCCGCGGTAGCGCAGGATGCCCGCGTCGCCGTCGAGGTACGTGATCGCCGACTCGGCGGCGGCGGTGGCCATGAAGCCGGGGTCGAAGAACCAGACGCCCGGCACCGCCTTCTGGAACTCCTTGGCGGCGATGCCACCGTTGCTGATCGGGATCTCGTGAACTTCACCCGTCCGATTGTCGGTCACAGTAATTGACTCGGTCACGGTTCCTCACTTCCTTAATGCCCCTCGATCACATTAGGTCAACGCCCAGGGGGTCAAATCGTCGCCCGACCAGCGACCCTCGGCTCAGCCGTTGCCCGAGGGCGCCATGGTCACCTGGTAGGTGCGCGTCGTCGGCCACCCCCGGCCGCTCGGCGCGCCGCCGAGCTCGATGCGCAACGTGAAGCGCTCGCTCGGCACCGTCGTGAGGTCGTTGAGGACGAATCCGTAGGACCCGAGCGGGCCCAGGGTCGCGGCCATCACCTGACGCTGGGGCGTGCCGAGCGAACCGGTCGGGGTCGCGCTGACCGTGAGGCTCACGGGCTGGGTGTCGACCGCGGCGTTGGACACCGTCACGGCGAGGTGGACCGCCGTCACGGGCGCGAGCACCAGCTGGCCGGCGGGCGCGGGCAGCGGCGCGGGCGTCACCGCGACCGCGGTGATCCCGATGCCGCGCGTAAGGACGAGCCCCGGCGCGACGGCGAGCGCGTCGACCTGCGCGCGAAAGGGTGTCGTGGCGAGCCCGGTGGCGAGCGGGGCGAGGCGCACGAGGCCCGGCTCGCGCACGAGGCCCCAGCGCGCCACCGACCAGGTCGCGGCGCTCTGGGCGAGCGACTGCTGGGCGGTCACCCAGGACTGGGCGACGGTCGCCGTCGGCGTCCAGGGCAGGTGCAGGGCCTGGGCGATGGTGTCGAGGATGGTCTGGTAGTCGGCGATCCGCTCGGTGGCGATCTCGGCGAGGGTCGTGTTGAGCCCGTGGGCGATCGCCGGACGGCGCAGCAGTCGCGCGTCCACCGACCAGCCCGGCAACTGCTCGGCGATCTGGGCGAGTCGGGCGAGCAGCACCGAGCGGCTCAGCGTCGAGCCGTGGCGCACGAGATAGACGATGCGCGCGTCGTCGGCGTTCTCCTCGACGATCAGCCGGTTGGCGAGGGCCCCGAAGGTCCGGTTCTCACTGCGCCGCGGCGAGCGCGACTGGCGCGCCGACTGGGTGACGTCGTTGGCGAAGACGAGCACCAGCACGGTGGCGACCAGGGCGAGACTCACCAGCACCTGGTAGCGACGGCGCTGCGCGCGAGTACGGGCCACGACGTTCCAACTTACTCACTGGACCGGACAGCCCGGCCGGTCAGGACTCCTCGTCCCCGGTCTCGAACTCGGTCGACTCGGGGTCGTCGCCCTCGAGCTCGAGGACCTCGAGACTCGCGAGGTCGGGCGACGCGCTCGGGTCGATCCCCCAGCGCTCGGGGTCGAGCCCAGCCGCCAGCGTCGTCACCTCGGCCAGGTCCGGGACCGGCTTGGCCGAGGGCGCGACGCGCAGGCGGCGCATCGAGCGCGCGGCGGGGATGAGGCGGCTCTCGACCGACGAGATCATCTTGTTGTAGGCGCGCGTCGCGTCGTTGAGGGCCTTGCCGACGGACTCGATGGGACCCGCGACGACGCGGATGCGGTCGTAGATGGTCTCGGCCACGCGCAGGATCTCCTCGGCGTTCACGGCCACCTCGTGCTGGCGCAGCACCATCTGCACCGACCAGAGCAACGCGAGCAGGTTCGTCGGGCCGGCGATCAGCACGCGCTCGCGCGTGGCGTAGGCGTGCAGCTCGGCGTCCACGCTGAAGGCGGCGGTCACCGCGGCGTCACTCGGCACGAAGCAGACGACGAACTCGGGCGACGGGCCCACGACCTCCCAGTAGGACTTCTCGCGCAAGGTCTTCACGTGGCCGCGCAGCGCCTGGGCGTGCTCGCGATAGAGCGCCTCGCGGATCTCGGGCTCGGCCGCCGACACCGCCTCCTCGAAGCGGTCGAAGGGGAACTTCGCGTCGATCGCAACGCGCCCGTTGGGCAGGGTCACCACGCAGTCGGGTCGGCGCATCCGGCCCGCGTCCGACACCGCCGAAACCTGCATCTCGAAGTCGAGCCCCTCGGCCAGTCCCGACGCGCGCAGGACGTTGGCCAGCTGGACCTCGCCCCAGTGCCCGCGCTGGCTCGAGCGCCCGAGCAGCTGGTTGAGTCGCTGGGTCTCGGCCTGGGTGCGCAGCTGGGACTCGAGCAGTTCGGTCGCGCTCTGGCGCACCGCGGCGAGCGCGCCGACGTGCTCCTTGTCAAAGGTGCTGAGGTTTCGCTGGTAGGCGTCGAGCGCCTCGCGCAGCGGCTGGAGGGTGGTGTCGAGCCGGGCGTCGCGCTCGCGCTGGATGTCGACCTGGGACTGGTTGAACGCCTCGACGGTCTGAGCGAGGACGCGCCGCGACAGGCTCTCGAACTGGGACTCGGAATCGGCCATCGCCCGGTCGTGGTCGAGTCGCTCGCGCTCGGCGGCCTCGCGGGCGCCCGCGAGCTCGCTCTCGCGCGCCGCGAGCGTCGCGCGCGCCGTGGCGAGCTCATCGCGGGTCGACTGGATCCGGCGCTGCGTCCACGCCAGGGCGGCGAGCACCCCGACCACCAATCCGACCACCGCACTCACGACCGCGACCATGACACCTCCTCGTGCCCCAACCATAGGGAAGCACGGTGACACGGCGGTAGCCTGGACCGATGAATCGACGATTCGGCCACGCACCCCGCACCCCCGCCCCCATCGTGCCGGCGTCGGCGACGCCGGCCATGCACCAGTCGGTGGTGCGCGTCTTCGCGCTGGTCGGCGAGGCGATGGCCGAGGCGACCCACTCGCTGCTCGCGGGCGACCGCGAACTGGCCAAGCGGGTCGTCGAGCAGGACGACGCGATCGATACGTTGGTCAACGAGATGGTCGCCACGGTGGAGGCCCAGCTGCTCGAGAGCGACGGATTGTCGGTCGAGACGCGCCGGACCCTGCTCACCTTGCTGCGGGTGTTGCCCGAGGTCGAGCGCAACGGCGACCTCGCCGAGCACATCGCGCGCCGCGCGGCGCGCGGGCTCGGCGTGGAGATGTCCCCGCGCAGCCGCGGGCTCATCGAACGCATGGGCGAGGTCGCCTCGACGATCTGGCGCGAGGCGACCGACGTCGTCATCGACGGCAAGCTCGAGGCGACGGGCACCATCGAGGACATCGACGACGAGCTCGACGAGCTGCACGTGGCCCTGACCGCCGAACTGGTGTCGGGCTCGATGGCCCTGCCCGTCGCGGTCGAGGTCTCGCTACTCGCGCGCTTCTACGAGCGCTTCGGCGACCACTGCGTCAACCTCGCGCGCCGACAGGTCGGCCGCGACGGCGCCGACTGATCAGACCGAGGCGGCCAACCAGGCCTCGGCGATCTGCACCGCGTTCAGCGCCGCGCCCTTGCGCAGGTTGTCGCCCGCGACGAAGAGCGACAGGCCGTTCGTCACGGTCTCGGCGCGTCG
Organism: Actinomycetes bacterium; assembly: GCA_021818025.1. Lineage (GTDB taxonomy): Bacteria > Actinomycetota > Acidimicrobiia > Acidimicrobiales > RAAP-2 > RAAP-2. Next base: position 20,861 of record JAKAFH010000005.1, on the reverse strand, counting down.
GATGCGCCCCACGTAGCTCGGGTCGCGCCCGGCGGTGAGCCGCGGCGTGGGCACGTCCTCGAGCACGACGCCCGGGGCGCCCTCGAGCAGGGCGATCGCCTCGTCCGGGGCGATCGGGCGCTCAAAGCTCGCGGTGATCGCCAACGAGTGCCCGGTGAAGACCGGGACGCGCACGCACGTGGCGTCCACGAGCAGGCCCGGGATCTCGAGGATCTTGCGACTCTCGTCGCGCAGCTTCTGCTCTTCGCCGGTCTCGCGCGAGCCGTCGGCCACGTAGGAGCCGGCCATCGGCACGACGTTGTGGGCGATGGTCACCGGGAACTTGACCCCGGCGCCGAGCGGCAGGGCTGAGCCGTCGAAGGTGAGCGCTCGCGCGTCGCGGTCGCGGGTCGACTCGAGCTGGGCGTAGAGCTCGTCGACGCCCTCACGGCCCGCGCCGCTCACGGCCTGGTAGGTCGACACGACGAGCGAGACCAGCCCGGCGGCGACGTGCAGCGGCTTGAGGACCGGCATCGCGGCCATCGTGGTGCAGTTGGGGTTCGCCACGATGCCCTTGGGGATCGAGGCAAGCGCGTGCGCGTTGACCTCGGGCACGACGAGGGGCACCTCGGGGTCCATCCGCCAGGCCGAGGAGTTGTCGATGACGATGGCGCCGGCCGCGGCGATACGCGGCGAGAGGGCCTTGGAGGCGGTCGCCCCCGACGACATCAGCGCGACGTCGACGCCGGTGAAGTCCGCCGTGGCGGCGTCCTCGACGACGATCGGCGTCCCGTTCCAGTCCAGGGTGGTGCCCGCCGAGCGCGACGAGCCGAAGAACCGCATCTGCTCGACGGGGAGATTGCGTTCGCGCACGATGGCGCGCATGACCGTTCCCACCTGCCCGGTGGCGCCGACAATCGCTACTCGCATGGTCGAAGTCTAGGGCTAGGCCGCGTCGAGGCCGAAGGCGGTGTGCAGGTGCCGGACGGCCTCGGCCACGCGGTTGGCGCGCACCACGCACGAGATGCGGATCGAGCTCGTCGAGATCATCTCGATGTTGATGCCGTTGGCCGAGAGGGTCTCGAACATCAGCGCCGTGATGCCCGGGCTCGACTTCATCCCCGCGCCCACGATCGTCACGCGGCCGATCTGGTCGTCGGTCGTGACCTCGGCCGCGCCGATCTCCTCCTTGACCGTCAGGCAGGCGTCGCGCGCGGCGTCGAGGTCGGTCTTGACGACGGTGAAGGAGATGTCGGTCAGCCCGTTGGCGCCCGTGTTCTGGACGATCATGTCGACGTTGATCGACCGGTCCGCGAGCGCGCGGAACAGGTGGGCGGCGATGCCCGGCCGGTCAGGGACGCCCCCGACGGTGATCTTGGCCTCCGAGGTGTCGTCGGTCACGGCCGAGACGACGGCTTCTTCCATGGTGGGGTCCTCCTCAACGATCCAGGTTCCTGGCTCCCAGGTGAAACTCGAACGAACGTGCAGCGGCACCTGGTGCCGGCGGGCGAACTCGACCGAGCGCAGCATCAGCACGCGGCCACCGGTGGCGGCCATCTCGAGCATCTCGTCGAAGGAGACCTTCGGGAGGCGCCGGGCGGTCGAGACGACGCGCGGGTCGGCCGAGAATACCCCGGTCACGTCGGTGTAGATCTCGCAGACGTCGGCCTTCAGGGCGGCGGCGAGCGCGACCGCGGTCACGTCCGAGCCGCCACGGCCGAGCGTGGTGATGTCGCGTTCGGTCGACACGCCTTGGAAGCCGGCGACCACGGGCACCAGGCCGGCGTCGAGCGCCTCGCGGATCCGATCGGGCCGCATCTCGAGGATCTTGGCCCTGGTGTGGTCGGTGTCGGTGATGATCCCGGCCTGGGAACCGGTGAAGGACGCCGACTCGACGCCACAGGCCGCCAGGGCCATCGAGACCAGGGCCATCGAGATCCGCTCCCCGGCGGTGAGCAGCATGTCCAGCTCGCGCGGGGGGCGCGCGGGTGAGACGTCGTCGGCCAGGCGGATCAGGTCGTCGGTGAACTTGCCCATCGCCGAGACCACGACCACGACGTCGCTGCCGGCGGCGCGGGTGCGCGCCACGTGATCGGCGACCGCGCGGATGCGCTCGGCGTCACCGACCGACGTGCCGCCGTACTTCTGAACTACCAGTGCCATGCATCAACGATAGTTGACCGGCCGAAGACCTTTCGTTGGCCAACTAGTGTCGCACCCATGGCAACTGCGAAACGAGAGCGACAGAAGGCGGCCCGTCGCCAAAAGATTGAGGCCCAGCAACGCGCCGCGAAGCGGCGAAAGACCATCCAGCGTTCGTCCATCGTCGTCGTCGTCGCGATCGTGATCATCGTCTCGGCGGCCCTGTTGTTCCGTGGCAAGTCGACGCCAACCACCACGACCACGCTGGCCGCTGGTGCGGCCACCACGACCACGCTCGCCGTGGGCACGACCACCACGACCGCACCGGTCCACTTCGCGCCGGTCGCGAGTCCCTCGCCGGCGGGGACCTTCGGCAAAGCGCCAACGGTGATCGTGCCGGCGGGCAACCCGCCCACCACGCCCGAGTTGACCGACCTCATCGTCGGCAACGGCCAGCCCGCGAAGATCGGCCAGAAGCTGACCGTGCAGTACGTGCTCGCCACGTACTCGACGCGCAAGGTCATCCAGTCATCCTGGACGGCCCAGCCCTACACCTTCACCCTCGGCGCCGGCCAGGTCATCACCGGTTGGGACAAGGGCCTGGTGGGCATGCGCGTGGGCGGACGCCGCGAGCTCATCCTCCCGCCCTCGCTCGGCTACGGCTCCGTGGCCCGGGGCGGCGGCATCGCGGCCAACGACACCCTGGTGTTCGTCGTCGACCTATTGAAGATCAGTTAACCCACCACTAGCGAATCGAGCGACCATGAGTGACCTCATCCCCAACCCCGACGGCTCGAGCGAGCAGCGCCAGCGCTTCGACGCGGCTCCGCCGATGATCATCGACCCCGCCAAGACCTACGGCGCCACCATCGTGACCTCGCACGGCACCCTCGAGATCGCCCTTGACCCGCTCGCGGCGCCCACGACGGTCAACAGCTTCGTCTTCCTCGCGCGCTGGCACTACTTCGACGGCATCGTCTTTCACCGGATCATCCCGGGCTTCGTCCTCCAGGGCGGCGACCCGACCGGCAGCGGCAGCGGCGGTCCCGGCTACCGCTTCGACGACGAGCTGCCCAAGCCGGGTCGCTACGAGCTCGGCTCGCTCGCGATGGCCAACGCCGGCCCCAACACCAACGGCAGCCAGTTCTTCGTGATCTCGGGTCCCGACGGCGTCCGGCTCCCGCCGCTCTACGCCCTCTTCGGCAAGGTCGTCAAGGGACTCGACGTGGTGGCGGCGATCAACGACGTCGGCACCCCGTCGGGCAAGCCCCGCGAGCGCGTCGTCATCGAGTCGGTCACGATCAGCGAGTCCTAGTCACCGAGGTCGCGCCGGGGTCACCTCGACGTCCTCGGACACGACCACGCGCCAGTCCCCGTCTGACTCGGCGACGACGCCTCGCGGTCCGACGACCACCAGCGGCTCGTCGCCCGTGAGCAGGCGGCGGGTGCGCTCGAGCTGTTCGGCAGTCGCGGGGGTCGTGAGCACGGCCCCGCTCCGGTAGCCGAGCCCGATGGTCGGGGCGCCGCCGCGCGGGTCGATCATCACCGCGCCGAGCACCGTCGCCACCGAGCCGATCGCGACCAGGTGCGCCGGGGCCAGCGCCGCGCCGAGGGCGCTGTCGCGCCACACGGACAGCGCGTGCAACGCCGCCCCGTCGGCGAGCACCACGAGGTCAGCGCCCGCGACCCGCTTGGCCATGGCGCGGTCGTTGGCGCCGGCTCGGTCGAGCACCATCAGCGCCTCGACGCTCGCGCCAGTCTCCTCGAGGGCGGCGGCCACCTCGATCGCCGCCGCCGCCGCGCCGCGGAAGGCGGCGGCCGTCGGCACGACGATGACCGACGCGCCGACGAACTGCTCGCGCGAGGCCCCGAGCAGCGCACGGAGCGATCCAGCGACGAGGGTGGCCACGATCCGAGTCTCGCATTTGGGCGACCCCGAACTACGATCCAGTAATGAACTTGCGAACCATTGGCGTCTTGGGGTCAGGCATCATGGGCAGCGGCATCGCCGAGGTGGTCGCCGCGACGGGCGCGCGGGTCATCGTACGGAGTCGGAACCAGGCCAGCGCCGACGCGCTGCTCGTGGGACTGGACCGCTCACTGGCCCGCCAGGTCGAGCGCGGCACGCGCGACGCCACCGACGCGGCCGCCCTGCACGCGCGGGTCTCGGTCACGACCGACCTCGCCGAGCTCGCCGACTGCGAGCTGGTGATCGAGTCGGTCGTCGAGGACATGGACGTCAAGCGCGTCCTGTTCAACGAGCTCGACCACGTGGTGCGACCCGACGCGATCCTCGCGACCAACACCTCGACCCTGTCAGTCATCGACCTCGCGATGGAGACCTCGCGGCCCGAGCGCGTCTGCGGCGTGCACTTCTTCAACCCCGCGCCGCTCATGTCGCTCGTGGAGATCGTGCGCCCGCTCTCGGCGAGCGACGAGACCATCGACTACGTCGTCGACTTCGTCACCCGATGCGGCAAGGACGCCGTGATCGTGAAGGACCAGGCCGGCTTCGTCGTCAACGCGCTGCTCTTCCCCTACCTCAACAACGCCGTGCGGCTCCTCGAGCAGGGCGTGGCGAGCATGGAGGGGATCGACGTGGCGATGAAGGGCGGCTGCGGCTTCCCGATGGGACCCTTCGCGCTGCTCGACCTCGTGGGCCTGGACACCTCACTCGCGATCCTCGAGGCGCTGTACACCGAGTTCGCCGATCCGAACTTCGCCCCCGTGCCGACGCTGCGCCGCATGGTCACCGCGGGCCGGCTCGGCCGCAAGACCGGCCGCGGCTTCTACGACTACCCGCGCCGATGACCGAGCGAGCCAAGCCCTGGGTGATGCGCACGTACTCGGGCCACTCGACGGCCCGGGCCTCGAACGAGCTCTTCCGCGCCAACCTCGCCAAGGGCCAGACCGGCCTCTCGATCGCCTTCGACCTGCCGACCCAGACGGGCTATGACCCCGACGACCCGAACGCCGCGGGCGAGGTCGGCAAGGTCGGCGTGCCGGTCGCGCACCTCGGGCACGTCCGCCAGCTCTTCGACGGGCTGTCGCTAGACGAGATGAACACCTCGATGACGATCAACGCCACCGCCGCGTGGCTCTGGTCGCTCTACCTCGTGCTCGCCGAGGAGCAGGGCGCCGACCTCGCGCGCCTCGCGGGCACGACCCAGAACGACATCGTCAAGGAGTACCTGAGCCGGGGCACCTACATCTTCGCCCCCGAACCGTCGCGACGGCTCATCGTCGACATGATCGCCTTCGCCGAGACCCACGTGCCCAAGTGGAACCCGATCAACGTGTGCAGCTACCACCTCCAAGAGGCCGGGGCGACCCCGGTCCAGGAGATCGCCTACGCGCTCGCGACCGCGATCGACGTGCTCGACGCGGTCGCCGAGTCGGGCAAGGTCGACCCGTCGGCGATGGCGAGCGTCGTCGGGCGCATCTCGTTCTTCGTGAACGCCGGCGTGCGCTTCGTCGAGGAGATCGCCAAGCTGCGAACTTTCACCGCGATGTGGGATGAGATCTGCCGCACCCGCTACGGCGTGCAGGACCCCGCCAAGCGGCGCTTCCGCTACGGCGTGCAGGTGAACTCACTCGGGCTCACCGAGCAGCAGCCGGAGAACAACGTCGCGCGCATCGTGCTCGAGATGCTCGGGGTCACCCTCTCGGGCGACGCGCGCGCTCGCGCGGTGCAGCTGCCCGCCTGGAACGAGGCGCTCGGGCTGCCCCGACCGTGGGACCAGCAGTGGAGCCTGCGCCTCCAACAGGTCCTCGCCTTCGAGAGCGACCTGCTCGAGTACCCCGACCTCTTCGCGGGCTCGATCGTCATGGACGCGAAGGTCCGCGAGCTCACCCTCGCCGCGCGCGCCGAGCTCGACGACGTGCTCGCCCTCGGCGGCGCCTTCGCCGCCGTCGACGAGCTGAAGGCGCGCCTCGTGGCGAGCCAGGCCGAACGAGTCGCGCGCATCGAGTCCGGCGAGCAGGTCGTCGTCGGGGTCAACCGGTTCACCGAGACCGCCCCCTCGCCGCTCACCGCCGACCTGGACGCGGCGATCCTCACCGTGGACCCCGACGTCGAGCGCCAACTCGTCGAGGACCTCGCGGCCTGGCGCGCGAACCGCGACGAGGCCGCGGTCGCCGCGGCGCTCGCCGAGCTGGCACGGGTGGTCACCAGTGCCGACCCCGCCGACAACGTGATGGCGCCCTCGATGGCCCTCGCGCGCGCCGGCGGCACGACCGGCGAATGGGCCGGCTGCCTGCGCGGGGTCTTCGGCGAGTACCGCGCCCCCACGGGCGTGCGCGCGGGCGTCGGCCGGCGCGCCACCAGCTTCGCCGCACTGGTAACGCGCTCCAAGGCCCTCGCCGAGCGCCGCGGCGCGCCGCCCAAGCTGCTCGTCGCCAAGCCCGGCCTCGACGGCCACTCCAACGGGGCCGAGCAGATCGCGGTCGCCGCGCGCGACGCCGGCTTCGAGGTCGTCTACCAAGGCATTCGGCTCAGCCCCGAGGAGATCGTCGCCGTGGCGCGCGACGAGGACGTCGACCTCGTGGGCGTCTCACTGCTCTCGGGCTCGCACCTCGCGCTCGTGCCGCGGATCCTCGACGGGCTCGCGGCGGCCGGGGTCTCGGTGCCGGTCGTCGTCGGGGGTATCGTGCCCGAGGCCGACGCCCAGCGCCTGCGCGAGGCGGGCGTGGCCGCCGTCTACACGCCCAAGGACTTCTCGCTCGAGGCGATCATGAGCGACCTGCTCGCCATGGTGGAGGCGACGTCGGTCAGTGGTTAACGATCGGGCGCCGGTTGGCGTAGCGGCCCGCGTTGAACCACCGACCCGAGAAGCGCCAGGCCGGCGCCCGCTCGGGCGCAGCGGCGACCGCGGAGCCCGACAGCAGCGCGACCGCGGCGCTGACCGCGGCGAGCTCGGCCGGAGTCGGACCCGGTCGCGGGGCGAGGCCGTGGCTCACAGCGGCACGTTCCCGTGCTTGCGCTTGGGCAGTTCCTCGCGCTTGGAGCGCAGCAGGTCGAGCGAGCGCGCCAGCACCCGGCGCGTGTCGGCCGGGTCGATGACGTCGTCGACGAAGCCGCGCTCGGCGGCGATGTAGGGCGTCGCGTAGCGCTCCTCGTACTCGTCGATGAGCTCGGTGCGCCGCGCACTCGGATCCGCCGCGTCGGCCAGGTCGCGCCGGTGCACGATCTCCACCGCCCCCGATGAGCCCATCACCGCGAGCTCGGCCGTCGGCCAGGCGTAGACGAGGTCGGCGCCGATCGACTTGGAGTTCATGACGACGTAGGCCCCGCCGTAGGCCTTGCGGGTGATCACCGAGATCCGCGGCACCGACGCCTCGCAGAACGCGTAGAGCAGCTTCGCGCCGTGGCGGATGATGCCGCCGTACTCCTGGTCCACCCCGGGCATGAACCCGGGCACGTCGACGAAGGTGACGATGGGGACGTTAAAGGCGTCACAGGTGCGCACGAAGCGCGCCGCCTTCTCGCTCGAGGCGATGTCGAGCACGCCGGCGAGCACGGCCGGCTGATTGCCGACGATGCCCACGGTGTGCCCGTCGACGCGCGCGAAGCCGCAGGTCACCTGCTGGGCGTAGTTCGCGTGGACCTCGAGGTACTCGCCGTCGTCGACGACCGCGCTGATCACCTTCTTCATGTCGTAGGGCTGGTTCGACGAGACCGGCAGCAGGTCGCGCAGGGACTCACAGGATCGCTCGGCGGGGTCGCCCGACATGATCCGCGGCGGCTCTTCCATGTTGTTCGAGGGCAGGAACGAGAGCAGGTAGCGCACCTCGTCGAGCACGCTCTTCTCGTCGGGCATGACGAAGTTCGCCACGCCCGACTTGGTGGCGTGGGTCTGGGCGCCGCCGAGTTCCTCGAGGGTCACCACCTCGCCGGTGACGGTGCGCACGACGTCAGGACCCGTGATGAACATGTGGCTCGTGTCTTTCACCATGAAGATGAAGTCGGTCAGGGCCGGCGAGTAGACCGCGCCGCCCGCGCAGGGTCCGAGGATCACCGAGACCTGCGGAATGACCCCCGAGGCCGCGGCGTTGCGCCGGAAGATCCCGCCGTAGGCGTTCAGGGCGGCGACGCCCTCTTGGATGCGCGCGCCCGCGCCGTCGTTCAGTCCGATCACCGGCAGGCCCATGGAGGTCGCCAGGTCCATCAGCTTGTGGATCTTGGCGCCGTGGGTCTCGCCGAGCGCGCCGCCAAAGACCGTGAAGTCCTGGCTGTAGACGCAGACCTTTCGACCGTCGATGGTGCCAAAGCCCGTGATGACCCCGTCGGTGTAGGGACGGTTGTCCTCCAGTCCCATGCCCGAGGTCACGTGGCGCGCCAGCATGTCGAGCTCCTGGAAGGAGCCCTCGTCGAGCAGGTACTCGATGCGCTCGCGCGCGGTGAGCTTGCCCTTGGCGCGGTGACGTTCGAGGGCCGCCTCGCCGCCGGCCGCTCGCGCCTGGTCCTTGCGTGCCGCCAGGTCGCTCAATCGTTGAGCCATCGAATGTTCCATAGCTGGCAAGGCTACCCACCCCGCGCGGGTCGGCGCGGGGGTGGGTCGGCGAGACGCGTTTTCAGTGGCCGTCGCCGTCCTCGACCAGCTCGACGAGGGTCCCGAAGGCGGCGCTCGGGTGCACGAAGGCGACCGTGGTGCCGCGCGAGCCGGGACGCGGCGCGGCGTCGATCACGCGTCCGCCGGCCGCGCGTACGGCCTCCAGGGCCGCCGCGCAGTCGCGCACGCGATAACCCACGTGGTGCAGGCCCTCGCCGCGCTTGGCGAGGAACTTGGCCACCGGCGAGTCCTCGCGCGTGGGGGTGAGGAGCTGGACGTAGCTGTCGGCGACCTGGATCAGCGCCTCGGCGACGCCGTCAGACTCGACGACCTCGCGGTGCACCACGGTCGCACCGAAGGTCGACTCGTACCAGGCGATCGCCGCATCGAGGTCGGTGACGGCGATCGCGACGTGGTCTATCTCGGTCAGCATCGATGCCATGGCTACTCCTGGTCGTGTCGTCGGAAGATCGAGAGCCGCTTCTCGCCCACCGCGGCGCGCAGCTCGGGGTTGCTCACCCCGAGGCCCTCGCGGGTGGCCGCGCACAGGATCCCCACCTTGCCCTCGTGGCGGTTGTGGTGCATCTCGAAGGTCGCCTCGCCCGCGCGCTCGAGGGGAAAGACCGCCGAGAGCGGCGGCACGACCTTGCCGTCGACGATCGTCTGGTTCGCGTCCCAGGCCTCGCGGTAGTTGGCGAAGTGCGAGCCCTTGATCGTCTTGAGGCGCATCCACAGGTGGCGGTTGTCGTACTCGACCATGTAGCCCGTCGTCGCCGCGCAGGTCACGATGGTCCCGCCGCGCTTGGCGACAAAGACGCTCGCGCCCATGGTGGACCGACCGGGGTGCTCGAAGACGATGTCGGGGTCCTCGCCCACCAGCGCGCGGATGTCCTTGCCCAGGCGCCGCCACTCGGACTCGTCCTGGGTGTGCTCGTCCTTCCAGAACCGGTAGTCCTTCTCGGCGCGGTTGATCACGTACTCACAGCCGAGCTCGCGCAAGGTCGCGGCCTTGGCCGCGCTCGAGACGACCCCGATGGGGGTGCCGCCGGAGTTGAGCACGTGCTGGACCGCGAAGGAGCCGATGCCGCCCGAGGCACCCCAGATCAGCACCCGGTCGCCCTGGGTCACCGGCGCGCCGTTGCGCGACACCAGCATGCGATAGGCGGTCGAGTTGGTGAGCGCGTTGACCGCGGCCTCTTCCCACGTGAGGTGGGTCGGCTTGGGCATGAGCTGGTTGGCCTTGACGATCGAGAGGTCGGCGAGGCCGCCGAAGTTCGTCTCGAAGCCCCAGATGCGCTGGTTGGCACCGAGCATCGAGTCGTCGTGGCTCGTGGGGTCCTGGTCGTCGACGTAGTTGCAGTGCACCGTCACCTCGTCGCCGACCTTCCAGTTGCGCACCGCCGAGCCCACGCGCACGATCACGCCCGAGGCGTCCGAGCCGATGACGTGGTAGTCGAGGGCGTGACGCGCGCCCCAGTAGGACGTCTTGCCGAGCCGGTCGAGGAAGCCGAAGGTCGACAGCGGCTCGAAGATGCTCGTCCAGACCGTGTTGAAGTTGATCGACGAGGCCATGACCACGATGACCACCTCGTCGGGCGCGTACTCGGGCAGGGGGACCTCGTCGACGTGCAGGCTCGCCCGCGGGTCCTTGTCGCGCGAGGCCATGCCGTCGAACATCTCTTGTTCGTCGCGGCGCACGAAGACCGCCCGGGTCATGGTGGGCAGCGGCGTCGCGGCGAGGGCCGCCGCGTCGGCTCCCGCGCGAACTGCGTCAAGAATCTCGCTCATTGACGAACATTACTTGGGCGTAACGCGGACGCGCCATCATCGAGCACCGTAGATCCACGTACGCGCGCGTGGAATTGGCGAACCCCGGGCGTGGAATCCGGGTTTCACTGGCCGTCGCGCGTCGCCGACGATTGATGCATGGGTGAAGTGATGGGAGTGGTGGCGGCGGTGGCGATCGTGGCATCGCTGCTCGCCATTGGCGCCACGGCCGTGGCGTTCGCGGTCGCGGTGCGAAAGACGGTCCTGGCCAACCGGGCCGACCTCGCGCTGCGCGCCGACCTCGACCGGGTGCTCGCCGAGGTGCTCGGCCCGCGCGAGCCCGCCGATGGCCCGATCGCGCCTCGCTGAACCCCTTCTCAGTCAGTCGTGTGGTCCCGCGCCCTACGTCAGGTGCGCCGGTAACCTTGCCCAATGAAGTTGAAACTCTCTAAGCGAGGCGACTACGTCGTGCGCTCGGCGCTGTGCCTGGCCAGCGGTTTCAACGCGCCCGCGCCGACCAAGCTGCGCCAGGTCTCGGTCGAGATGGGCGTGCCGCGCACGTTCGTCTCCCAGATCCTCGGTGACCTGGTCCAGGCCGGGATCGCCACGTCCTTCTTCGGGGCCAACGGCGGCTACCGGCTGACCCGGCCGCCCTCGGAGATCACCCTGCTCGAGATCGTCGAGGCTGGCGAGGGGCCCCTCGAGTCCGACAGCTGCGTGCTCGGCGACGACCCCTGCCAGTGGGACTCGGTCTGCCCGGTGCACGAGACCTGGAGCGCCGCCACGGCGGCCATGCGAGCCGAGCTGGCCTCGACGACCCTGGCGACCCTGCTCGAGCGCGATCGCGCGATCACGGCTGGCGAGTACCACGTGGTCGGGCACCGCCACAGCGCCGTCGACACCGTCGAGGTGAGCGACACCGTGCACGTCGAGCGACCGGTCGCGCGCATCACTGAGCGCATGACCGGCGGTGGCGCCTGGCTCATCCCCCACCTCGACGCCGCGCGCGACGACGCCGAGGCGATCCTCGTGCGCGTCGGCCCCGGCTCGTCGGGCTGGCTCGCCAAGACCGTCGCCGTGCGACTCGGTGAACCCGTCGAGACCGCCGAGGGCGTGGCTATCGCCCTGCGCTGGGAGGCGACCGGACCCTCGGGGCTCTTTCCGCGACTCGTGGGCACCCTGCAGGTCGCCGAGCTCGATCCCGAACGCAGCGAGCTCACGATCGTGGGGCGCTACCGGCCGCCGCTCGGGCGGGCCGGGCACGCCCTGGACGACGCGGTGATGGTGCGCCTCGCGCGATCGACGGTGCGTTCGTTCCTGCGCCGACTCGCGCGCGCCCTCGAGAGCGACTGACCGAGACGGTCGTCGCGGGGCCCGTCCGGTTGACGGGCCCCGATTCGATCAGGCGACGACCGCGGCGACCCGCGCGATCACCCGCGCCGCGATGCGGTTGGCGAAGGCCTCGGGCTTGGTCGGGTGCAGCCGGGCCCCCTCGCCCCGGTCGCGCGGCCCGAAGACCTCCGAGGTCACCACCGTGGCGCCCGCGGCGCGCACCAGCTCGGCCAGCTCGTCGCTCGCCCCGCGCGGGTTGACCCCGAAGGTGCAGAACGTCGCGACGGGCTTGGCGCCGAGGTTGGGCGCCGACGCCAGCCAGTCGCGCATGGCCTTGGCCGGGCGGACCTTGGCGACGACGAGTCCCTCGACCCAGGTCCCGAGTACGAGCGCGTCGGCGGCGGCGATCTCCTTCGCGCCGACCTGGCCCACGGGCAGCACGCTGACGCGCGCCCCCGCGACACCGAGGTTGTCGGCGATCACCTGGCTGAGCGCCGCGGTGGTGCCCCCGGCGGACGCGTAGGCGACGAGGATGCGCGGCTCGTGGTCGGTGCGGAACGCCGAGGAGCGGTCCGGGCGCGCGGGGTGCGCGTCGAGGATCGATCGCGCCGCGCGACGGCCCTGGGCCATCGCCTCGACCACGGTCGCCGGGCCCGTCAGCGCGTCACCGGCCACCCACACGCGCTCGCGCTGGGGCAGGGTCGCTGCCCAGAGCCCGACCTCGCGGTCCAGGGCGAGCGAGCCCACGGGGTTGTGGTGGTTGTAGGCCGACGCGGGGTTCTTCAGGATCCCCGAGGCGCTCCAGCGGCCGTGGGGCATGCCCACGTGGCGCTTCTTGATCGGCAGGCTCGGCAGGGCCTCGTGGAAGGTCGCGTCGAGCCGGTAGCCCATCGCCATCACCACGAGGTCCACGTCGAGCACGTCGGGCACGGTCTTGAGCACGGTGGGCTGCTTGGCGCGCTCGGGCTGGACCGTGTGGGCGAGCTGGGCCCGCGCCACGCGACCGTCGCCCTCGAGCGCGGTGAGCGTGCGCAGGAAGCGCACGTCGACGCCCTCGTGACGCGCCTCGGCGAGCTCGTCGGGCCGCGCGAGCGCGAAGCGCTCGTCGAGCCAGTCCACGCAGGTCGCCTCGAGGCCGAGGCGCCGCGCCATGCGCGCCACGTCCATCGCGGTGTTGCCCGCGCCGAGCACGAGCACCCGCGCCCCGCGCTGCTCACCGACGCCGAGCTCGGCGCGCAGGCCCGCGGGGTCGCCGCCCGGCATCATCGCGGCCTTGGCTCCCTTGAGGAACGACGTGGCGTCCACGACGCCCTCGAGGTCCGCGCCGGGCACCGGGAGCCGGATCGGCACGCCCGCGCCGTGGGCGACGACGACCGCGTCATGGACCGTCAGCAACTGGTCGATCGACTCGGCCGGGATCGGGGTGCTGAGCCGCAGGTCCACGCCCGCGTCGACGAGCTGGCGCCAGGGGCGCGTCGCGACGTCGTCGGGCAGCGTGAAGTCGGGCATGCCCCAGATCGGGAGCCCGCCGGCGGTGTCGTCCTTCTCGTACACGGTCACCGACGCGCCGGCCTCGATCAGGTCCCAGGCGGCTCCGATGCCCGCCGGGCCCGAGCCGATGATCCCAACCGACAGCGGGTCCTCGTTGGCCGTGACGGCCGGCGCGGGCACCAAGGCGTGGTCGGCGATGAAGCGCTCGAGGCGACCGATCGCGACGGGCACCCCGCCGGCGAGGGACCACGTGCAGGCGCCCTCGCACTGGGCGGCCTGGTTGCAGACCCGCGAGCAGATGTCGGGGATCACCGTCGTGCGCCGCAGGATCGTGTGGGCGCGCTCGAGGTCGCGGTCGCGCACCGCGGCCACGAACTGGGGGATGTCGTTGTGCGCCGGGCAGCCCCGCATGCAGGTGGGGTCGGGGCACGAGAGGCAGCGGTTCGCCTCGGCGATCGCCTCCTCCCAGGTGTCGTAGCCCCGCCGGGTCTCCTCGACGTTGTTGCGCAGCTCGACGGGCTGGTGGATCGGCGGGTCGTAGCGCTCGGTGACCGCGAGCGGGCCGTCGACGGTGATCGCCGAGAACGGGCACGTGCGCTCGCACTGGCGACAGCCGACGCACAGCGCGTCATTCGCGATCGCGGTCCAAGTGACGGGCTCCATCGAGAGCGCGCCGGCCGGGCAGCGGATGACGCACTCCTGGCAGCCCGCGCAGCGGTCGACGAGGACCGTGACGTGGCGCTCGGCCCGGGTCTCAGTGGTGGAAATGGTGGCAGTCATCGTGTCTCCCTAGTCCGCGGCGTTCATGAGGACGTACAGCACGGCGACCAAGACGCCGATGGCGAGCGCGAGCGTGGCCGCGCTGATCTGGACGACGCGCTTGTTGCCCCCGACGGGTGCGAGGTCGCGTCCGGCGATGCGCCAGCTCGTCCACATCGACGCCAGCGTGCCGGCGGCGATCACGCCGACCTGTACGGCGATGATGCCGGCGTTGGAGGAGATGAGCGAGGCGTTGTAGAGCGAGGAGCTCGTCGAGCCGAAGCCGAACAGGTGGCCGATCGCGACCGGCACGCGCGGCAGGTGCTGGAAGAACTTGGGCAGCTGGCGGGCGAAGTAGTCCGCGCCCACGATCGGGATGATCCCGTACATCAGCGGCAAGAAGTAGGCCCGGAAGGTGCTCGTGCGGTCCGAGAACGCGCGACCGCTCACCGCGGGCGTGTAGTCGGCCCGGGCGAAGGCGGCCTTGAAGACCCACGCGACGCCCGCCAGGGCCACCGCGACGCCCACGATGATCCCGAGGTAGCTGATCGGGTCGGGGTAGTGCGGGAAGAACGTGTGGTTGTTCAGCCAGGTGTCGACGTTGGCGAAGGTCGTCAGCGCGTTCAGCTGCTGGTAGAGCACCAGGCCGAAGAGCAGCGCGATCGACCACGCGACGTCGGCGCGACGGCGCGACGGCGCGACGACCGAGGTGAGCGGCTTTTGGACGAAGAGGCCGATGTTGTCGCTCGGGCAGGCCTTGTAGCACTCGGTGCACAGGCCGCAGGCCGAGTTCGAGTCCGAGCTGCCCGGCCAGGTGTACCACGGGCAGCCGTAGCCATCGGCGTCACCGCGCATGCAGTCCTTGGTCTGGCACGACTGGCAGACCTCACGGTCACGCGTGCGAAAGCCCGCGACCGAGCCCATCGTGCCAACGGTGCCGATCAGCGCGGTGAGCGGGCACACGTAGCGACAGAAGGTGCGCCGCTCGAAGACGAGGAAGAAGAGCAACGCACTCGAGACGATGCCGAGCACCATGTAGCTCGTCGAGGCCGGGTTGCCCGGGCCGGCGATGTTGAAGAACTCCTCGATCCACGTGAGCAACAAGAAGGCGCCGACCGAGAGCAGGAAGCCGTACTGGGCGACGCGCTCGGGCATCTTGAGTCCGAGGCCGATGCTCTTGCCCTTGCGGGCCCAGAAAGCGTGGCGCTGGACCCACTCGCCAAAGCCGCCGAAGGGGCACATCGCGCACCACGCGCGCCCCACCACGACCATCATCACGAAGACCAGGCAGAACCACAGGTACCACGTGATCGCAGTCGCGAAGTTGAGGCCCGGCACCACGGTGCCGAGCAGGCCGATCCCAATCACGAGCCAGAAGATGATCTGGTTGGGCAGGATCATGAGGAACTGGAACTTGCGGTCGTGCAGGATCTTGGCCACGAGTGGGTGGCGCGCGACGTCCAGGCCCCTCGAGGGGTCGGTCTCGCTGAAGCGCCCGCTCGGCGGCTCCTCGGGGTGGCGCGTGCGAATCGCCACCGCGATGGGATCGATCAAGTGCGCGCCGGAGGACACGCCACCGTGCTCCTCTGTCGTCACATCAGTCTGTACTGCCATGCGGCCCCCTCTGGGAATCGTGTAGCTAGGTACTTAAGTAGTACCGTATTACTACTTATCTACTTAGGTACTATCACTCAGGCATACGTATTGTCAAGTCAGCAACTTTACCTAAAGTTGTAACGTCGATGACTACTCCTTAACCTGATCACAAGGGATGCCATCGCCGTGGGGTAGCGGCGTGTCACTGACTGGGCGGTTCGGGCATCTCGGCAGTACCGCGAAACACGGTGCGCAACACGGTGCGTACTGTGGCACATTTAAGGAGTCCGATACACGATCTGGGTGATCGTTGAGGAGGGGGACCATGAGTGACGAGATCGAAGAACCGGTGGCGCACGCGCCCGACCCGACGGTTCCGTCGTCGTCCAATCCCATTCGCGTGCTGATCGTCGACGACCACGCCCTGGTGCGCGAGGGCACCCGCCAGCTCCTCGAGCAGGACCCGGCCATCGAGGTCATCGCCACGGCCGGTTCGGGCGAGGAGGCGCTCGAGCAGCTCGCGGCGCACGCACCCGACGTCGCGCTCGTGGACGTCAACCTGCCCTCGATGAGCGGGCTCGAACTCTCGCGCACGATCCTCGCCACGCGCCCGACGGTGCGCATCCTGATCCTGTCGGCCTACGACGAGTACGCCTACGTCGCCGAGGCCCTCGAGGTCGGCGTCGGGGGCTACCTGCTCAAGACCGCGAGCACCAAGGAACTCATCGACGCGGTGCGCGCGGTCTACGACGGCGTCTTCGTGCTGGACCGCCAGGTCTCCAAGCGCCTCGTGCGTCGGCGCGACGCCGTCGCGCCGACGGTGGGCACGCTGACCCCGCGAGAGACCGCCGTGCTCGAGCTGCTCGTCCAGGGCCGCTCGAACAAGCAGATCGCCGCCGAGCTCGAGCTCGGGATCCGCACCGTCGAGGGGTACGTCTCGAACATCCTCGGCAAGCTCGGGGTGACCTCGCGCACCGAGGCGGTCACCCACGCCATCAGCCACCGACTGGTCACCGCGCCCAACAATGAACTCCTCGACTGACCCCGACTTCACGCACCGCTCGATCATCGAGCGGATCGTGCGCCCGCCGATCACCGACCTGCCCTTCTGGATCATCCAGGCGACGGTGCTCGTCATCGTCGGCGTGCACTACTTCGTCGACCTGCACCCGTCGCTCGTCAACTCGTCACTCCCCACGGGCGTGCCCGTGGCGGTGCTCGTCATCCCCATCGGCTACGCGGCGCTGCGCTACGGGCTCGCCGGCTCGGCGGCCACCACGATCTGGACGCTCATCCTCTGGCTGCCCGACCTGATGCTGCCCCACGACGAGGGCCACGCCGGCGACGACCTGTTGAACTTCGCGATCATCATCCTGGTCGCGGTCATCTTCGGTCGCCGCATCGAGACCGAGCGGCTCACCCAGCAGCGGATCGACGAGGCCGCGGCGCGCACGCTCGCGATCGAGGCGGGCTATCGCCGGCTCTTCGAGTCGAATCGCTCGCCCATCGTCGTCATCGACGAGCGCGGGGTCGTCACCGACGCGAACCCGGCCGCGACGGGGCTGCTGGGCGCCGCCGTCGTGGGTCGGGCCATGGCCGCGGTGCTCGACGAGGACCTCGACATCGGCTCGCTGTCGGGGCGTGTGCTCTCGCTCGCCGGCGGCCACGACTACCGACTCGACGTCGTCACGCTCCTGCTCGACGCGTCGGCGCCGCGGCGTCAGATCACCTTCGAGGACATCACCGAGGAGCGCAACGAGGAGCGTCGCGCGCGCCAGTTCGCCCAGCAGGTGATCCAAGTCGAAGAGGACCAGCGCCGTCGCCTCGCGCGTGAGCTGCACGACGAGCCGCTGCAGCTGTTCTTGCACCTCGCGCGCCGGCTCGAGACCCTCGGCAACACGGGCGGGGTCCCCGAGACGGTGGCGACCGGTCTCGCCGAGACGCGCAACCAGGCCCTCGACGCCGCGGCGCGGCTCCGCTCGCTCGCGCGCGACCTGCGCCCGCCGGCCCTGGACCAGCTGGGACTCGTCGCCGCCCTCTCGAGCCTCGTCGCCGACGTCGACGACGAGGGGTCCGAGTCGACGCAGCTCAGCGTCCAGGGCTCGCCGACGCGACTGTCGTCGGACGTCGAGCTCGGCGCGTTCCGGATCGTCCAGGAGTCGCTGCGCAACGCGCAGCGCCACGCCAACGCCCACCACCTGCGCGTGAACGTCGAGTTCCAAGAGGCGGCGCTGCACGTCACGATCGTCGACGACGGGACCGGCTTCGACCAGCGCCGGGCCATCCGCTCCGAGGGCGAGTCACCGTCGCTGGGCATCGTCGGCATGCGCGAGCGAGCCCGGCTGCTCGGAGGCTCGCTCACCGTACGCTCGACGGCCGGCGTCGGCACCGTCGTCGAGGCGACGCTCCCCTTCGAGACGCGGCCCACGGTGGCCAACGGGACGGGGTCGGTACCGCGAGTATCGTGACCTTTAGTCACCGTTTCCATGAGGAGGACCACATGTCCCGTAGCGTTATCGTCGCCGGTGCGCGCACCGCCATCGGCAAACTCGCGGGCGGCTTCGCCACCCTGAGCGCCCAAGACCTCGGTGGCGCCGCGATCAAGGGCGTGCTCGAGCGCACCGGTGTCGACCCCGCCACCATCGACGCCGTGCTCATGGGCCAGGTCATCCAGGCCGGCCAGGGCCAGATCACCGCTCGCCAGGCGGCGACCAAGGGTGGCGTGCCCATGACCGTGCACGCCACGACGATCAACAAGGTCTGCCTGTCGGGCCTGCAGACCATCTACCTGGCCGACCTGATGATTCGTGCCGGCGAGGCCGACATCATCATCGCCGGGGGCATGGAGTCCATGACCAACGCGCCCTACCTCTTGCCGGGCGCGCGCGCCGGGTATCGCATCGGCGACCAGGCCGTCGTGGACTCGATGATGTTCGACGGTTTGACCTGCGCCTTTGACGAGTGCGCGATGGGCCTGGCCACCGAGCGCTACAACGCCGGACGCATCTCGCGCGCTCGCCAGGACGAGTTCTCCGCGCGCAGCCACCAGCTGGCCGCGGCGGCCATCGCGGCCGGCCGCTTCGCCGAGGAGATCGTGCCGGTGCCCGTGCCCCAGCGCAAGGGCGACCCGATCTTCGTCACCACCGACGAGGGCGTGCGCGCCGAGACGACCGCCGAGTCACTCGGCAAGCTGCGCGGCGCCTTCGAGAAGGACGGCACCATCACTGCCGGCAACGCCTCGCAGATCTCCGACGGCGCGGCCGCGGTGCTTCTGATGTCGGCCGAGCGCGCCGCTGAGCTCGGGCTCACCCCGATCGGCGAGCTCGTGAGCTACGGCCAGGTCGCCGGACCGGACCCGTCCCTGCTCTCCCAGCCGTCCAACGCCATCATCAAGGCGGCCGCCCGCGCCGGGCTCGACCCCACGTCCATGGACCTCTACGAGATCAACGAGGCCTTCGCCGCGGTCGGCCTCGCCTCCTCGGACGACCTGGGCCTGGACGAGTCCAAGGTCAACGTCAACGGCGGCGCGATCGCGCTGGGCCACCCGGTCGGCATGTCGGGCACGCGCATCGCCCTGACCGCCTTGATGGAGCTACGCCGCCGCGGTGGCGGGACCGCCGCCGTCGCTCTCTGCGGCGGTGGCGGACAGGGCGACGCCGCGATCCTGCGCACGCTCTAGGTCAGGGCACGAAGCGTTCGACGACGTCGTAGTGGGCCAGTCCCACGGGGCGGTCGTCGGGCAGCGCCAGCACGAACGCGCCCGCCAGCGGATAGTGGCCGTCGCGCAGCTCCTTTGGCGCGCGACGGGCCAGGACGAGCACGAGTTCGAGGACCGTGGGATTGTGCGCGACCACGAGCAGTGACGTCGTGACGGGGTCGATCGATGCGAGGTCGATCAGGACGTCCTCGGCCGTCACGTCGCGCGTGCCGTTGTAGATCAGGTCGCTGAACTCGTGGTGTGCCACGAAGTCGGTCCCGTCGAAGGCGAGCGCGAAGGTCTCACGGGTCCGCGCGGCCGAGCTGACGAGCGCGGTGGTCGGTCCGTAGGCGCCGAGGGCGGCCGGGTCGCACGCCCAGCTCCGCAGCACCGCGCACTGGTCGCGGCCGCGCTCGGCGAGGACGCGATCGACGTCGCGGCCGCCCGGCGTCGACGGGACGGCCTTGGCGTGGCGAACGACCGTGAGGTAGCGCATGGGTCCAGTCTGGCGCGTTCAGCGCCGGCGCGGCAGCGGCTCAGTCGCCCAGCACGTGGCGCCCGTCGATGGCCCGCCCGAGGGTCAGGTCGTCGGCGAACT
This sequence comes from Actinomycetes bacterium, assembly GCA_021818025.1. GTDB lineage: Bacteria > Actinomycetota > Acidimicrobiia > Acidimicrobiales > RAAP-2 > RAAP-2. The sequence continues at coordinate 949 of JAKAFH010000005.1, read as the reverse complement.
CGAGATCGCCGCCCACCGGCAGGCCGCTCGCCGGCTGGGAGACGACGAGCCCGGGGACCTTGAGCAGGCGGCTCAGGTACATGGCGGTCGCGTCTCCCTCGACGTTGGAGTTGAAGCACAAGATGACTTCCTTCACCGGTCCGTTGAGGCGCTGGACCAACTCCTGGATCCGCAGCCGGTCCGGCGTCACCCCCTCGAGCGGATTGAGCACGCCGTGCAGCACGTGGTAGGTCCCGTGGAAGGCGCCCGAGCGCTCGACCGCGACGACGTCCGGCGGACTCTCGACGACGCACACGATGGTCTGGTCGCGGCGCGCGTCGGCACAGATCGGACAGAGTCCGCCCACTTCGGCGATGTTGCAGCAGCGCTCGCAGAAGGCCAGCTTGGACTTCATGTCCTCGAGGGACCGGGCGAGGCGCAGTACGTCCTCGGCCGGCTGACGCATGAGCCAGAAGGCGATGCGCTGGGCCGACTTGGGACCGACGCCCGGGAATCGTCCCAGCTCGTCGACGACGGCCTGTAGCGGCGGTGGGTAGTTCACGAGATCTCCTCGGCCCCGGGAAACATCTCGGTGATGAGATGGTCGGCGACGGAGTCGACGACGACGACCGGGTCGTCGTCATTGACGACCACGTCCTCGTCGGGCGGCGCCGGCGTGCGCGGACGCGACGGAGCGGGCCGGGGCGCGGGCGTTGCCGGTAGCGAAGGGTCGACCTCCCAGATGACGTCGACCGGGGTGTGGAACTCGTGCTCGAGCGCCCCGCGCAGTCCCTGCTTGATCCGCTCGGTGTTCTCGCGCAACTCCTCGGTGGGCACGACGAGCACCAGCCTCGTGCCGTCGAAGGAACGCACGTGGGCGCTTCGCAACAAGAGCTGCGCCGCGCGCGAGGTGCGTGGCACGACCTTGGCGAGGAAGCGGTCGCGCAACTCGTCGTCACTGGCAGCAACC
>JAKAFH010000069.1 GCA_021818025.1 Actinomycetes bacterium | reverse complement strand
CGCCGCGCTGTTCACCGAGCCGCGGGCGTGGGCCGCCAAGGCGATCCGCAACGTCGCCGCGATGGGCTCGTTCTCCTCAGACCGCGCGATCCGCGAGTACGTGCGCGAGGTCTGGGGCCTCGTCCCGGCCCCGACGGCCGCCGGCGAGAACGGCCCCGGCGGCTACGAGCGGTAGTACCGACGGCTCGCCAGGACCGGGACCAGGACAGGCCCTCCGGGCCCGGCGACGTTGACGAAGGTGGCCGTCCCGAACAACGGCGCCGGGCGCCGCCCCAGTCGCATCGAGTGCGCGGTGAGGCTGGCGCGCAGGACACACCGACGTCTGCCAGCGACGCCGAACCAGATACGGATCTCAGCGGTAGCGATCCCACTGGCGCCCTCGGAAGACTCCACGTGCCCGCAATCGATCAGAGCTGCGGTAGTCTGTCACACGGCAAGGACGAGCTCATGAACAGCGGCGACGCACTCAAAGACATCGAGAACCTCGAAAGGAACCTGTGGGCTGCGGCGGACAACCTGCGCGCCAACTCGGGCCTTGTGTAGTCCGAGTACTTCATGCCGGTGCTCGGGATCATCTTCCTGCGGCACGCGGCGAACCGGTTCGAGGCGGCGAAACGGCAGATCGAGGCCGACCAGGCCGCGGGCCGGATGCCGAAGCGGAAGGTCACCAAGTCCGACTACCTCGCGCGCGGCTCGATGTGGTTGCCGGATCAGGCGCGCTACGACTGGATCATGGAGAACGCGACCGTCAGCGCGAAGGGGCTGCCGAAGCTCGTCACCGACGCCATGACGGCGATCGAGGACGAGTACGAGCCGCTCAAGGGTGTGCTTCCGAAGGACTACGGGATCTTCGAGCCGGCGGTGCTCGAGGACCTCATGCGTGGGTTCAACAGCGAGCAGATCCGGCAGGCGAGCGGCGACGTGTTCGGCCGCCTCAATGAGTACTTCCTCGCCCAGTTCTCCGCCCAGAAGGCGTACGACAACGGCGAGTTCTTCACGCCGCCCGCGATCGTGCAGACGATCGTCAACGTGATCGAGCCCGACCACGGCGTCGTGCTCGACCCCGCGGCCGGCTCCGGCGGGATGTTCGTGCAGTCCAGCCACTTCATCGCGCGGGAAGGCGAGGATCCGAACCGCAAGGTGCGCTTCTTCGGCCACGAGAAGAGCCGCGAGACGATCCGCATCGCAAAGATGAACCTCGCGGTCCACGGGCTGGACGGGAAGATCGCCGAGGCGATCACGTACTACGAGGACCCGCACGGCCTCGCACCCAGGAAGGCGATGTCGCCCGGCGGGTGCGACTTCGTGATGGCCAACCCGCCGTTCAACGTGGACCTCGTTGACGCCGAGAAGATCAAGGGGGACACGCGCCTGCCGTTCGGCCTGCCGGGGATCAGTAAGGGGAACGGCACGAAGGGCACGGGCGCGAAGGACCGCAAGGGCACTGTCTCCAACGGCAACTACCTGTGGATCTCGTACTTCTGGAGCTACCTCAACGAGACGGGGCGCGCCGGTTTCGTGATGTCGTCGCAGGCGTCGAGCGCCGGCCACGGCGAGCGGGACGTGCGCCGCAAGATCGTCGAGACCGGCGACGTCGACGTGATGATCTCGATCCGCTCGAACTTCTTCTATACCCGGACCGTGCCGTGCGAGCTGTGGTTCTTCGACCGCGGCAAGCCGGTCGAGCGGAAGGACGCCGTCCTGATGCTCGACGCGCGCAATGTGTTCCGCAAGGTGACGCGCAAGATCAACGACTTCTCGCCCGAGCAGCTCGCCAACCTCTCCGCCATAGTCTGGCTGTACCGCGGCCAGCGCGACCGGTTTCTGGCGCTCGTCCGCGACTACCTCGCGCGGGTATGCCAGGAGAGCACGGCGGTGCCGGATGCGCTCGCCCCGTTCGAAGCCGCACTCGATGAACTGAGCGCTCACCTCACGGCGCTGAGGGAAACGGTCGAGGCGGCACCAGGGCTCGATCCGCAGCAGCGGCAGGCGCTCCTCGACGCGGCGGCCGAGTTCGCAGATGCCGGCACGCTCTTCGCCGGCGATCGCGCCAAGGCGCTGGCCGACCTCGCTGCGTTCGTGCGCCGATTCGCCGCCAGGCCGCCGAGGGACAACGCCGGCCAGCACGCGGCGCGTGCGGCATTCGAGCCGATCGCGGAGTCGCTGCGTGGCCTGGTCAAGCAGGTGGACCTCGTGGCCAAGCTCGCCACGCGCGTGGCGGACCAGGGCGCGGAGCTGACGAAAGACGAATCAGTCGCATCCAACTACGACCGCCGCGCGGCAGGGCGCCTCATGAAGCAGCTCGACGCGGCGCGCAAGGCCGCCGTCGAGCAGCTCAAACAGCCGGTCTACTTCCACCGGCAGGTGGCATGGCTGCAGGAGCGCTTCCCCGATGCGGAGCTGCGCGACGTCCCCGGCCTCGTGAAGCTCGTGACGAGGGCCGAGGTCGAGGCCGCGGACTGGAGCCTCACCCCTGGCCGTTACGTCGGAGTGGCGCCGCCCGAGGAGGACGAGGAGTTCGACTTCGAGCAGACGATGCGCGACATCCACCGCGAGCTCGCCGAGCTGAATGCGGAGGCGGCGGAGTTGGCGGCGAAGATCCAAGCGAACATCGAGGAGCTAGGGGCGTGAGTTGGCGCAGCTGCCGCCTTGGGGACGTGGTGACTCTGAAACGTGGCCACGACCTGCCGGATCAACAGCGACAACCTGGCGACGTGCCCGTCGTTTCGTCCTCGGGGATCACTGGCCACCACAACGAAGCGAGGGCCCAAGCGCCCGGCGTCATCACCGGTCGATATGGAACTTTGGGTGAGGTCTTCTACTTGGAAGAGGATTACTGGCCCCTCAACACCGCCCTGTACGTCACAGACTTCAAGGGCAACCAGCCGCGGTTTGTCGCCTACTTCCTCGAAGAAGTACTAAGCACATATCAGAGCGACAAGGCGGCCGTCCCAGGTGTGAACCGGAACGTTCTCCACGAACTGCGGGTGAACTGCCCTGACGGCGAAACTCAAGGTCGGATCATCAGCGTACTGTCCTCATACGACGACCTGATCGAGAACAACCGGCGGCGGATGACGCTGCTGGAGGAAGCGGCGCGGCAGCTTTACCGCGAGTGGTTCGTCCGCCTTCGCTTCCCGGGCCACGAGCACCCCCGGATCGTTGACGGCGTGCCGGATGGGTGGAAACGGACCGAACTGGGTCAAAGCGTCACGCTCAACTACGGCAAGGCCCTTAAGGCCGACAACCGGACTGAAGGACCGTACCCGGTCTTCGGGTCCAGCGGGATCGTCGGTTCGCACGACGAAGCGCTCGTGGCCGGTCCGGGGATCATCGTCGGGCGCAAGGGCAACGTTGGAAGCGTCTATTGGTGTCAGGGCGGCTATTGGCCGATTGACACCGTCTACTACGTGGATGCCGAGACGAGCAACCTGTGGCTGTACCACGCCCTCAAGGACATGCACTTCATCAGCACGGATGTGGCGGTCCCCGGCCTGAACCGTGACTTCGCCTACAGTAGGCCTCTCCTGGTTCCGTCGCGTCCTATCCTGCGAGAGTTCCTGAGGGTAGTCGAGCCGCTGTTCAGGCAGATCGACGTGTTGGCGCAGTCTAACGAGAGGCTACGCGTGGCACGCGACCTCCTGCTGCCCCGGCTCATGAGCGGCGAGATCGCGGTTTAGGGCTTGTATCCAACTACCACGATAATCGCTTGACAGTTGATTATCCCTGGTCTACCGTACAGCCATGACCAAGCGGCGGATGGGCGAGCTGGAGCGCCGGTTGTTCGCCTACCTGCAGCTCCGCGGCAAGACCACGGTGCGAGCGGGCGAACTGGCGGAGCCGCTGCGCCTATCCGCGGTCCAGGAGCGCAACCTGCTCAGCCGGCTCTCCAAGGCAGGGTGGCTCGCCCGCGTCCAGCGCGGGTTGTACCTCGCGCCAGCCAAGCTCCCGCTGGGCGGGATCTGGACGCCGACCGAAGCGCAGGCGCTCAACGCGTTGATGGCCGAGCGCGGCGGACGCTACCAGATCTGCGGGCTCTCGGCGTTCAACCGTTACGGCTTCGACGAGCAGATCCCGAACCGCGTGATCGCCTACAACAACCGGATCTCCGGCGAGCGGACCATCGGCGCCGTGTCCCTGATCTTGATCCAGGTGGCAGACCGCCGCCTCGGAGCGACCGAGCGCGTGAGGATGCCGGGCGGCGAGGTCGCGGTGTACTCCTCGAGGACGCGAGCGCTCGTCGACGCCGTCTACGACTGGGCGCGGTTCGCCACCTTGCCCCGCGCCTACGGCTGGATCAAGGCGGAGCTGCGCTCGGGCCGCATGGAGGCCTCCGAGCTTGCTCGCTTGACGTTGCGGTTCGGTGACGTCGGGACGATCCGCCGGGTCGGGGCGCTGCTCGAACGGCTGCGCGTCGGTCAGAAGCTGCTGCTCGACCTCGAGGAGGCGCTCAAGCCCACGACCAGTCTGATCCCCTGGATCCCGAACCGCCCCAAGCGCGGCCCGGCGGATCCGCGTTGGGGGATCGTGTGGAACGACCGTGACTGAGCGCTCAACGCTTCACGCCCACCTGGATCGCGCGGCGTTCGTTGAGGCGGTGCGATTCACGGCGGCGAGCACCGGGTTCGGCGCCCGCCTCGTGGAGAAGGACTACTTCTGCACGCTCCTACTCGAGCAGCTCGCGGGAGTCGGCGGCCTCGTGTTCAAGGGCGGGACGTGCCTGGCGAAGGTCCACGCCCGCTTCTACCGCCTCAGTGAAGATCTGGACTTCGCCATCACCACCGAGGCCGACACGTCTCGCGGCGCGCGCCGGTCAAGGGTCGAGCGGCTGAAGACAGCGCTTCAGGATCTCGAGCGCCGCCAACCGGCTCTCCGGGTGGTGGCGCCGTTGTCCGGACGGAACCTCTCCACGCAGTATCTCGCGACCGTGGCCTACAAGTCCCCCCTCCTGCAGCGCGACGAGATTATCAAGCTCGAGGTGGCGCTGCGCGAGCCTCTGCTGGTCGATCCGGTCACAGCTGGCGCGGCCACGCTGCTCCTCGACCCTTTCGAGCATCAGCCTCTGGTTGAAAACGTCCCCACCGCCTGCATCGCGTTGCCCGAGGCGTTCGCGGAGAAGTTCCGGGCCGCGCTCACCCGCCGCGAGCCTGCAATTCGCGACCTTTTCGACCTTGACTGGGCGGTTCGCGCCGGTGTCATCCAACCGAACGATGCGGCGCTGATCTCGCTCGTGCGGTCGAAGCTCACGGTACCCGGCAACGCCGCTGTGGCCGTTTCCAACGCGAGACTTGGTTTGTTCCGCGGGCAGCTCGATGCCGGGCTACGGCCGGTCCTGCGCCCAGCCGACTTCGCCGCGTTCGACCTCGAGCGTGCGTATACAATCGTCTCCGACATGGCCGCCAAGGTGGGCGCCGAGCGGTGATCACCGACATCAACTCCGAAGACCGCCTGGTCCAGACAACGTTCGCGGAGTACCTCGGTGACCACCTCGGGTGGGACACCGCCTACGCCTGGACCGAGGAGACGTTCGGGCCGGGCGGGACGCTCGGGCGCGCGAGCGAGCGCGACGTCGTGCTGGTCCGCGACCTGCGCGTTGCGATCGACCGGCTCAACCCCGGCCTGCCGGAGTCGGCGCGAGCGCAGGCGGTGGAGCGGCTGACCTCCACGGACGCATCCCGCTCGCTCCTGCAGCAGAACCGCGAGCAGTACTCCTACATCCGCGACGGGGTACCCGTCGAGTGGCGCGAACCGGGCGGCCAGGTGCGCCACGTGCGCGTGCGGGTGATCGACTTCCGCGATGCCGGGGCTAACCGCTTCCTGGCGGTGCGGGAGCTGAAGATCCAGGGGCTGCGGATGCCCCACTACAACCGGCGGGCCGACCTGGTCTGCTTCGTCAACGGTTTACCGCTCGTGTTCATCGAGCTGAAGGCGGTGTACCGCAACATCCGCGCCGGCTTCGACAATAACCTGACCGACTACATGGAGGAGCACAGCATCGCCCACGCGTTCCACCACAACGCGTTCCTCGTGGTGAGCAACGGCGACCGTGCCCGGTACGGATCGATCACCAGCAAGTGGGAGCACTTCGTCGAATGGAAGCGCAACGACGAGAAGGAGAAGGGTAGCCTCGAAGCGAAGACGCTGCTGGACGGCATGCTCACCAAAGAGCGGCTGCTTGACCTCGTCGAGAACTTCATTCTCTTCGACGACAGTAAGGCCGGCGGGACGCGCAAGATCGTCGCCCGCAACCAGCAGGTGCTCGGGGTGAACAACGCCGTTGGCTCGGTACAGCACCAGGAGGAACTGAAACGGCAGTTCCCGCCGGAGAAACGGCTGCTCGAGTACACCGTTGACCGCCGAGAGCTGGCGGCTGCCGCCGAGGCCCCGCCGGGCGAAGGCCCGTACCGTGAGGAGTTCCTCTTCAACGCCAAGGAGAGCTGGGAGCTGCCGCTGGTGGCGCGCGCGCACCCCGACCTCGGGCGGCTCGGCGTGTTCTGGCACACGCAGGGTAGTGGCAAATCGTACTCGATGGTGTTCTTCGCGGAGAAGGTGCGCCGGGTCGTTCCGGGGAATTTCACCTTCGTCGTGATCACGGACCGTGAAGACCTCGACGACCAGATCTACCGCACGTTCGTCGGCTGCGGCGTGGCCGACAAGACCACGCCGCGCGCCGCGTCGGGCGAGCAGCTCAGGGTGCTCCTCGGCCAGAACCACCGCTTCGTCTTCAGCCTGATCCACAAGTTCAACCAGGACGTGACCGAGCCGTACACGGTGCGCGACGACATCATCGTGATCTCCGACGAGGCGCACCGGACGCAGGCGGGCAAGTTCGCCCGCAACATGCGCGAGGCGCTGCCCAACGCCGCGTTCATCGGGTTCACCGGCACGCCCTTGTTCAAGTACGACCACCTCACCCGCCGGATCTTCGGAGGGTACGTCTCCCGCTACGACTTCAAGCGCGCCGAGGAGGACCAGTCCACCGTCAAGCTGGTGTACGAGAACCGCGGCGAGAAGCTGGGGATCGTGCGCCTCGACCTCAACGACCGGATCGCGGCCAAGGTCGAGGAGGCTGAGCTGGACCCCGACCAGGTCGCACTCCTCGAGAGGCTGCTCGGCAAGGACTACGAGGTCATCACCGCGGACGACCGGCTCGACAAGATCGCCGCGGACCTTGTCGAGCACTGTTCGGCCCGCTGGGAGGCCGGCAAGGCGATACTGGTGTGCATCGACAAGGTCACCTGCGCCCGGATGTTCCAGCGGATCGAGCCGCGGTGGCGGCAGAAGATCGCCGAACTCGAGGGGACGCTCGCGAGCGCCCAGGAGCAACTCGAGACCATCGCTGATCCGACAGAGCGAGACAAGGCGATCGAGCGCGTTCAGGCGTTGTCCGCACAGGTCGACTGGATGAAGAGCAGCATCATCGAAATCGTCATCTCCGAGGCGCAGAACGAGGTCAGAGACTTTGCGCGCTGGGGGTTCGACATCATCCCCCACCGGACGGTGATGAAGAACGGCTTCGAGACCCCCGACGGCAAGCGGCTGCCGGCCGACGACGCGTTCAAGGACCCCCAGCATCCCTTCCGCATCGCCATCGTCTGTGCGATGTGGCTGACGGGGTTCGACGTCGAGTGCCTGGCGACGATGTACATCGACAAGCCGATGAAAACCCACACGCTGATGCAGGCGATCGCCCGCGCCAACCGGGTGTACCCCGGCAAGGAGTGCGGCGTCATCGTGGATTACAACGGGATGCTCAAGAGCCTGCGCGAGGCGCTGGCGCAGTACGCGCTCGGGGACGACGAGGGTGGTGGCGGCGACGGTGGCGGGGTGGTGGAACCCATCGAGGAGCTGGTCGTCGCCCTGCTCGAAGCGATCGAGGCGACGGAGGCGCACCTTGTCGCGCTCGGATTCGACCCAGCACGGCTGACCGGCTCGGCCGGGTTCGCACGGATCGAGGCTCTACGGGACGCGGTGGACGCCGTCTACACCTCCGACGAGGCGAAACGGCGGTTCGAAATCCTGGCGAGGCAGGTGTTCGGCAGGTTCAAGGCGCTGATCACGGAGCCGAGCGCCCGCGCACACGCCGAGCGCCACGACAACATCGAGGCGATCTACAAGAAGCTGCAGGAGCGCCGCGATACTGCCGATGTCATCGACCTGCTCAAGGAGCTGCACAAGATCGTGAACGAGGCGATCCGCACGCAGCAACCCGGCGAGGATCACGCCGAGGGGTTGAGGGTGGACCTCAGCCAGGTGGACTTCGAGAAGCTGCGCGAGGAATTCGAGAAGAAGGTCACGAGAAAGCACGCAGCGCTCCAGGACGTCCGCCAGGTGGTCGACTCGAAGCTGCAGCAGATGCTCGCCGGCAGCCCGTTGCGCATGGACTACTACCGCCGGTACCAGGAGATCATTGCCGAGTACAACCGGGAGAAGGACCGCGCCACGGTCGAGGCGACGTTCGCACAGCTCGTTGAACTTGCCGCGAGCCTCGACGAGGAGCAACGCCGCGCCGCCGCGGAGGGGCTCACCGAGGACGAGCTGGCACTATTCGACCTGCTCTTCCGGGACACCATCTCCAAGACGGACCGCGAGAAGGTGAAGCAGGCCAGTCGTTCGCTGCTTGCGTCGCTACAGCAGCTGCTGCCCTCGATGCCCGCCTGGACCCAGAACGTCAAGACGCAGAATGAGGTGAAGGTCTTCATCCTCGACAGATTGTGGGATGCGCTGCCGCGTCCCCCCTTCTCAGAACAGGACGCCGAAGCCCTCACGGCCCGCGTCTACGACTTCGTCTGGCATCGCAGCGTCGAAGGCCCACCACTGAGGGTGGTGGCTGCGTAGCCACGCCGAGACTACCCGGCGAGGCTGCTCAACGTCGCGGCGTTTCGATCCCTCGGACATGCCCATGCCGCCGGTTCCACCCGATCAAGCCGGTGCCGCGAGGCACGTGCTCGCTGGGAGGACGCCGATGAGGTCCTGGACGAGATCTTGCCTCCCTTCGAAGGTTGCCTGGTAGGTCCATGGGATCGTGAGCCGGTCGCGGAAGTGCGCGAGGGAGGGGTCGGGTTTCGGAGCGTTTGACCGCGGCGGCAAACCGATGCACCAACGCATAAAAAGAAGCAGCGCTTCGTGCCGACGCTGGTCATTTGTCACGTGCCATCGGTAGGGCACCGGACGGCTTCGTCCCCCTCGCTGCGCTCGGTGTCGCCGTGACCGGCAGGCTCGCGCGCCGGGGGCGCTACGAGCGGTAGCGCTCGCGGATCGTGGGGATCAGGTACTCGGCGAAAGCGCGCTCGAAGTCGTAGCGCGGGGCGTACCCCCAGTCGCGCCGCGCCGCCGAGTCGTCGACGTCGGCGGGCC
>JAKAFH010000068.1 GCA_021818025.1 Actinomycetes bacterium | reverse complement strand
CGCGGCGGTGCTCGACGACTGGGCGGCCTTCCTCGACTGGTCGGCGTCGGTCGAGCCCGACGCCGCGGCCCTGCACGTCACTCGCCTGGGCGCACCGGTGCCGACGCCGCGCCAGGTGTTCGCGATCGGGCTCAACTACCGTGCGCACGCCGAGGAGGCGGGCTACGACACGAGCGGCCTACCCCAGGTCTTCACGAAGTTCCCGAGCTGTCTCGCGGGCCCGAACGCCGTGGTGCCGGTCGCGAGCCCGAAACTCGACTGGGAGGTCGAGCTCGTCGTCGTGATCGCCGAGCGGTGCCAGCGCGTGCGCGAGGCGGACGCGTGGGACAAGGTCGCGGGCCTCATGGTCGGCCAGGATCTCTCCGCGCGCGACGTCCAGCTCGCGGGCCAGTCGCCCCAGTGGAGCCTCGGCAAGTCCTTCGCGAACTTCGGGCCGACGGGGCCGTACCTCGTGCCGACGGCATCGATCGCCAACCGCGACGACCTGCGCATCACGTGCCAGCTGAACGGCGAGGTGATGCAGGACTCGCGCACGTCGCTCATGATCTGGTCCGTGCCCGAACTGGTGGCGCGACTCTCGTCGGTCGCCACCCTCGAGCCGGGTGACCTGATCTTCACCGGCACCCCGGCAGGGATCGGCCACCGCCGCGAGCCGCCGCGCTACCTCGGTCCCGACGACGTCGTCGTGAGCGCGATCGAAGGGCTCGGCCAGTTGCGCACGACCTTCACGGAAGCCGCGTCGTGACCGTCGCCACGCACGGCCGACTGCCGTGGCCCGAACGAGACGACCTGGACGGCGACGGCCGCGCGGTCTATGACGCGATCGTCGGTGGTCCGCGCGCGAGCGACGCGGCGACGTCGCCCATCATCGCTCCCGACGGCCGACTCGAGGGCCCGTTCAACGCGATGCTCATGAGTCCCGCCGTGGGCCGCGCCCTGCAGTCGCTCGGCTCGGCCATTCGCTACGGCTCATCGCTGGCGGATCGTGACCGCGAACTGGCGATCCTCGAGGTGGCCGCGCACCACCGGAGCGGCTTCGAGTGGTTCGCGCACGAGCGCCTCGCGAACGCCGCCGGTCTCGAGGCGGCAACGCTCGAGGCGATCCGCTCTCGCCGCCACCCCGAAGGGCTCGATGCGGGCGCAGAATCGGTCTGGACTGCGGTGCGGGCGCTGCTCGAGCGCGGGGACCTCGACGACGAGGAGTACGCGGCACTCGTGGCCGCGCGTGGCGAGCCGGCCACCGTCGAGCTCGTCGTCCTCGTCGGCTACTACCAGACGCTCGCGCTGATGCTGCGGACGTTCCGGGTCCCGGTGCCGGCCGCGGCCGACGGGGTAGTCGCTGAGTGGTCTACATCGAACAGAGAGGGGAAGTCATGAAACTGGTCACCTTTGACGCGGGGAGGGCGGGGCGCGTTGGGCGCCTCGACGGCGACGTCATCGTCGAGTTCGACTGTGCGTCGATGCGCGCCTACTTCGAGCAAGAGGGCAACGTGCCCGAGACCGGCGAGGTCGTCAACCTGGCCGACGCGCGCCTTCGCGCCCCGATCACGCCGAAGAAGTTCTTCCACACGGCCGGGAACTTCGTCGAGCATCACCAGGACCTCGTGCGGGTCAACTGGTCACACCCCGTCAACAAGGGCATCGTCTTCTTCCAGAACGTCGACGCCATCATCGGCCCCGAGGACGCCGTCGTGTACCCGGGACTACTCACCAAGGAGTTGGACTACGAGCTCGAGATGGCGATGGTGATCGGCAAGCCCGGCAAGTTCTTCCACGCCGACCAGGCCGCCGAGCACATCGCGGGTTACCTGATCTTTAACGACATCACGGCTCGCGACATCCAGCGCCGCGAGATGGAGTCCGGCGTCTTCTCGTTTTCCAAGGCGATCGACACCTTCTGTCCGATCGGTCCCTACATCGTCACGGCCGACGAAGTCGGCGATCCCCACAACCTGGACATGGAGCTGCGCGTGAACGGCCAGGTCCGCCAGAAGTCCAACACGAGCCACATGTCGGTGTCGATCAACCAGCTCGTGGCCTACCACTCACCCCAGGTCTACAGCGCGGGCGACCTCGTCACCACCGGGACGATCGCGGGCGTCGCGGCGAGCACGGACGACCCCTTCGCGAACTACCTCAAGCCCGGCGACGTCGTCGAGGCCCAGATCGAGAAGCTCGGCACGCTGCGCAACCGCGTGGTCAGCTGGGAGGACGCGCATTCGACGCCGCCGCCGACGTTCGAGTGGTAATCGGATCGTCGTGCCAGCTGGGCTAGGGGGCCGGCTGGCGAGTTCGGAGTCACCCGGCCCCTTGCTCGTCGTCGAGCTGGTTCTGCGCGACTGCAGCGCGGATACTCATACGGACCGGCCACAACGAGAGACTGCTGGGTCGCACGACGGACGTGCGCGCGCGGCGAGGTAGCACGGAATCCGCCGTCGCGATACGGTTCGAAGTGGTGGTGCGAACGAAGATCCCCCGTCGGCTCGCCCACGGGAGTAGGTGGCGTTGACGATGACGGCAACCCTGAAAGTGGTCCACAAGGCGATCGGCGTGGAGGTTCGGCGTGGTGCCTACGACATCCTGGTCGACGGCGTGCCGGTCGGGAACGTCAAAATGAATCACACGACCTCGGTGTCGATCGATCCCGGACGCCACACCCTGCAAGTTCGCCACCGTCGTAGCTCGAGCCGCCCGGTCGCGATCGAAGCAGCCGAGGGCCAAACACTCGTCTACCGATGTACGGGAAAGAGCTTCTTGCCCGTGTTTCTCCTGTCGTTCGTCGTTCGAAGCTTCGCTCTTCATCTGCGGCGCGTGCACTGAGTTGCAACACCTGGCGATGACGTCGACGTGGCGGGTGCTTCAAGGGGTCGGCACGCGAGATCGTCGTCGACGCATGGCGGTCCGGTGAACGGGATCGACACCGACTAGGTGGCTGAACATCTCTCAGTCCAATGGCGATGAACCGACGAGCGCGGCCAGCACCCCTGGAATCACGGGCAGTTGAGACGTATGCTCAAGCCAAGCAACGCCGCACCAAGACGGCAGGTCTAGCGATGTCGTGGTGTCGGCCCCGACGAGGAGGCGTGATGCGAACGTCGAAGTTCATTGGGAGTGCGGCGGTGCTCGCGACACTGTCTTTTGCGTTCCTGCCGTCGGTCTCGTCGTCGGGAACGGGACTCGCCACGGCAGGCTCGCACGTGCCCGTCTGCCTGCCGGCCGCGGCGGTTGGCGTCGCGAACTGTGACGCGATCCAACTGCTGAATCCTGCGGAGAACTGGCACGGGACGCACGTCGCTGTCGGCGCGAATGGCAACGGTCCGGGTAAGAAGCCCGGCGGCGGTGGTGGCGGCACCACGTTCTCGGGTTACACGCCTACCGATCTCCAGTCGGCGTACGGGCTGTCTTCGTATTCGAGTTCGTCAACATACGGTGTTGGCAAGACCGTCGCCATCGTCGATGCGTACAACGACCCGAACGCGCTCGCTGACGTGAACGTGTATCGGAACGAATGGGACATTTCACCGCTGTATTCGCAAGGGTCGCCGACGTTCACACAGGTGAATGGCGATGGAGGGACATCGCTTCCGGCTAACAACACGTCGTGGTCCGAGGAGATCTCGCTCGACCTCGACATGGTGTCGGCTATCTGCCCGAACTGCAACATCATGCTGGTCGAGGCGAATTCCGCCAGCATCACGGACCTCGGAAACGCAGTCAGTTTCGCGGCAAAAAACGGCGCGAGCGTAATCTCGAACAGCTACGGAGCGAAGGAGTTCTCCTCGGAGACAACCTACGATACGTACTACAACCACCCCGGCATTCCGATCACCGTTAGCGCTGGCGACAGTGGGTATGGCGTGCAGTACCCGGCGGCGTCGCCGGACGTCACCGCCGTCGGCGGGACGGCACTCACTGGTTCACTCAGATCAGGATGGAGCCAGACGGTCTGGTCCGGTACCGGGTCTGGCTGCTCGGCCTACGAATCGGCGCAATCGTGGCAGCCATCCACGAAGCTGTGTTCGATGCGAACGGTGGCTGACACCGCAGCGGTCGCCGATCCCAATACTGGCGTGGCGGTCTATGACAGCTACGGCGAACCGGGTTGGATGGTCTTTGGCGGCACGAGCGTCGCGTCGCCGATCATCGCGTCGATCTACGCGCTGGCAAGTAACACCTCGTCCGCGAACGCCGGTGGCCTCTACGGCGCGGGACTCATTCAAGTCACGAGCGGCACCAACGCGCGTCACTGCTCGAACTACCTTTGCAACGCGGCGGATAGTATCTCGTTTGATGGCGGGATTTACAACGGCCCAACGGGTGTCGGGACACCAAACGGACTGACAGGGTTCTAACAACCGTCGTTGGCTTGAGGGCCCAATAACGGTACTGGCCGTTTCGGTCGACGGTGGGGCACGCGGCGTCACGCGCCGTGCGAGTGCCTCGCGATGGCAATCAGTCCATTGAACGCAGTTGGCGCACTCAGTCGGTCACCGTGACCGAGTCGTCGGTAGCCAAGGTCACTTCGAGTTCGTCGCTGCGTAGTGGCAAGAGCCGCTTCGTGATGACGGGGAAGATGATCGCTGACAGCGCCGCCGTGACGACGAGGGCACCGTAGTTGCGCGAGCTCAGCAGTCCGCTGCTGCGACCGATCTCGGCCGTTGCGATGAGCAGGGTGAGCGGCGCCATCAGCGACGTGGCGCCGGCGGCCGCGAGACGCCAGGAGTAGCCGCGGGCTCGCAAATACGGCGCGATGATCAGACGCGGCACGCTGATGATCACGAGTACCAGGCCAATCGTGGGGAGCAGCCCCACGATGTCGGCGCGTAGCGGTGTCTGGAGTCCGACGGTGAGAAAGAACATCGGGATGAAGTAGCTGTTGGCGAGGCTCGTCATACGCGAGGCGATCGCCTTGGCGGCGCCCATCACCGCGCGGAAGATGACCCCGGCGAGCAGCGCTCCGAGGACCGTGGGGATGTGATCGAGTCCGGCGAAGGCCACCACGACAAAGAGCAGAGCGAAGGTCCCGCGCAGTCCGACTTCGACGGGGTCGTCGCGCAGGAACCACCGGTGGAAGTGCCGAGGTACTCGCCGGCGAGCTCGGTTGAGGACTCGCAACGCGACGATCGTGAAGGCGATTAGGAGAATCGCGCGCGTTCCGAGCAGGATGGTCGTCGCCGTCGAGTCGTGTTTGCTCGCCACGCTCACTGCGTTGAGCACGATGAGATAGACGATCTCGGCGCCGGTACCGATCATCAGCACGTCGTTGGCGAACCGGTCGCCCATCCACCCGTGGACGTGCAGGATCGGGACGGTCACCCCGACCGAGGTGGCCGCGCCGGCGAGGACCCACATGCTTGACGCCCCGGCCAGGTGGCCGATGACGAGTGACGAGGACACGAGCGAGACGGCGAAGAGCCCCATGCCAACGCTCAGGTTGGCCCGCGACGTGCGGCCGATCGTGTGAAAGTCGAACTCCATCCCAACGAGGAACATCAGGATCAAGAACCCCAGTCCGCCGAGCGTCGCGACGACACCGTTGCTCGCCGTGAGGTCCTTGGGCACGACGAAGGCGAGCGCGATGCCCGTGACGAGCTCCACGACGGCGCCGGGGATGCCGACCAGTTCACCGACGAGCGGGCCGGCAAAGGCGGCGACGGCGAGAACGGCGAGCAGCACGCTGACACTGAAGGACATGGGGTCTCCTCGCTTCTGGTTGCCGAGCGCTCGGAACTCGGGGCGATCCGATAGTTCGACGCTAAGTTTCGAACTTGTAGAGAGCTGAAGAATCGTCTGTGACTCGCCTGTGAGATTGTGCGTCGACGCGCGACACACCGGGCCGAACAGGAGAAACGCGAGTATCTCGCGACGGTGCTGCTTCGATGCCACCGTGCACTCGGTGCCAATGGGACGGCCGTTCTCGCCGAAACGCAGCCCAGCCGCACACAACGGTGGGTGAGCGGACAGTATGGGGTTGGGAGGTGAGCATGCGCGCACTCATCCGGAGCGTGGTGGTCGCTGCGATCGCCGCGTCGCTGTTTGTCGTGCCCCAGATCGACCCGTCGCTCGGGGCCGCGACGCAGACCGCCCCGTCGTGCTCGAACGCAAACACGACGTTCAGCGCCGCCACCGACCACTCGCGCTACCTGCCCGGCACGCCGGTGCGCATCACGCTCGCGCTGCACAATCGCGCCGCAACGGCCTGTTGGTACGTGACGGGTCCGACGTCGCCGAGCTTTCGCGTGACTAACGCCGCCGGCGTCACCGTCTGGGGGTCGTGTTGGGCCGGAGGCGCGCCGACGCCGTGTGCGGACTTCCTCATCCGTCGAACGCTCGCCGCTGGGGCGACCACCCGGCAGCGGCTTTCCTGGGACCAGCGCAGCGGCACGCCGGACCAGCTGGTCGCCCCTGGTCACTACCGGTTCTCGGCCTCGCTCCAGGGCATGAGCGCGTCGAGCGTCATCACGCTGGTGCGGCCGCGCACGATCACCGTCGGGGTCGCTGACAACGCCCGGCACTACCGCGTCAACGTCGGTGACCGGATCGTGGTGAACCTGCCGACGACGGGGCTGCTGGACTGGGGGCCCGTGCAGACCAGTGATCCGAGCGTGCTCGCCATCCTTCCGATCCCCACACCCCTCGGCGTGACCATGCTCCAGGCGCGCCGCGCGGGCGTCGCCACGATCACGGCGACCGGCAATCCGACGTGCTATCCCCAGTGTCTGATGCCGAGCCGTCTGCTCACCATCACGGTCGTCGTGGGTGCATCGACACCGCTGCCGACCACGACCTCGCCGTGACGCCCGTCCGATCCTGACGCTTGCGATCCAGACGCGGCTGTCGATACGCCCGTTCGGGAATCGCTACCACGCCGATCAACCAACCGGTCGGTGCGGCGAGGAGCGACGGACCCGTCGCCCGGCGCAGAAGCCGACGTTCCGAGACGTCCGTGGGAGGATAGGGCGGTGCGCCACACCCTTGACCACCCGATTCGTCGGGGACTCATCCGACGACCCCTCGTCGCCTCCGCGGTGATCGTCGTTGCACTGACCAGCCCTGGATTGCTCGGACAGCTGCCACTCGCGGCAGTCACGCCCGCCTCGACCGTGCTCGCGATCGGCGCGCCCTCGCTCGGCGCGCCGGCGCCGACCAGTCCCGCGGTCGTGTCGATCGTCGCGGGTCCCGGCGGGCACGGTTATGACGTGCTGCGCAGCGACGGGACGGTGTCGAGCTACGGCGCGCCCTTCTACGGCGCCATCGCGTCGGGCACGCTGCCCGTCGGGGTGACCGCCACGGGTATCGCGCTCGATCCCGCGACCGGCGGCTACTGGGTCGTCTGCTCCAACGGGGTCGTGCGGGCCTTTCACGCGCCGTTCCGCGGCGGACCCCACATCCCCGCCGGCGGGTGGGGCCAGTACCCGGCGGCCGTCGGCATCGCGAGCGCGACGAGCGGCGCGGGCTACTACGTGCTTCGCGCCAACGGCGCGGTGAACGCCTTCGGCGCCACACCCCACGGCTCGCTCGCGCGACAGCTGCACTACGGCACCACGGCGCCGGTCGTCGCGGTCTCGATGGCCGTCGACCCGTCGAGCGGCGGGTACTGGATCGCCACGTCGACCGGTGGCGTCTACGGCTTTGACGCGCCGTCGCTCGGCTCGCCAACGTCGCTCGCGCACGGTGTCTACGACGGCGTGGCCACGGTCGCCATCGCCGCCACGTCGACGGGCTACCTCGTCGCGCGCGCGAACGGCGACGTCGAGTCCTTCCCGGCCGGCACGGTCACCCACCACGCCCTCGCCTTCGGCGCCCGGGCCGACGCGCTGGCGGCGCCCGCGACGGGCTACTACCTCGGCGTCGACCTCACGCCGCTGCACGGCTACTACGACCCCCTGCGCGCCCTGACCTCGCTCGTGCCCCAGGAGATCGACCAGGGCGTCGACTACTGCGGCGCCGGGCCGATTTACGCGTTGGGCGACGGGACGGTGCTCAACCTGCGCGACACGAGCTGGCCGAGCGACGGGTTCATCTCCTACCGATTGAGCGACGGCCCGGCTGCTGGCAAGGTCGTCTACGTCGCCGAGAACGTGACGCCGACGGTTGCGATCGGCGAGCGGGTGACCCCCGCGACGGTCGTGGGTGTCCTGCACGACGCCAAGACCTGCCTCGAGACCGGCTGGGCGCGCGACTCGGGTCCGGCGGGCTTCGCCGCGGGCTTTTCGCAGTTCAACGGCAAGAACTCGACCGCCTTCGGGCTCAACTTCAGCGCACTGCTGCAGGCACTCGGATCCCGGCCCGGTCTTCCCCAGCCCTACGGCCCGCCGGGGCAACTCCCGGCGGGCTGGCCGACCTGGCCGGGCTGACGTCAGTGCCGGTCGCCTGCGAGTGACTGGAAGAAGAGGGCGACCGGTCGGTAGATGACGTGGGCGAACTTCATGAAGGGCAGCAGGAGTAGCAGCTCCATGGCGAGCGAGACGTGCGCGACGAACATCCAGTAGCCCCACGACGGCGCACCCGGTAGGTAGAGCGCGAGCTCGGTGAGCAGCCCGCTCACCCCCACCACCCACAGCATGGTGAGAAAGACCCAGTCCGACTGGTGTGAGAAGGCACTCGCCTGGTTCGCGTGGCGCAGCCGCGCGAGAATCATCGTCGAGACCCCGGCCACCATCGCGAGACCCGCGAGCGTGCCGAGCAGGCGCACGGGGTACCAGACGGGCTCGGGCGTTCCGGTGGCGCGCACGCCGGTGAGCGAGAGCCCGTAGTCGGCCATCGTGGCGACCAGCAGGCCGATGAAGCCCCACATGACGGTGGCGTGGATGATCCAGCGCCGCTCGTACCAGTGCTCGCTCGGGTCGGCGTCGGCGCAGTCGTCGCGGAAGCGCTTCTGGCCGAGGGACTCGACGGCGACCGCCGACCACGCGCCGCGCCAGGCCCGGCGCCACGAGGCCGCCCCGACGACGAGGTCGCGGCCGTGCACGCCCTCGCGCCGGGCGAGGCCGTGGACCATGGTCGCGACACCGGTCAGGGCGACGAGCACGACCGCGATCATCACCGCGATACCGGTCCAGTGCACGACCGCATCGGGCAGGAACGAGAAGAACTGCAGCGAGCCGCGCGGTTGCGTGACGCTCTTGACACTGAAGAACGTGGCGAAAGCGGCCGCCAGCACGACGAGCAGACCCGAACCCAGGGCTGGGTGGGTGTAGAGGGTGCGCGCGATGCCGGTGCGGTCGTAGCTCGCGATCGCGTAGCGCCGCGCGGCCGCCATGTACTCGCCGGGATCGGCCCGCTGGGGGCAGCTCTCGCTGCATAGCCCGCAGTGGTAGCAGGCCCACAATTCCTTGCTCGACAGCAGCTCGTCGCGCAGCCCGACCTGGCCGTAGCGGATCATGCGCCGCGGGAACGTGCCGTCGTTGTTGGACAGCGGGCAGATCGCGCTGCAGTTGCCACAGCTGAAGCAGGCCG
>JAKAFH010000067.1 GCA_021818025.1 Actinomycetes bacterium | reverse complement strand
AGTTACCGCTGACCTGGAATTCTCAATTAGGACATGGTGAGACATTCTCTGCTTCCCAAGCTGAGAACGCGGGTTCGATTCCCGTCGCCCGCTCCAAGGGGACTTACGGGAAATGGGCACTACCACTCACGGGAAGTGGGCAGCCCGCTGAACGAGAGCGGACTTAGTGGGTGGGTGCCTTACGACCCGCCAAGAGGACTTGGTGGCTCACCGCGAACAGATCGGGGCTGGTTAGAAACTGCTGGCGCTCCTTGCCGCTGGCTACCAGGGCGTCGCTGTTGCGCCACCCGTAGGCGATCTCGAGTCACCAAGGACACTTACTATCAACGCCCGAATTCTCGTATGACGTTGATCTGTGCCCGTAGATGAAAGTCCATGGTATGCAGTCAGCTCTCGCATCCCGTAACCGTCGCGCTCAGCGAAGAGCCTTCTGATGATCGTGGCGGCTCGAATCAGGTCGTCGTTTGTAACGAATTCTCCTGGTGTGACTCCCGCCGCTTGGCAGATCTCTAGGCAACGCCAGAGATCAACTACGTCCGTGTCTTTGGAACGCACCGTAGTGACTAGCGCTTTCAATGCCAATGCCGCTACTTCATCGGGGAATAGCAGATTGCCTTCGAGTTTCGAACCATCGAGTCGCCAAAGATGAAGGTTCATAGCCACCGGTGCCCTCATGAGCGCAGTTGCCAGACCTAGGGTCTCGGTTGCGACGATCGAATCTCCAACCCGCTTGTTCTCGTGAGGGCGACTCGTGTACGCCGGGAGGAGTATGTCAATGACCGAACGAGGAACAACAGCGTCACTGCCAGTCATTCGAAGTTGCAGATCCGAAAGTTCACGTTCGAATCGGGAACCCCTGACTTTCTTGTAACCAAGGGCAAGGAGGTCCTCCACCAGGTTTTGATCACGAATAGTAACTGGCGGGACACCGACGTCAGCATCGCCGGTCTCGCGATAGAGATCTGCACCAAGGCCCCACCGAGCGGCCAACGCAGTCATCATGTGACCGCCAATCACGCGGTACGAATCTCGCGGCTTGTCTGACATGGCGCAAGACAAATCGTGGAGTGCAACGAATCCCATTTCATCTGCAGTCGATACCGCCGACAGGGTTAGGTCGGTTAGCGGCGTTCTAGAAGCCATGTGCGCATTCTCCCAGCCGCCTCAAGGCGATCGGCACCGCCCAAGTCTTGGAGATCCCAGACAATTTGAGAGGGGTCGGCAAGCGGAATCTCGACTTCACCAGTACCAGCGACTAGGTCAATGGCCGGGAAGATGGAACGATCGCGCGGCTCACGAATGATTACGTTGGCATCAGCTCGACTGTGGGCTTCTACGAGGCCAAGACTGTCGATGGGTATTTCGGACGCGACGTAGAAGATGACGGTGGTCGGCCGCCGCCACGGCGCGATTAGGTCAGGCGCTACGTCCGCTGAGGTTACGAAGGAATGAGACGGTGCCAGTCGCGCAAGCTTGGCTGCAACTGTGGTTGGCTCGTCAAGGGAGTACAGAAGACGCTCTGTCCCTCCTGGCCCTCGGTACTCATTTAAGAACTGATCGAGCAGGGCTGATCGGTCGGGGCGCCAACGCCCCCTACTCGTTCGCCGCACCAGTTCCAGTGCACCGAGTGCAGCAAGCACTTGCTGCACTCGAGGCCGACTAACGAGTGAAAGTTCGGCCCATTCCGTAGGGGAACGTCCATCCTCATTATCTTCTCGAAACATGATCAGAGTCCGAATGACGGCCAACGATCCTGACCCCGTCGGCATGTGGCGCCTTGGCTGGCGCGGTGCGGCGAAAGTGCGCCGCTGACGGAGACGGAGCCCAGCATCGCGAACGTCGTAGTTACCCTGGTCATCTGCCCAAGACCATCCGGCCTCCACGAGAGCGCTTCCGAGATCCGCCGGAATGTAAGGGGCAACGATTAGTGGGCGCCCCAACGTCTCGAGACTTCGACGAACACGCTGAAGGCCTGGGATCTCGTTTGGAAATGGAGCTCGTTGCCTCCTCTTGACCGCAAAACGTACCGATGTTTCATTGAGAGCGATCTCGACCACAGCGTCGGCGTCGGTGTTCGGACCCCTAGGTAGGTATGAGACGGTTGCGTCGACTTCCCGGAGATGGTCAAGTGCTGAAGTAATCATCATGGACATAGTAAGCACTGTGCGCACTTCTGTCAACTACGCACTCACCGGATGCCGCTGGCACGGATCCCTGACTCACCTCTGATGCAGCAGATCCCTGACGCGCTGTGAAAACTGCATCATCTTGGTGTGAAGCGTTTGCTCTCAGTGCTACTTGCGGTGTCAGTGATCAGGTGCAACGGATTTCCCGTAAGACCCCTCCAAGTGACCTGTTCCCCGTTCGGAGGACCAGGCGAACCACTCCGGGTCTCTTAGTGACTCGATCGTCTCCACTCTGGTCTCGTCCCCCAGACCGGAGCCGCCGCGATTGGTCGGTGCACCTTCGCCAAAGTCGGTGGGTAGTGGAGTAAGGCGATGTCACAGGGTCCGAGGACGGTAGAGGGTGTGCCCGACGCCTCGCCCACCGTGGTGACCCGGGCCTTCGTCTACGCGCTCGACCCGAGCCCGGAGCAGGAATCGTCCCTGCTCAGCCACATCGGGGCCAGCCGCTTCGCCTACAACCATCTGCTGCACCGCGTGCTCGCCAACTGGGACGAGAACCGGACCCGCAAGGAGGCCGGCGAGGAGGTCACGCGCGAGGACTACCTCTCAACGAACCACTTCGGCCTGCTCTACCAGTGGGCCGAGATCCGAGACCACGTGGCCCCCTGGTGGAAGGAGAACGGGGCCAGCGCCTACAACGACGCCGCCCAGCGGCTCAGCCGCGCCCTGTCCAACTTCTACGCGGGCCGGGCCCGTGCTCCCCACTACCGCCGTCGCGGGGTGGGTGAGTCGGTGCGTTTCATGGGCCAGAGCGTGCGCCTGGTCGGCACGCACCACGTACGCATCAGCCGGGTCGGAGAGGTGAAGACCTACGAGTCGACGAGGAAGCTGGCTCGTCACCTCGAGCGCGGCACTGGCCGGATCGTCGCAGCCACGGTCTCACGGCACGGGGCCCGGTGGTCGGTCAGCTTCACCGCTGAGATCGAACGCCCCCTGCCCGAGACGAGAGCGCCCGAGCGCGTGATCGGCGTCGACCGTGGTCTCGGAGCTCTCTATGTGGGGGCGACGTCCAGTGGTGAGGGGGTCCTGCGCGTGGCGAACCCGCATTACCTCATTCGATCTCAGGCGAAGCTGGCGAAGCTCCAGCGCCAGGTCAGCCGCACGCAGGGTCCCCGTCCCGGAGTCGCCCCCTCGAACCGGTGGCGGCGTGCCAACGCCCGAGTGCAGAAGCTCCACGCGCAGGTCGCCCACCAGCGCCGGGATCTCATCCACAACGTCACGACCCGCCTCGCGAAGGACTACGACCGTATCGTCATCGAGGACCTCAACGTCAAGGGCATGGTGAGGAACTCCTCCCGCGCGAAGGCCATCGCTGACGCCGCCTGGTCGGAGTTCTCCCGTCAACTCGCGTACAAGACCCGGTGGTACGGCTCGGAGCTGGTGCTCGCCGACCGGTTCTACCCCTCCTCCAAGACCTGCAGCCGCTGCGGGGCAGTGAAAGCCAAGCTGCCCCTGGACGTGCGGGTCTACGAGTGCGAGGCCTGTGGCCTCAGTATCGATCGCGACCTCAACGCCGCGATCAACCTGGCCGGCTGGCCCAGTGAGACCAGCCCCGCGGGGACAGACTCCGTGGCTGGACGTGGAGGGGAGGTGAGACCACGCTCTCGAGCAGTCGGCGCGAGCGAGGCGCACCCCGAAGAAGCGTCAACCGAAGCACCGACCCCGGTCGGTGTGTAGGAGGTAATTCGCCCGAGTGCGCCGTGGTGGAGAGGATCTCCTTACTCCATCACCCACCGACTTTGGCGAACGGGGGTCGGTGGATCACGAGAGTGAGACTGAATCGATCCTTGACGCGACGGTTCCAGAGATGGCTCGACATCCTGACCCCACGAGATGCACAGTCCCGCACTCGATCAACGCTTGACTTTTACTATCTAGTTATATAACCTACTAGTAATGACTACCACCGATCAGCTGAGTCGCACCTTCGCGGCGCTTGCCGATCCCACCCGTCGGGCGATCCTTGAACGCCTCGCCGCCGGCGACGCCGGCGTCGTCGAACTGGCGAGGCACTCCACGCTGACCCAACCCGCCATCACCAAGCACCTCAAGGTGCTGGAGCGAGCCGGACTGGTCGGTCGGGCCCGCGACGGCCAGCGCCGCCCGGCGCGACTCCAGCTCGACGGCTTGGCCCCGGTGGACGACTGGCTCCGTCGTGCGCACGCGGAGTGGTCCGACCGCCTCGACCGACTCGAAGCCCATCTTTCCTCCCACCCTGACACTGCCACCAATGAGGAGTCCCCTGATGCCTAAGACCCGTGCCGCCGTGGACGTCCGAACCGCGACCGTGGTGAAGCAACTCGTCATCGAGCGCGCGCTGGCGTTTGCGCCGGAGCGCGTCTTTGACGCATTCACCGACCCGGACCAACTCGCGAAGTGGTGGTGGCCGAACGGCTTCACCTGCCCCGCCGCTGAGGTCGACCTCCGCGTCGGAGGTAGGTACCGGCTCGCGATGGAGTGGCCCGAATCCATCCCCGCCGAGGCTCGATTCTCCCACTACCTGGGCGGTGAGTACTTCGAGATCGATCGTCCGCGTCGTCTGGTGATGAGCGCCCGCGCCGTCAACGACGACCAGGGCGAGCTCTTCGCGACGCTCATCGAGCTGACCTTCGAGGCCGTTGAAGGGGGCACCGCGCTCACCATGCGACAGTCCTACTTCGAGCCGATGCCGCCCGCCGGGGCGATGGCCGGCGCCGAGCAGGGTTGGCGGGAGCAGCTCGGCAAGCTCGAACGACTTCTCACGGACTGACCGGGGGCGCGCTCGTGTCCCGTGGCGTCCACTGCGCGTCGATGTCGCGTGATGGGCACGTCGCTGGCCCCATCGACCAGCGGCAGCCCCGAGGTGAATCACGCCGTCGGCCCGTCACGATCGGGGCCCCGGTCACGGTGGGGATGACACCCTGAGCGCGTCGGGGTCCGGAGGGACCCCGGACGAGTTCGGACCCGCCCTGTGCGCGGGACCATCGCCCCGTCCGCGTCACTCCTCCAGACCCGCCCACCGCCGAGCCCTCATGACGCGTAGCGTGCAGCGATGGACCACAGTGACTCCGTTGAGATAGCGGTCGCCCCCGAGCGGGCCTTCGCGGCGATCGCCGATCTGGCCTCGATGGGACGTCGCTCCCCGGAGAACACCGGTGGCGAGTGGCTCGACGGCGGTCCGGCCCTCGGGGCGAGGTTCCGTGGCACCAACACCCACGGCGCGTCATCGTGGTCGACCGTAGCGACGGTGACCGACTACGACCCCCCGCGCTACTTCGCCTTCGAGGTCAAGTCCAAGGCGATGCGGATCTCACGCTGGGAGTTCGAGATAACTCCCACGTCGACGGGGTGTCGTGTCGAGGAGCGCTGGGCCGACCATCGAAACGCGCTCCTGCGCCGAGCCGCCGATTCGAGCTTCGACCGCGCCGAGTTCACGAAGGAGTCGATCCGCACCACACTCGATCGGCTGAAGGAGGAGCTCGAGGGCGTGTCGCGGCCGGAGTGACCGGCGCGCCGTAGGGTGTCGCGGTGGCCAAGGGGTCAGGCTCCTCGAGCAACAGCGAGTTGGAGCGCGTCATGGACGCGGCCCGCACGCCCCAGTGGAGCTTCGGCCTGGGCCGTCACGGCCAGATCATGGCGACGCGCGACTCGGGCCAAATCGGGCTGCCGTGGGTCGTCCAGGTCACCAGGGTCGGTCGGGGCATGCGCGTGGAGCTCTTCCAGCCCGGTGACGACACCAACGCCGAAGACGAGGTCATCGGCGTCGTGACGGGCAACCCCCGCGACAGGGGCCGCCAGCTGCGCGCCCTGCTGAGCGAGCTCGTCGTGGGCGACGAGTCGACCGGCTCCTAGCGTCCGGTCCGCGTCCGCGTGACCGTGCCCTCCGCCGACGCCCCGGCGCCGACGAGGGATGCCACGGCACGACCGGCGACGCCCCCGAATCGCCTGGGTGGGCGTCACACCACCCGCGCGGCGCTGGCCGAGGGTGCGTCACGGGGTCAGTCTCGCCAGACTCGCGCGGAGTCGCCCGGACCAAGCCGGAGGTGGCGCCCGATGGCGCGGGCCTCCACCATCGGCGTACGGGGGGAACATAGTGTCCACCCGTGCGCTCGCTGCGACTCGGGGGAACCTTCGTGGTGTTGGTCGCGACGGTGGCGATCCAGGCGTTCGCCCAGGCCGGCGCCCTGGGCCAGCGCGCCGGCGCGCACGGGCCCGCGCACCTCGTCCCCCGGACGTCCTCGGCGCCGACGTACCACGCGCTCGGCGCGATCAGTTCCTCGAGCTCCTCGGACGGGTCGTACTACCTCGCCGGCTGGGACTCGGGATCGCTGCCGCCGGGCACCGGTGCGGGGTTCTCCTGGTACTCACTGGCCTGGCCGATCACCCCGACACCCATCGCGGGGTTCCAGCTCGGCCTGAGCGGCACCTGGATCACCCCGAGCGACCCGAGCACGCCGGTGTCCACGATCGAGCACCTGTGCGACACGAGCACCAACCAGGGGATCACCCAGACCGTGCAGGACCCCGCCAGCGGCCGCTTCGGCCTCCAGCTCTTCCAGACGATCGAGGGCGGGCTCGGATGGTGGGCCAACGAGCGGTTCAAGACGGCCACGCCCAAGTACATCGTGAATATCACCAGCAACTGCTACGAGACCCAGGTGGGCACGCCGGGCTGGGGCACCTTCGCCGCGAGCCCGCTCGCCCGGGACCAGACGGGCTTCGCGCAGCTGAGCAACCGGATCCTCATGCCGCCCGACGGCATGACGCTCGACCCGACGAGCACGCCGGGCCAGATCGGCACCAACTGGGCGGCGCTCAACTTCCCCCCCACGGGGCCGGCCGGCGCCGTCGCCACCGGCGACAACGACTGGACGGTCTTTCTCAACGCCGCCAACTTCCACGGTCCCCTGGGCTACGTGGTCCCGCAGTTCTGGTCGGAGGCGTCACAGGCCAACCCCTACCAGCGCGGCCTCACGCTGGACACGCGCCCGGGCATGGCCTACTCGCTGGCCCAGGAGTGGAACTCCATCCCCTACTTCGAGACGACCGACGCCTCAGGCACGGTCTTCTCGAAGATCCCAGCGCTGCAGTTCCCCGTCGACGCGAACGGCCAGACGGTGATCGCCCAGGACTTTGCGACCTACGGGCCGGGGGCGCTGGCCTCGCCGCTGTCGAGCGCGCTGGCGAGCGGCGGGCCCCTGCCCACGGTCCTCGACCCGGCCACGGTGACCCCCCTCGCGCTCAGTCCCTCCGACGCGCCGATCTACCAGGACGGCGCTGCGGTGCCCGAGCTCAACCGGGACCTCACGCTCAGCGCGACGCCGGGCGGCAACGGCCTCGCCCTCGACTGGGGGACGGCCCGGGCGTCGTCGACCGTGAGCCTGCCCCAACTCTTCGAGCGCCAGGGATCGACCCTCACGAGCACGCTCTCGAGCCCCGCGCCCGCGAGCCTGAGTGCGGCCGCGTTCCCGACGGCGAGCACGAGCGCCTTCGTCTACCGGTCGCCGCGCTGGTGGCAGGCGAGTCCCGCGGCGTCGGCGAGCTTCACGGCGCGGCTGAGCGACGGCAGCGAGGTGACGTATCGCTGGTACAAGTTCGTCGACCAGCCCGCACTCCAGCAGTTCGACTGGACGAGCGCGCAGAAGACCGCGATGCAGGCGGTCGTCGTCGCCCTGCAGCGCCAGTGGGACGCCACGGCCCTGATGGCCCCGCCGACCTCAGGCTCCCTCGCCGCCTTCGACCACGGCCTCCTCGTCACCCCACCCAAGGGACTCGCCTACGGCTACGTGCCCATCGTCACGGGCCAGCGTGCGGCCCCCGCGGGCGCCTCACGCCCCTCGCACACCCTGGTCTGTGTGAGGGGTGCGCACCGGCGCCGCGTGAGCGGTCGGCCGCCCCGCTGCCCGTCGGGGTGGCGCGCGGCCTAGCGGCCGCCGGGCGAAAGTGGCGCGATGACGAACGCGAGGTGGGTGCACAGCGGTAACCGTCACCAGTAGGAGCCGTGGGTCGGGCCCAGCGCGGCCGAGTTGAACGCGCGGGACGACCCCGATGAGTTGACGCGGCGGGCGAACCCGACGAAGGCGTAGGCCACGAAGGACATGGCGACTGGGCCTGGCTGGTACCTGAGCGCCCCCGACCCACCGACGAGCCCGGCGAGGATCGCCGGGCTGACGATCACACCGGCCACCGGTCCCTGGATGCCCACCGACAGCGCCACGGTGCGCACGAAACGCAGCTGGCCGCGGGCGAGGCCTGGCGTGCCCGACGGCGCGTAGCGGTCGCCGCCCGTCGCGATCTCCGTCCCCAGCGTCACGAGTTCGCTGTGCTCCACGACCAGGTCAACCCGGCGGCGAGGATGACCATTCCGCTCCACGCGCTCCGGGCCGAGCGCCCGGAGGGGCGTCCGGGAGGGGTGGGCCGGGCGCGGGGTTAGTCGACCCCTTGGCAGTAGCCGGCGCCGAGCGGGATGGGCCGCAACGCCGTTACGTAGGGGCCCTCCTTCACGAACGCCGCCTTGTGCCAGGCGGCGTCGCCGATGAGCCCCGGTGCTCGAAGGACGTGACCTCGCGCCAGGCCAGTGACCACCGCGCCTTACGACCCCATACAGCCCGATGAGTAAAAGTGTCCCCGTGTCGGTGCCGACGATTCGGCGCGCGAGGTGCCGGGCTGGTCGGATCGACGAGTGTGGACCCCGGTAATCTCCGCCCGAGAGGGCAGTGTCGTACCTTGTCGCACCCGGTTTCTTCCGAGAGCCCGAGACGTGGCGGAATCCTCGGGGCTCGCCAGGGGTGGTTCTCCCCGCTCCCATTGCGTTACGGCCGAACTTGAGGTAAATCGAAGGTGGTTAATCCTTGTTGGTCCGTTGATGAACGACACGTAAGGTTTGCGCCATCCGGAAGGTCCGGAGCGTCGATAGTTAGCTCGGGCGGTGAAACGCGGGGAAATGTGGTTTCCGCGAAGCGTGCGGCCGGTGGCGTACCGGGCGATGATGTTGCACGCTTTCTTCCGGTGTCACGAGGCAGGCTTCTCCTAGTGCAAGGTCATTGAAGTCGAGGTAGGGACCTACTGAGCGGGACCCGCCCGGTTGAGTCGGTAGCTCCGTCCTTCTCAGCCGATCCGGGACCTTTCTCGGGGCCATGTCATCTCACCTCCACGGCAAGCTCGACTAGGGGTCCCGATAAGGCACAGACAAGGGCAAGGGGTAACCGTGGCGCTACGCAGGAAGTCTCGAGACGACGGCGGGTCGGTCGCGACCGTCGCGGCGCCCCCCGCGTCCGGAGCCCCCCACGCCGCCGGCGCATCCAACGG
>JAKAFH010000066.1 GCA_021818025.1 Actinomycetes bacterium | reverse complement strand
GCGATTCTGTCGGCCAGTGTGGGCGTTACCGAGCCGACCCAGGCCGTCGTCTCGCTCAGCGTCGATCCCAACGGTCTGCCGACCAACGTCGTCGTCCAGTACGGCACCTCGAGCGCGCTCGGCGAGACGACGCCGCCGAGCAGCCCCGGAACGCTGGCCCCGACGCCCACGCCCTTCAGTGTGACGATCAACGGCCTGGAGCCCGCGACGACCTACCGGGCGCGGGTCGTCGCGACCAACAGCGCCGGATCGGCGACATCGGGTCTCTTGAGCTTCGCGACGCCGGCGAGTTCGACCAGTCCCACGAGTCCCGGCCCAGGCGCCTCCACGGGCACGATTCGGGTGGTCCCCGTCGCCTCACCGGGTGCGTGGGGCGGCCTGAGCGGCGTCGCGTGCATCGCGGGCACCTGCCTCGCCGTCGGTTACCAAGGCCGCGGATCGGGCCCCTCGCGACCCCTGGTCGAGCGCTGGACGGGCTCGTCGTGGGTCGACTTTCCCGCACCGGCGACGGTGGGCGCCTCGCTGTACGCGCTCGCGTGTCCCGCCAGCGACGACTGCCTGGCCGTGGGGCGCGACGGCTCGAACGTCTACGCCGCCCAACTGGTGGGCCGCTCCTGGCGAGTCCTACCGGCGCCGAGCCCTCCGACGCCCAACGGTGACATCTTGCGATCTGTCTCGTGCGTAAGCACGCGAAACTGCTGGGCCGCGGGCTACACCGACGGGGCGACTCGGGCGATGCGCGGCCTGCTTGAACACTGGAACGGCCAGACGTGGAGTGTGGTCGTCGGCGCCACTGCCCCCGACTCCATGCTCAACGGGGTCTCCTGCGTGACGGCGGGCTGCTGGACCGTGGGCGGGGTCAACGCCTTCCCCCAGCTCGGCCAACTCTTCGTTGAGCACCTGGTGGGTTCGACGTGGGTGCGAACGGGTCCCACTGGATCGGGCGTGGCCAACAGCGTCTCCTGCAGCGCCGACGCGGGCTGCTGGCTCACCGCGGGCGAGTCGCGTTCCACGGCGCTCTTGCAGCTGCGTGGCGCAGCGTGGCGGGTTACTGCCGATCCCGGCGCCCAGAGTGGGGTGGGACCGGTGAGCGTCGCGTGTGTGTCGACCGCCTCGTGCTGGGCCGGTGGCTACGGCGGCGCCCTGCACTGGAACGGGGTGGCGTGGGACGCCACCACACCGGCGTTTCTGCGTAACGTGGTGCTGCTCGACGTTGCGTGTCCAAGTCAGGTTTGCCTCGCCGTCGGCACGCGGGTCAACGGCTCGCCACAGTCGTCAACGCCAACCGCGGCGGTGCTGCGAACGCCTTGATCCTTTCTCGACCGCCGACGTCGGGGGTTGCCCGGAGCTTTGGCCAAGGCCAAATGTAAAGATGGTCACGCATCGCGAAGCGCTCCTTCTGTGATCACCACTCGGCGGGACGTGATCCTGTTGCGATCCGACTTTCGTTACGACCCCATGGCGGGTAGTTGACGAAAAGGTGGAGGGCCGTGTGCTCACTGAGTTCCGGGCGAGGGGCATCGGGTGTGCCCACACGATTCGAGGGAATCTCATCGCACACTCGTCTGGAATGTTGCGGGCCGTCATCTAACGTGCGCCAGTTTTCGGCGTCCAAGGACCCTTCAGGCTGGTAACTGCCCCGTACAGCGCCCCGGTGGCGGGTACCTCACGCCAGATTCTCGCGACCGTCGCGACTCGCCAGGTGGCACTGGGAACTAGTGAACCAGTCGGCGAGCGGCCGCGTGAAATCACAAGGTTCGTCAGGCCGCCGTAGCCACTTCGCCGGTGGCTCGTTCAGCGCTCCCTCACCGGCAATGGCTGCACTGAGTTCCGGTCTCAGTGTGGTCTTCCGAGCAGGTGCGGCGCGTCGTGAATCAGTGCCGGAACCCCCTCCGCGTCCTGAATCACGCATAAGTGCCCCTCGAAATCGAGCGCGTCTACCCGACTCCGCCGAATCAGACGGCCGGAAAGGCTGAAAGGTAGCGGCCAAGAAGCGGGTCAACCAGGCGCCACTCGCGCGCCCGTTCTTGAACCACGATGCCTGCGGTTCTCATTGAGTCCAGAGCGCGAGTCACCTGCTTTGAGTCAATGCCAGAACCGTACGGCGGCTCTCCACGCGCCACCCGTTGCGCCACCCTCAATGCATTGGTTCGAAGCGCGCGGATGCGGGCCACATCGGCTTCGTGAGGCTGCCGCTCTGTGGCCATCGCGTATTCGATGCCTTGGTAGACCTCGGGAAGATCGATGGAAAAGATGCCCTTCTCGACGGCAACGACGTGTGCTTGCTGCGCCAATAACATGGTGGCACGAGGCGCCCCTTCACTCGTCGCGATGATGTGGTCGAGGGCCGTGTCCGTGATGGTGGTTTTGTCGCGCTGATAGGCCTTGCGAAGACCCGCTTTCCACGCCGTCTCGTCGATTGGATCGAGGGAGAAGAAGCCCCCGAATTGGTAGAAGGCCCTCTTCTCCGCCGCAAAGAGGCCCTTCATCATGTGTTCGACGGAGCCCGCGAAGAGGCACGTGACATGAGGCGATCGCTGGAGGATCGAGCGCATGCTCTTGGTGAGGAGGTCAGGGTCACCGAAACGAAGGAGGGGGGTCTCGACTTCTTGGAACTCATCTAGGTAGAGAACGAGCTGGTGGCCGTCAGCAGTCGCGAGCCTCTCGAGGAGTCGCAGCGCGTAGTCCATTTGCTGCATGGGTGTCTTCTGGCTCCGTGATGGCGCGAACGCAAACTCGATCTCGGTGCCGAACTCGCCCTTGAGTGTTGCCGAGACTTGCGCAGCTCGGCCGACCCATCGAGCTGATCGCAGCAGCACGGGTAGAACCTTCTTCACCCCCGGGCGATTGGCAATCGCACCGCGGGCAATCAGCTCGGCAAGGTTCGAGAGCGACCCCACCTCGAAGAGATCCACGGCAACCACGTAGTCTCCGCCCTTCTTCAGGCGTGCGATGACTGCGTCGCAGATGCTCGTCTTGCCAGTTCGTCGCGGACCAGCGAGAATCTGGTGGCTGCCGGCAGCCAGTTGTGACTGGAGGGCCGCAATCGCTTCAGAGCGACCTATGAGTTGGCCGGGCGGCACTGGTCCTTTCGTGGGGAACAGCTCTTGGCTGGGAATTCGGGAATAGGACACCATCTGTCCTAGTATAGGACCGAGAGTGTCCTATTGATGTACGGGGTCACCACATCCTTCGATCAGACCGCAATTGGGCACTCATCAACCAGAAAGGCCCACACCCGCCGAATGTCCACGCGTCAATCTTCTACGCTCGCCCGCCGCGACCGTCTCCGCCGTCCTGTAATGAACGTGGTACTTCGGGTGTAAACGAGGTAGCACTATGGGACAAGGACGTCGACCAGCGGAGCCACCAGAGGACAGGACTCTTCGCCGGTTTGAGGAGTTCTACCGAGACAACGTCTCGGCCCTCTCTCGGTACGTCGCCCGTCGCGTTCCCTCGAGCTCACGTGACGAAGTGGTCGCGGCGGCGTTCGTGGCCGCGTGGAAGAAGTTCGCCTCGGTGGATGCTCCGTCGCTGCCCTGGCTCTATCGGATCGCGAGCTTCGAGGTATCCCACGAACGCCGCCGCCTTGGCCGCGCGCCGGTGTCGGTCGAGCTGCCCGACCTGCGGGTGACGGACGAGTTCGACCTCGAGGACGTCATCGACATCTCCAAGTCGTTCGCGGCACTGAGTACCGGCGATCAAGAGGTCTTGCGCCTCATCTACTGGGAGGGTCTGTCGCGCTCCGCCGCCGCCGAGGTCCTGGGATGTTCGGTCAACGCGTTCAACGTCCGACTTCATCGGGCTCACGCCCGGCTACGCGCCACCGTTCCGAGTCGTATGTCGTCCAGCGAATCGTCCGTCCCCCAAGCACCGCAGTTCAAGGAGGAATCATGACCAGCACATTCCCAGAGGAGCTCTTGCGAGCCATCGATCCCGCCAACGAGGATCAGTTTGACGATGGTGTGATGGATGCGCTGTGGCTGCAGATTCGCGACCGAATCGATGAACCCTCAGTTCGTGCCCACTCGCGTTCGCGCCTCTACTGGGGTGCGAGCCTCAGCGGCGTGGTGGCGGTGGCGATGACTCTGGTGATCGCACTCAGCGGGATGCCGACCAGTGCGCTGGCCGCGACACTGAAGGCGGCGGCGAGCCAGAGCGCTCCCCAGGCGGCCTTCCCGCCTCTCGGCCCAGGTCAGTACTACTTCCAGCAGTCCACCATCTCCCTGACGTGTCAGGTGAGTAGCCCTGCGATGAGTCCGGGAGAAGCGCCGCTCACCTATGTCGCGGATGGAACAATGCAGAGCTGGACGGCCGGTGATGGATCTGGTCGGGTGGTGATAACGCCGACCCCGGTCGACGCCGGCGGCAGCCACTTCATCTCCCCGTCCGACGAGGCCCGCTGGATCACCCTTGGCCGACCCTTCATCCCGTGCGCGTTGTCAGACTCATCGAATCAGCTCGGCGGCAATCCGGCGAACACCAACAGCGCGAGCAGCTACGGCGGGTACGCCTCGACGGTTAGTGGCTACTCGGGGTTTGGCATGACGCTCGCGTCCTCGCCCCAGAAGACACTCGTGTCGTCGTCGGCCAACGTGAACAACCTGCCCCAGAGTCCGGCCGGAATCCTGGCGCTGTTGGCGGCGGGACGCCTGGGCGTCGACGGCACGGTCAACGCGGCCTCTGGGGCCTGCCCGATCAGCGACGGCACGAATACATCGTCGGTCGGCTGCTCGCCGAGTGAGCAGTTGGCGATCCTAGAGCAGTTGTTGCAGCTCCCAGACGCGTCGGCGAAACTCGGTTCCGCTCTCTACCAGGTCACCGAGAACCTGCCGGGCGTCACGTTGGTCGGACCGGTCGCTCTCTCATCTGGGGCGACGGGAACGGCAGTTCAGGTAAGTCTGAACCCCAATGAGACGTTCCAGGTCGTACTCAATCCGTCGACCGGCGATCTTGTCTCTTGCGCAGAACTCGTCACGACGAAAGGCGTGACGACAAAAGTCGGTTCGATCGATTATGGCCCGGTCGTAATCGCTAAAGGCCAAGGGATCGTTCCGTCTCACAGTGGATGAGCGTAGGGCGGGGAGTTGACGAAAAGGCGGGAAGCCGCGTGACTTCCGAGGAATGAGAGATGGTTCCTGAGCGTGTCCACGCGATTCGAGCGGATCTCACCACATATTTCCCTGTGCCATCGTGCACCATCGCGTCGACGTCTCGAACCTCCACGACGTGCCGTCGTGGCAGAGGGGCTGCCCGGGGGACTCAAGCGATTACGGCTCTGACGTGGTCGCGTGGGGGGAGAGGATTTGCTCCATCACTGAGGGCGGCGCGAAGGCGAACCCGCACCAGCGATAAGCCAGGGAACCTTCCCGGTGGTAGTTGCCGGTGTCTGGGCCGTTCAACAATGCCGTAGCGAGGGTGCCGCCTGCGATACGAATCATCAGTAGGTTCACTACAATCGTAGTGTTTGTGGCTCTGGTGGGATGAACAGGACCAAGAATTTAAAATTTCACTACGATCGTGGCGAAATCTATGTTCCGTACGCTAAACTCTAGATCTCCACATCAAATCACTACGATCGTAGAGATGAAATGTAGCAGGGAGTGCCAGAACGGGCGGCACCGGCAGAGTTGTCGAGGAGGACAGCGCATGAGCACCCTCGGTGAACAAGTGAGGCGTCGGCGCCGCGAACTCCATCTCAATCAGGCAGAGGTCGCCGACCTCGCCGGCGTCTCCCCGAGTCTCGTCCGCTTCATCGAGCGCGACAAGCCAACCGTGCGCCTCGACAAGGTCGCCGATGTTCTCAATGTCTTGGGCCTCGAAATGATAGTCAAGGTCAAGTCCACGTGACTGACCTACAGTCAGCCTCAGAAGCGCGGATGGTTCAGGCCGCGGACGTCTTCAAGGCCGGGCGGCGCGCCGCTCAATTGCGAAGAACCGCTCGTGGGACCGAGTTCTCGTACCTGCCGGAGTTCGCGGAGGATGGCATGGCTATCGCTACGACTCTTCCAATTTCGGCCGACTCGCTTATCTATCAGGCCGGAGCGGTGCCCGCCTTCTTCGCGGGAATGTTGCCTGAAGGTAGACGGTTGACGGCGCTGAGGCGACTTGTGAAGACGTCAGCGGATGACGAATTGTCACTTCTCCTCGCGGTGGGCCGTGACGTCGTCGGAGATGTTCAGGTCGTGCCCGAAGGAGAGATTCCCATCGAGGCCGAAGCACTCGTCACTGTCGAGTCTTCGTTCAGCGAGGTTCGGTTCGCCGACGTCCTCACCGACGCGGGAGTCGTGGATCGCTCGGGAATACCGGGCGTTCAAGAAAAGGCGTCCGCTCGCATGATTTCCGTGCCGGTCGCCCAGGCAGCCAGTCGTTACATTCTGAAGGTCGATCCACCTGAATACGAGCATGTTGTCGAGAACGAGCACTACTTCCTAACGATCGCTCGATCGGCTGGAATCCCCACAACGGAGGCCGATCTCGTGACTGACGCGGAGGGCCGAAGGGGACTCCTCGTTCGGCGCTTTGATCGGGTCGGCGACGCTGCGGGCACAACCCACTCGAGAGCCTGTGAGGATGCGTGCCAATTGATGAACCTCTGGCCGGCGGACAAGTACAACGTGAGCTCAGAGCGGCTCGTCGCTTCAGTTGCCCAGGTGTGCGCGGCCAGCCCCGTGGCCGTGCGCGATGTCTATCGGCAGCTCTGCTTTGCATGGCTGACCGGGAACGGTGACGTCCACTCCAAGAACATCTCTGTGCTTGCGACTCCGGAAGGGGAGTGGCGGGTGGCTCCGGCATACGACTTGCCTTCGACGCTTCCCTACGGTGACTTGACGCTTGCATTGCCGATCCAAGGATCACTCGATGGTCTGAGTCGCCGAACGATGCTTGACTTCGCCAACGAGATCGGGCTCACACCTCGAGCAGCCGCGACCACTCTGGATGACATGCTTGACGCAACCGCCACGGTAGCGAGCGATCTCAGCAATGGAGTGATCCCATTCGGCCAACAGGTGGTGTCCACGTGGATCAAGCGACTCGAATACCGACGAAGGCAGTTTAAGGATTAGCACCAAGAGCAAGACGTCCGATGATGGTTCTCGTCGCCAATCTCGAAATTCGGGTGTCGTCAACGTGTCCGTCGTTTGGCTCCACGGAGGGCGACTCGCCCGCGGGGCGGACAGACCTCAGTGCGGCGCCCGCTGGCGGCGGACTATCCGGAAGGGTTGCCCATCATCGCCAATCCGCCGAGCGGTCCCTACGCACCGCGGTCCTGCTCGCAGGCGACGACGGTGGTCGCGGGTGCCGCTGATCAAGCTCGCCCAGCGCGACTACTGGGGCAGCCCCGAGTGGCAGGCCTCGTACGGCCGGCGCTCACGTCGAGAGCATCTTCGGCAACTTGCGCAACCCGAGCACCCAGAACATCCGACGCGGCTTCTGTCGCGTGATGGGCCTCATCAAGACGACCCTGATGCTCGCCTTCGAGGTGATGGCCGCCAACCTGCGCCTGGTGCGCGAGTGGGCCAAGCGCACGGGCGAGAACTCCGATCCTCCACGAGCCCTTCCTTGAGGATCACGGCTTCGAGGAGATCGACGCCGAGGGTAACGTCCGCGTCGCGTCGCCGGACGACCTCAGCCCACCGGGCAGCTAGCCCGTCCTCACCGCCGATCTGAGCCTCGCGGGACCTGACACGCCCGGCGAGGCTCTTGCGCGTCTCACCCGACTCGCCGGGCGCTGCCGCGAGCAGCTGAACCCGCGCCGGGACCGCCCGCCGAGGTCTCCAGAGCCTCAATCGGCTCGTCGGGTCGTCGCGCCGCGACTTTCGTCACCTTGTGGGTCCGACTTTCGTCAAGACCCCATGGCGGAGGAGGTGGGATTTGAACCCACGGTAGGTTGCCCTACACACGATTTCCAATCGTGCCGATTCGGCCGCTCTCGCACTCCTCCAGCGACTCGTCCGAGCGACGAGTACCGAGCAAGGCTAGCCGAGGTGCTTCTCGGCCCAAAACGGTAACCTGTTCGGGCCGGAGTCCAAAGCGGTGGCCGGGTCCCGTGCGACGGTCGTTCGTGAATCGAGTCAGGGGTGGAAGCCAGCAGCTCTCAGCGGATCAGACTGGGTGCCACGGTCCGCCTGGCCATCGCTTTGGACTCCGGCCTCGAACACGCCCCCATTAACATTCGGGCATGACTGACCCGCAAACCCCCACCTCGCTCGATGGGGTTACCGCCCTCTACCGGCGGTTCCGGCCCGGTCGCTTCGCCGAGTTGCGCGGTCAGGACCACGTCGTGCGGGCCCTGCAGGGCGCGACGCGAAACAACCGCGTCGTGCACGCGTACCTCTTCTCCGGCCCCCGAGGTACGGGCAAGACCACGACGGCCCGCATCCTCGCCAAGGCCCTGAACTGCGAGCACCCCGTCGACGGCGACGCGTGCAACGTCTGTGCCAGCTGCGTGGCGATCACCAAGGGGTCGTCGCTCGACGTCGTCGAGCTCGACGCGGCGTCCAACAACGGCGTCGACGACGTGCGCGAGATCACGGCGGGTGCGTGGCACGGCACCCCGGGGCGCTGGAAGGTCTACATCGTCGACGAGGTCCACCAGCTCTCCAAGTCGGCGTCGGCGGCGCTGCTCAAGACGCTCGAGGAGCCGCCGTCCCACGTCATCTTCGTGCTGGCGACGACCGATCCGCACAAGGTGCTGCCGACGATCAGGTCGCGCACCCAGCACCTCGAGTTCCGACTGATCGCCGGCGACACCCTGTCGACCCTGCTGCACGACGTGCAGGGCGCGGCGGGCCTGGACGTCGACGACGGCACGATCGAGGCCGCCGTGCGCCTCGGACGAGGGTCCGCGCGCGACGCCCTGAGCGCTCTTGACCAGCTGATCGCCACGGGCTCGCTCGTGGACACCCAGCCGCGCTTCGACGAGCTCCTCGGCGCCCTCGAGCGCGGCGACACCGCGGCCGCCATCCGAGCCCTGGCGCAGCTGCTGCGCGAGGGGTGGGACCCAGAACAGCTCGCCGAGAGCTTCGTGAGCGACGTCCGCCAGATCTTCTTGCTCCAGGTGGCCCCCGACGTCGCCGACGCCGTCGACGTCGATCGCCAACGGCTCGTCGAGTGGGGCGGACAGCTCGGACTGGCGCGAACGGTTCGGATCCTCGAGACCGTTGGGCGCGCGATGCGCGAGATGAAGAGTGCCCCCGACAAGGTGGTCGTACTGGAGGTGGCACTCGTGCGTCTCGCCCGGCCCGACCTCGACCACAGCATCGAGGCCCTCGACGAGCGCCTGACCCGTCTCGAGCGCGGCGCGACCCGCGCGCCCGCGCCCGCGCCGACACCGGTCGCGCCGCTGCCCCCGGTCGGCGCGGTCGCGACGCCACCGAAGCGTGAGCCAGTGGCGGCGCCGGTTCCCGACCCGCCGGCGGCGCCCGAGCCGACCACGGCTGAGGACCCAACGCCCGTTGCTGCGAGTGACGACGAATTACGCGACCGCTTCCTCGCCAAG
>JAKAFH010000065.1 GCA_021818025.1 Actinomycetes bacterium | reverse complement strand
CGGTCGCTCGACGAGGTGGCTGAGGCCCTCTTGATCCGGCGACGACGACGGCCGTGGAGTGACTTCGGCCGTGTTGGCCGTGCCACCAGGGAAGATGCAGGCGAGCGTCCGTTCGTGACGACGCGCTAATCGGGGTCTTGTAAAACGAACACCTGTTCGCTACGATACGAACAGGTGTTCGTCTACAAGGAGGCCGCGATGTCCGCAGTTGCGCTCACGGAATACGAAATTCGTCCCCCAGCCAGACCCCACCTGCACCTCGTCGAACAGTCCAGCGTTCCGTGGCGCTCCGGGGTGCACCTCGCGAGTCGCCGGCTCGCGCGGGCCCGTCGGCGTCGCCAGCGCCAGCGCGCGCTGCTTGGGCTCGCCGTGGCCCTTGGCCTGGTGGTGCTCGCGTGGCCGGGTCACGCCTTCGGAGGCACGACGGGCAGCGGGTTGCCCACCGATCTCGCCACGGGCGCGACCCTCGCGTCGGGCATGGTCTACGTCGTCCAGCCAGGTGACAGCGTCGCGTCGATTGCGCGCCTCGTCAACCCCGTGGACCCGGCGTACGCTCGTCGCAGGCTCATCGCGGAATTGCGATCGAGTGTGGTGATCCCCGGTGAGCACGTGCTTATACCATAATTTCTCGAAAATTGCGTGTATCGTGACGGGGATGCGATGCCCCTTCTGCTCGGCTGATGACGACCGCGTCGTCGATTCGCGCCTGGCCGAAGATGGCGTGGCGATTCGCCGCCGACGCGAATGCGCGGCCTGCGGACAGCGATATACGACCTTCGAGCGAATCGAGGAGGTGGGGCTCGTCGTGGTCAAGCGCTCGGGCGAGCGCGAACCGTTCGATCAGTCCAAGATCCTCATGGGGATCCGGGCGGCGTGCAAGAACCGGCCGGTCGACGAAGGTGTCATGATGCGTATCGCGTCCAGCGTTGAGGAGTCCATGCGCCTGTTGAACCGGGACGTGTCGAGTGAAGAGATCGGACGCGCAACCCTCGACGCGCTGCGTCCGGTCGACGACGTCGCGTACGTTCGATTCGCGTCGGTCTACAAGGGCTTCGAGGGCACCGAGGACTTCGCGCGCGAGATCGGCATGCTCGTCAAGGCGACCGCGCCAAAACTGCGGAGCTGACGGTGCGCAACCTGCGCCTCCAACCCCAGCGCGCACTGGCGGTCTATGCGCACCCCGACGACGCCGACGTCGCCGCCGGTGGGGTACTCGCCCAGTGGGCGAGCGAGGGCTGTGACGTGCACATGGTGGTGGTGTGCGACGGCTCGAAGGGTTCGCATACAGGTCAGACCGACGCCAAGTCGCTGCGGGGCGTTCGTCGCTCGGAGTTCGAGAAGGCGGCTGCCTTGCTCGGGGTGGTGTCGGTCGTCGGCCTCGACCACCCCGACGGTGACGTCGTCAATGACGTCGTGCTGCGCGGCGAGCTCGTGTCGCTCATTCGATCGCTTCGTCCCGACGTCGTTATCGGCCATGACCCGACCGCCACCTTCTTTGGCGGGGTCTACGTGAATCACCACGACCACCGCGAGACCGGCTGGGCCCTGCTGGACGCCGTCGCACCCGCCGCCGCGATGCCGCTCTACTTTCCCGAGTACGGCGCGGCCCACCAGGTTCGACACCTCCTGTTGAGCGGCACCCACGAGCCGGACGTCGTCGTCGACGTCTCGCGCACCATCGACCGCAAGGCCGCGGCGGTGCTGGCGCACGCCTCCCAGCTCGGCGGCGACACCGACGGGATTCGCGAAGTCGTCTACGGCCGGGCCGAACAAGCGGGACGCCCAGTCGGTGTCGCCTACGGTGAAGCGTTCCGCAGTGTCCAGCTCACCAACTGACCGGCCAACCGTCGACGACGCGCCCATCTTGCACGTCGACCTCGACGCCTTCTTCGCCTCGGTCGAGATTCTTGACGACCCCACCCTCGCGGGTCGACCGATCGCGGTCGGTGGCGCGGGTGAACGAGGGGTGATCGCGAGCGCCAGTTACGAGGCGCGTCGATTCGGCGTGCGCAGTGGCATGCCGAGCGTGCTGGCGCGACGACGCTGTCCGGCGATGGTGATCCTGCCGGGCCGATTCGATCGCTACGAGGAGTACTCGCGACGCTTTCGCGACATCGTGACCGACCTCACCCCGATGGTCGAGGCAATCGGACTCGACGAACTCTTCGCCGACCTGCGAGGGCTTCGACGCTTGGGCACCGACCCGGTGGCGGCCGGCTGGGCGCTGCGCGGGCGAATCGAGAACGAGCTGCACCTCGACTGCGGCGTGGGGCTCGCTCGCAACAAGCTCTTCGCGAAATTGGCCTCCAAGCGCTCCAAGCCGAGCGTCGTCAACGGCCGCATCACGCCGGGGGCGGGTGTCGTCTGGGTCGATCCGGCGACCGAACGGCGGTGGCTCGCCGAACTGCCGGTGGAGGCCCTGTGGGGCGTGGGACCGGCCACCGCGGCCAAGCTGCACCGGCTCGGCCTGCGCTGGGTGCGCGACCTGGGCGCGGTGGACGAGTCGACGCTCGCGACGCACGTCGGACCATCGATGGCGGCGACGCTCGTCGCCTACGCCCACGGCGACGACCGGCGCGAGGTCGTGGTCGATCGTGGTGCGAAGTCCCTCGGTCACGACGAGACCTTCGCGAAGTCCCTGCGCACCCTCAACGAGGTTCAGATCGCGGCGCGCGGCCACGCGGCGGTCGTGGCGCGCGCGCTGCGCGCGCACCACCAGCTCGCGCGCACGATCACCCTGGTCGTGCGCTTTGACGACCTGCGCACCGTCTCGCGGTCCCAGACCCTCTCCTTTGGCGTGGACGACGACGGGGCCATCGCGATGATCGGCGCGGCCCTGGCCGAGACCGTCGAACTGACCCAGAGCGTGCGACTGGTTGGACTCTACGCGTCGTCATTCCTAGAGCGAGGCGCCCACGAGATCCAGCTCACGTTGCCGATGACGATCGAGGCGCCCAGCGCGCGCGAGGGGATCGAGGCGGCGACGCGCGCGCGACAGGTCGGCTACGAGGCGCTGCGCGACGCCATCGACGAAGTGCGCCAACGCTTCGGACGCTCGGCCGTTGGCACCGTCGCCGAGCTCGATGAGCACGGCCTGCAGGTGGCGAGCCAACGGGGCCGCAACGCCTTTGGTCCCGATGCCGGGCCGCCGGCGACCTAGCCGGAGGGACCGACGACCCATCGTGGCCGCGACACGGTAGGTTGCCCCTGGGCAGCGTCGCTGGTCGGGACGAAGGGCGGACCATGAAAACGGGCGTAGTAGTCGCGCTGGCGGTCATCGCCGTGTTGATCCTCGGATCGCTCATCGCATCGGCGATCGCGATCGTGATGAAGGTCGTGGTGATCGCGATCATCGTCGGGTTCTTGTGGCTATTGAGCCGGAGGCGTCGCGCGAACCGGTAGCATTGACGTTTCTGGCGGCGTGGCCGAGTGGTTAGGCAGGGGCCTGCAAAGCCCCGTACTCCGGTTCGAATCCGGACGCCGCCTCCAGGATCGAGTCAGTGCTGCCTCGGTATTCTCACGCGGACCAGGAGAGAAAGTTCGCACCCCAGAAACGGGTCTTTCCTCCAAGAGGGTCCTTCTGTGGTACTCAGCGACGGAGAAGTTTCGGCTGAGCGACACACAAATGCGGGGCCCTGTAAGCCCCGTACTCGTGGGTGGCGAGCTAGGTGATCAACGGGCTCTTGAATTAGTTGCCGTCGGTCCTGCCACGGTATCCGACGCGAGTCCTGACGGACCAGGCGAGAAGATGGCTCGTGGCATTGACGACCGAGAGGGCGTACCCCCTTCGCCGACGGAACCCCGACTGGGGCGGACGTTCCAGAGCTCGGCGACCGGTCACTGTCGTGGACAAACGCTTGCTGAGCTGCCGAGGCTTCGTCAAGCCGCTTCGCCACGAGATGACACCGCGAGAAACTCAGAACTGAGCCGTTGCGAAGTTCAAAGGAGCGCTCGTTGCTCGCTGACGCGGACGCAGATGTCTTCCCAGGTGGGGCGAGGGTCAGCACCGAAGTACAGCTCTGGCATGGTCGTCTCGTAGGCGTCTCTGAGCTGGGTTGAGATATCGCTGGCCGGGTCGAACGCCGGACAGGTGGCGAAACCTCCGTGCGGGCGGATCTCGACGCCGTCGGCCGCGAAGAAGGCTTGGTTGATCTCGGCGATGCTGCCCATCACCTGTTCGGTCTGGTCTCGGTCGGCGAGCAGGTCGAGCACCTGTTTGTCCCCCAAGAGCTCGTAGACGTCGTAGAAGTGACGTCCGCTGCGCCGGTCGATCGACCCTGCCGTGCCAGCGGCGAACTGCTGGGCCAGGGAGTGGATGAGGACGAGTTTTTCGAGCAGGGTACGACCAGGGTGGAGGACGGCCACCTCGAACGGCGTGAGGTCCTCGAACTCGCCGAGT
Source organism: Actinomycetes bacterium (assembly GCA_021818025.1). Lineage (GTDB taxonomy): Bacteria > Actinomycetota > Acidimicrobiia > Acidimicrobiales > RAAP-2 > RAAP-2. The sequence continues at coordinate 5,154 of JAKAFH010000065.1, read as the reverse complement.
GCGGTTCCGGCGGCTTCGAGCACATCGCCGAGGAGGGATGAGATCGGCACGCGAGCGTGGGGATGCGGCCCGCCCCGGACACCCATCTCAAGGAGCACGCTGGCGCGGATGAGCGCGGTCGGTTCCCGAGTGGCTGGGTAGGCGATCTCGAAGGAGCGGTGCCGGCCGGTCTCGCTCCCTCCGACGCCAGTCGCCGAGCCGCCGACACCGGTGGCGGCGGCCTCGGCCATGGCCTTCATGAGTTTGTCGGTCGCTCCTCGTCCCCGATCTCCGGGCAGGACGAGGACGTCGATATCTTCGGAGAAACGCTCTATTAGCCGGTATCCCTTGGAGAGACTGGTGCCGCCTTTGAAGATGAAGTCGCCGCCGAACTCGCGGCCGAGGACGCGGAGCACCTGGCTGACCCAGTAGTCCTTCTCCACGGCGGTGGGGCTGATCCCGAGGCGCTCGGCGGCCGCGTCGAGTGTCGGTCCGAACTCGCCCTGGTCGGCGAAGCGAGCCACCACCTCAGCCGGCGAGAGCCAGATCGCGGAGGACCGACTCGCTGCGCGCCGGGCGAACGATGTCGGTCATCTCGGGTCGGCCGAGCGCGACGAGGAGGCGGCGCAGCCGCTCGCGGACCCGGGGCGGCTCGGTCTCCGCCGCCCGCGCCACCCGGTCCAAGCGGACGGTGCCATCGCTGGTGAGACGCTCGATTCGCTCCACGGCATCCGCGGCGGGGACCTCGACGAGGCCGTCCCAGTCCCGTAGTACTTCGAACAGCGCGACCTCGGCCGGGCGGAGGCGCTCGTCACGACGTTTGGTGCTGGCGGCCCGGCTGACGTAGTGGACCGAGCCGGGGTTGCGGGGTGATCGGCCCGGAACGGCGACCGCCTCCCGGCGGGCCACCTGGGTCGACAGGCCGAGCGCCAGGGCAGCACTTCGTCCGGCCGGACCCGAGCCGGTCCCGCCGACGACGGCGTCGGCGAGGCGGCCCGGCGGCGGGGGAGCCATGCCTAGTCGGGTAGGGGTGCCGCGCCAGTACAGGCCTCGGCGGACCCGGCGCACATCTCCGGAGCGGACCATCCGCGACAGGGCTTGGGCGACCGCGTCGGGCGAGCCGTCGAAGTCCTCAGGACGCCAGAAACGGTCCCGCGAGCCGAGGACGCGCGTGCGGACCTCGGTTGCCACGCTGGTCGTGCTCATGGGCGACATCATACCACTAATGTCGGCAAAGCGATACGCGAAGTTGACATCGAACTAGTAGTGACTGGTGGAGGGCGATATTCCGACGTGGTTCATCCGCGGACTGACTCCAATGATGTCTCTGGCTAACTTGAGGACGGCCTCAAATTGGCTGTAGTGTCGCTTGTTGGCCCCAACTACGGACTCTCGGCCGCTTCGTAGCGACGCTCGCCACAACCGCGAGCGGCTGGTCGAGGCCGCGAACGCGCTCTTTGCCGAGGCGGGTCTCGATGTTCCGTTGGAGACGATTGCCCGGAAGGCGGGTGTCAGCATCGGCACGCTATATAACCGATTTCCATCTCGCGAGCAGCTCTTGGAGGCGGTCTTCGTTGATCGTATGGAAAGGGTGGTTGCCCTCGTCGAGACTGCGCTGGCTGACGAGGATTCGTGGCAAGGACTGGTCGGCTACCTGACGAGCGTGTGTGAACTGCAATCCGGCGATCGAGGGTTCAACGACTTGGCGGCCCGCGGGTTCGCCGGGCCTCCCGCTGTTGATGGGCTCCACCGAGTGGCGCGGAGGCGTATGGCGGAACTCCTCGACCGGGCCAAGGAAGTTGGGATGCTTCGCCGGGATTTCGTCGTCGAAGATCTCACGTTTGTTGTCTGGGGGATCTCGAGGACAATCGAGCTCACGGCTCATACTGCTCCCGACGCTTGGCGGCGACACCTGGCCTTGTTACTCGACGGATTCCGTGCCGATGCGGCTCACCCCCTTCTTGTGGAACCGATGCCGCCTTTCCCGACCGCGACGATGTCGGACCTTGCAACCAGCACCGAGATTGGAGAGTGAGTTGGCAACCAGCAGAAGAAGCAACCTGGGAAAGGTCGTTGTGCACCGGACGATGTCGCTCGACGGGTTCATCGCAGGCGTTGACGATGCGATGGATTGGATCTTCGACTACGTGGTTGCCGACGGGGTTCCCGAGATGATCGCTGCTACTGGAGCGATTCTCGCCGGTCGGCGAACCTATGAAGTAGGAAGGCGTGATGCTGGCAAGGAGACCGGCGAGGCGTATGGCGGCGCCTGGTCGGGCCCGCAATACGTCCTGACGCACGATCCACCCGAGAACGCGCCGAACGCCGACGTTGTGTTCCTGACCGGCGACATTCGCGAAGCCGTTGACGTTGCCCTCCGGGCCGCTGGCGGCAAGAACCTCGAGATCTTCGGGGGCGAGGTCGCCAGCCAATGCCTGAGACTCGGTCTGGTCGATGAACTACTCGTCCACATCGTTCCCGTTCTGCTGGGCGATGGCATCCGCTTGTTCACCTCGACAGGTGGAACCCACATCGATCTGGAGACGCTCGGGACCGCGCAGTCGGGATCGGTCACCACCATTCGTTGTCGCGTCGCAAGTCTCATTGTGAGCTAGCCCACGTTTCGTTTTCATCGTCCCTGTTGAGTTCGGGCGGTTTGGTGGGCCGGCGACAACTCGAGCACGACCGGTGAGGCGTCCTTGGATGTAAGCCTGCCACGGTACTTGCCACGGTTATTCACCAGTCCTGTGCGAGGACGGAGGCTAAGTGAAGTCACGCAAGTGGGACGATCACTAGTGTTTCACTGACTCCTGGCACAGTGAGGCACACCTTGGCACAGGTTGCCGGGGCCTGCAAAGCCCCGTACTCCGGTTCGAATCCGGACGCCGCCTCCAGGATGGACGAAATGCTGCCCCGGTACTTGCCACGGTAGTTTCCCGGGGGCAGTTTCCGGTAAAACAGGCCCCTTCCGAGGCGCAGGATCGAAGGTCAGTTCCGGGGTGTTCATTCTGATCTGGGCGGTGTTCAGTTTTCGACCGTCAGCGACAGCCACGCAAGCTACAAGCCGATCGCTGCGAGCCTCCTCCGCACAATCGAGCCGGACAGTCTGGAAGAGCGGCGCGAGCGTTGACGGGATCCAAAGCTTTCGCACCGCAGAGGTAGGGCGCACCGCAACCGCTGGGCGAAAGCCATCAAGGGAAACTGCTGACCGCCGACACGGCGGCTGAACAGAGACGGGCAGCAGGGTTTCGGAGTCGAGGGTCGGCGATCTGTTGACGTCCGGACAGCCGACTAAAGATGACGACGCGAAGGTCGTAGTGGACTGCGTCGCGAGCCGTCATCGGACGCGAAGCGAGGAGAGGTTGCGGGTGATGCGCAGGACACCGATGGCGCCTGCCGCGCTGGCGGCCAGCATCACGGCGGCGGTTGCTCCCAGGAGCGGATTGACCGGAGCGCCTCCGGGGTTCGAGTTCAAAAAAGATGGTGCGTCAGCGGCAATCGCAGCCCACCATGTGGAGGTAGCGGCGAGCATCACCGCCATCGTGGCAGTGACGATCACAGCCAGAGCCGCCTCGGCGAGAAGCACGGACCGGGAAAAATTGACCTGGCGGGCTGCGATCACGGCCACCAGGGTCCACAGGCCGAGGTTCAGTGCCATCAGGGCCGCCCAGGCAATGAAAACGGCGCCGTACGAGCCGCTGCCGACGTTTCGCTGCTGACTGTTGAGATGGTGAGCCCACAGTAGGAGAGGAACGGTTGCGCCCACCGTGACGGCGGTGACCGTCAGCGCCCGCATGATGTGGCCGCGCACGGCAGGCCAGCCGCCGGATCGAAGGAATCGGACGAAGGCGGGCAACGCCACAGCCGTTCCGAGGAGAACCGCGAAGCCGCTCACCGCGGCGAGCACCTGTACCAGACCGTAGGCCAGGTCAGCGACGGCGTGGGATGCGGGGGGCAGGTGGCTGTCGATGCCGCCGGGCAGGGCGTTGTCGAAGTGTTCGGAGAACTTGGCGAAGCTGGAGCCGGCGAGCACAAACCCGGCCCAGCCGACCAGCACCAGCAGCGCGCCGGCTCGTACCCGGTCGCTCGGCGGCGCACTGTCACCGGTCAGGCCGGACTGGCGGGCTCGCTCGCGCAGACCCCCGACCAAGAGGGACATGCGTGCTCGCGCCGGCGGCCGGCCCGATCCGTAGCTGTCCTGCATAAATAGCACGAGTTCTTCGCCGTAGTGGTCCCGCCAGGGCTTCGGATACCACCGCAGCCAGGGGTTGAGCTGGCGGTTGGGGCTCATGCGCCGAGACCGTGGCCGAGCGTGACATTGAGAGCCAAACGGGAGGCGCCGACCCGGGCCAGCTGTTGCATTTCGCTGATCGCCTCGGCCAGGACTGCCTTGCCTGCGGCTGTGATCCGATAGGGACGGCGGCGGTCGCTGCTGGGCAGAGCCTCGATGAGCCCTCGCTCTTCCAGCCTGGTGATCGCCCCATACAACGCCCCAGGGCCGAGCGACGCTCCGGCGAAGCTCTCGATGTCCTTGGCCAGAGCATGCCCGTGCTTGGGGCCTTCGGCCAGGCTGGTCAGAATGAGCAGTGGCGGATCATTGGCCTTACGGGGCCTAGAGGACCCTTCGCGGCGACTCATAAGTGCAAGATACTACGTCTTGCGTAGCTACGCAACACGTAGATATCGTCGCCGCGATACTGGCAGCCTTCCACCCGCCTCTATCCTTTGGCCCTGCGACTTGCGACGACCTGAGGCTCATGGCGGGATGCGGCAGCCAGCGGGCGAGACGAATGGTCCTGGGTGGGCCTATCGACGGGTCGGCGCTCAGCCTCTCGGATACCGTCTATCTGGAGAGTGTCCCATATCAGGCGACCATAACGTCCCGCGTCCGCTCAGCGCGGGTGTCCTCCAACGCCGGATTGGGGTGCGTTATCGCTGTCGAGGTGTGGCTACTCAGCGCGATCAGGCCGATCGATCGAGCTGCTGATCCGGGCCGCCCCAGGTTAATCCGAGCCCGCTCCTTTCCGAGCCTGCGCAAGCGTGGAGGAACTCGCCTGTCGGCAACGCTCGAAAACTGAACACTTTCGACGGTGAAAAGTGGACACCTGAAAATGGAGGGTGATCACTTTGGAAGACTGGGCACTGATTCGCAGATTGGCGGCGGAGGGCATCCCC
>JAKAFH010000064.1 GCA_021818025.1 Actinomycetes bacterium | reverse complement strand
ATGGGATCCACCGGCTCGTACTACTACCACGCCAGCGCCGAGAGCTTCTGGTCGATCTTCAAGCACGAGTACTTCTACCGTCACGTCTTCGCCACGATGGCTGAGCTGCGCGCCGGCGTCGCGGGCTACATGGCGTTTTACAACGAGGTCCGTCGCTACTCCAAGGTCGGCAACGTCAGTCCCGTCAGCTACGAACTATCGTTGTCGACTGCAGTCACGACTGCGGCATAGCAACCGTGTCCACTTTTCCTGGGGAACCTCAGGGCGGTTTCAAGGGGTCAGCGCAACAAGCTCGGCGAGTTTCTCCTCGGGCATCATATAGTCGAGAGTCTTTCGCGGTCGTCCGTTGAGGCTGCGCTGGATGGCCAGCAGGTCGTCCTCGCTGAACTTCGAGAGGTCGGTGCCCTTGGGCATGTACTGGCGCAGCAGCCCGTTGGTGTTCTCGTTCGATCCGCGCATCCACGGCGAGTGTGGGTCACAGAAGTAGATCGGCACGCCCGTGGCGACGGTGATCGCGCGATGGTTGGCCATCTCGGAACCTTGATCCCACGTCACCGACCGCATGAGCTCGTTCGGCAGCGTCGCGATGGCCTTGCGCATGGCCGCCTCGACCGTGGGCGCGCTGTGATCACCCGCCAGGTGCAGCAGCAGCACGTAGCGCGTCGTTCGCTCGACCAGGGTGCCCACGGCGCTACGACCACCGGCCCCCACGATGAGATCGCCCTCCCAATGACCGGGCACCGCGCGGTCGGCGACCTCCGCGGGCCGCTCAGAGATCATCACCATCCCGGGGATCTTGCCTTGTCGATTGACTCGGCCCTGGGGTCGGCGCTGGGTACGTCCCGAACGCAGGCAGCGGGCCAGTTCGCGGCGTAGTTCCCCGCGTCCCTGGACGAAGAGCGACTGGTAGATGACCTCGTGGCTCACGTTCATGGACGGGTCATCGGGGTGCTCTCGTTTCAGTCGCTCGGCGATCTCCTGGGGCGACCAGAACTTCTCGAGCCACGTCGTCACTGTGGCACACAGCGTCGGGTCGCTCAACTTCCTCGTCTTGGGGCGTCGGGCCTGTTCCCTCGCCCGGGCGTGGGACCGCCAGATGCGGTAGTCCGGCGCGCCGCCGTTCGCTTTCACCTCCCGGGCGATCGTCGAGGGCGCGAGAGAGGCGACGAGCGAGCGAGCGCATCGACTCACCCGCACGCAGCCCGAGGGCGATCTCCTCGCGCTCGTCGAGGGTCAGGCGTCCCGCGCGAGGCGACCACGTGACCTCTCGCCCCTCGCGCTTCTGGCCGAGAAGAACGTGTTGCACGCCTCCCGGCGAGTTCAGCCCGATGTCGCGGGCGATGCGGCGAAGCGAGTAACCCTTGCGGCGTAGTCGGTGGGCCAGGGCTCGCTGCTCTTTGGTCAGGTGGGCTGTCACGCACTCTCCTCGGTTATCCATCAGTCAAGGATTGCCTACCGAGTGTTGCGCTGACCCCTTGAAACCGCCGTGTTCAGTTTTCGAGCGTCGTCCACAACACGGACTTATCGTGTGACTTATTGTGTGACTCAAGGTCCACCGAGAGAAATACGGCGTTCAAGGATGCTTCGCCCTGAGTGATCGCCTTCTACGATTTCTGAGCGTTATCGTCCAAGCCCTCGACCCTTGTTGATCTCGGGTTTTTCATTTTCACTGTTGCGCTGCTTGGAGCGTTCGAGCCGCGCTTCAAGCTGAAGAACTGCTGTCTCGAGCGCTGGCAGATCCTCCGCAATGGTTGCTTCCACGATCGCTCGGGAAGTGTCGAAATAGTGGTGCGCCAGCCAGTCGCGCATACCGGCAGCGTCAGACCACCTGACGTCGGGCTCGCTCGCGACGAGTTGGGGATCCAGCAACTTGACGGCCTCGCCAATTTCGATCAAACGAAGCCGAACGGCGTCGAAAATGAGGCCGTCGGAGAGATCGCCACGAGTGAGGTGGCTCCTGATTGCGGTAATCGCGTCGACAATGTCTGCGAGGCGTTCTTCGTCGTGGCGTGAGCTCATATGACGATGGCCTCGCGTTCGACTTCTTCTCGAACCCGAGGTCGTAGGCTGTCCGAAGGAACAACGTCAACAGAGACGCCAAGTGTCTCCGAGAGTTCCCTGCGTAGTGCTTCCAACTCGAAGAGTCCCGCACTTCGATCTAGATCGACGACTAGATCGATGTCGCTGTCGGGCTGGTCTTCACCTCGTGCGGTGCTTCCAAAGACGCGGACGTTGCTCGCACCATGTCGCGCCGCACAGGCGATGACCGAGCGTCGGTGCTGGCGGAGCCGACGGCCGAGTGGAGTGCTGGGGAGTCCGGGTCGGTAATCAGTCGAGAGCTCTAAGTCGAGGACGAGACGGTGTCCCGTTGCGTGAACGAGGCGCTCGAGTGTGGATACTGATGGCTCCCTGCGGCCCGACTCATAAGCGCTGACGACGCTTTGTGCGACGCCTGCACGTCGCGCGACATCGGTCTGCGACAGCTGGGCACTGATGCGTGCTCGTTTCAGGAGCTCTCCGGTTGTGGTCTCTTTGGACTTCGCCATACGACCACCCTAGTACGTATTGTCTATGAGCGAGTAATCGAGATTTTGGAATTACTGGTTCTCATCGTGTGACCCAAGGTCCACCCAGAGGCTGAGAAGCTTTCAGTGGGGTAACCCTTCGTAGGATTTCGCGACGTCGCGCGAGTATCTTCGCCACCAGGAGGTCTCCCGATGACCCAGTTGGTGCGCGTACACAACTTCATCGTGTCCAGCGATGGATACGGGTCCGGCGAGGGGCAGAGTCTCGAGCACCCCTTTGGCCACGCCGATCCGGCCGAGCTGTTCGCCTGGGCGGGAGCGACAGCTCACTGGGTGAATCGAACCGAGCCGGGCGGGACCTACGGGCTCGACGACTACTGCACCCGTGACTTCACCCGCAACATCGGTGCCGAGATCATGGGACGGAACAAATTCGGTCCCCAGCGCGGACCGTGGGAAGACTTCGAGTGGCAAGGGTGGTGGGGGGAGGACACGCCGTTCCACACGCCGGTGTTCGTACTCACGCATCACGTGCGACCATCGTTTGCCGCGGGCGACACCACGTTCCATTTTCTTGATGCGCCGCCGCAGGACGCACTCGCGCGGGCGCTCGAGGCTGCCCAGGGCAAAGACGTGCGCATTGGCGGCGGTGTCGCCACGGTGCGCGAATTCCTCGACGCCGATCTCATTGACCAGCTGCACGTCGCGGTGGTGCCCGTCGTGATGGGTCGTGGGGAGCGATTGTGGGCGAGCCCCGACGAACTGGCCGACCGCTTTGTCATCGAGGCGATTCCTAGCCCGAGTGGCGTGACCCACCTGTTCTTCTGGCGGCGTTAACCCTCAAACCGGTGCGACGGTAGCGATGTCACAGGATCGACCGCCATCACGGTGGGCTGCTGTTATGCATTGCGAACCCGGCGCCGCGGCGTCGGCCGAGCCGCTCGCGCGGTCGCGTTCTGTCACCGTGCGCGCACCGCGAACCCGTGCCCGCGCGTTGCGTTCCTGTTGTTCGCTCGCGAGGGCTGACTCGTTGGTCTGCGTGTGGTCGCTCCTTCCATGAGGACCCATCAGTGACCTCAGCGCGGTGCGCCGAGGTCTAGAGCGACACGTCGAGGCGCATGGTTACGCGTACGACGTCACCCAACGTCACGTCCTGGGTTGATCGGACCGCCGCGCGCAGGGGCAGGGCGTAGCCATCAACCTTCGGGAAGAGCGAGGTCGTCCATGTCGTCTCCCCGATCTGGGCCGTGACGGAGATGACCCCCAGCCGTAGGTGAGCAGCGACGAGAGCTCGTGAATCTGTTCGCTGGCATCGGGGGGAACGGTGACGAAATGGAAGGGCGACGGCCCCCGCCAGTACCAGACCTCACCGGCGAATTCGAACTCCATGGGTGCACCCTACGAGCCGTGATCGCCCCAGCCACGCCACCGCACGATGATGAACTGATTGTCTGCGCCGGGTGAACGCGCCGTGCGCCGGCGCAGTCACGGTCCCAGTAAACAAGTTGTGATCAGGTAGGAACTGTGTCGCGCCAGTTGCGGGCACCGCGTCGCGCGGAGTTCATCTGCCGTTATCTGAGAGTTCACGGCGTGCCTCGGAAATCTCACGTTCCATCAGGTAAGGTTCGCCGCGGACCTCCAAACGGGAGGATTCGCAAAGGGCGGAAGGTAAAGGAATGTCCCTAAAACGAGTGAAGGTGGTGCTCGCCGCTGGAGCGACGATGGCCAGTCTGGCCGTCGTATCGGTCACCGGTTCGGTGGGCGCCAGTGGGGCGACGACGGTCAATTGGTCGACCGTACAGACCCTCGCCGCGAGTGGGCCAACGTCGATGGCGGCGCTGGTCGCGGCAGCCAAGAAGGAAGGGACGCTCAACGTCATCGCGTTGCCGCCGAACTGGGCGAACTACGGCGCGATGATTTCGACGTTCTCGAAGAAGTACGGCATCAAGGTGAACTCGGAGAACCCGAACGGTTCCAGCCAGGACGAGATCAACGCGATCATCGCTGACAAGGGCCGCTCGACCAATCCCGACGTGATCGACGTGGGCACCAACTTCGCGATCACGGCTCAGCAGAAGGGGTTGCTCGCGCCGTACCGCGTGTCGACCTGGGCGCACATCCCCGCGGCGCTCAAGCAGCCCAACGGGTACTGGTTCGATGACTACGGCGGGTTCGTCGCGATCGGCTGCAACACCGCGGTCGTGAAGGTCTGCCCGACATCCTTCGCCCAGATGCTCCAGAAGGGCAAGGGCTACAAGATCGGGATCAACAACAACCCGACGGCCTCGAGCTCGGCGCTCGCGGCGGTCATGGCCGCGGCCATCGCGAACCACGGCTCGCTGAACAACGTGAAGCCGGGCGTCGACTACTTCAAGACGATGAACGCGAACGGTAACTTCGTGGCCACCGTGGCCGGGCCCTCGACGGTCCAGAGCGGGGCGACGAACATCGTCATCTGGTGGGACTACCTCCAGGCGTCAGGCATCAACACCCTGCCCGGCTACGCCAAGAAGTGGAAGGTCGTGATCCCGAGCGACGCGTCGATGGCCGAGTACTACACCCAGGCCATCAACAAGTCGGCACCGGACCCGGCGGCCGCGCGCCTGTGGGAGGAGTTCCTCTACTCGACCCAGGGTCAGAACATCTGGCTCCAGGGCATGGCCCGACCGGTCGAGCTGGCGTACATGACCCAGCACCACCTGGCCAACGCCAAGGCGCTCGCCGCCTTGCCGCCGCTGCCCAAGGGCGCTATCCAGTACCCGACCCAGGCACAGATCACCAAGGCCGAGGCCGTCGTGGTCGCCAACTGGCCGACCGAGGTCACGTCAGGTCCGTAGTAGTAGTACAGGCATGACTTCAGCGACGTCAGACGAACAACTGAGCGTCCCCGGCCCGGGAGCCACGGCACCCGGGGCCGGGGGCGCCGACGTCGCCGTGCGTTCCCGGCGCCGATCACTGGGTCGCGCGCTCGCGCCGGTCGCGGCGATGGCGCCGTTCTCGATCTATTCCTTCCTCGGCCTCGGCGTGCCGATCCTCGCGGTCATCTACTACGCCTTCCAGAGTGAGCAGGGCAAGCCGACCCTGTCGAACATCACCCTGGTGACCCATGGGTCCTACCTGCTCGGGTTCGAGAACAGTATCGTGCTGGCCCTGATCACCTCCATCGTGCCGGGTATTTTGGGCCTGATCCTCGCCTACGCCATCGCCACGTCGCGCTCCAACTTGCTCAAGCGGCTCGTCGCGACCGCCTCGGGTGTGCTCGCCAACTTCGGCGGCATCAACCTCACCTTCATGTTCATCGCGACCCTGGGCTCGACGGGCATCCTGACGGCGTGGCTGAGCGCGATCCACCTCAACCCGTGGAACTTCGGCTTCAACCTCTACTCGTTCTACGGCGTCGTGCTCGTCTACCTGTACTTCCAGGTGCCGCTCATGGTCCTCGTGATCACCCCGGCGCTCGGCGGGCTTCGGCCGTCGTGGCGCGAGGCGGCCGAGAACATGGGCGCCTCGAGCTGGCGCTACTGGCGCCACGTCGGCATCCCGGTGCTGATGCCCTCGGTGCTCGGGGGGATGCTGCTGCTCTTTGGCAGCGGATTCGCCGCCTACGCCACCGCCGAGACCCTGACCGCGGGCACGGTGACCTTGGCGCCGATCCAGATCGGCTCGCTGCTCGCGGGCAACCAGCTCGCGGGCCAGGAGAACGTCGGCTACGCCGTCGGCTTGGGCATGTTCGTCGTGCTCGCGCTGACCATGATCCTCTACGGGCTCGTTCGTCGAAGGGCGTCCAAGTGGCTGCGCTGATCCCCGACGTCGTCGAGGACGCGCTGGTCACCGTCGAGCCGCCGGCGCGTCGGCGCTGGCCGCGCCTGCGCGTGTGGCGGGCCGTCGTGCTCTTCATCGCCGGCGCGTACTTCCTCATCCCGATCTACGCCGGGCTGCGATTCTCCTTCGAGAACGACGCCGGCCACCTGTCGCTCTACGCCGTGCGAGCGATCCCGTCCGAGCCGGGCTTCTCGGCGGCCTTCTGGCTCTCGATGCGCCTGGCGGTCGTGACCCTCGCGCTGACGCTCGTGCTCATGGTCCCGACCTCGGTCTACGTGCACCTGAAGTTCCCGAGGCTTCGACGGCTGCTCGACTTCGTGACGATCCTGCCCATCGTGATCCCGCCGATCGTGCTCATCCTCGGCGTGCTGCGTGCCGCGCCGCTGTGGCTGCGCGCGTCGCCCTACCTGCTGAGCCTCGTCTACGTGATCCTGTCGATGCCCTTCGTCTACCGATCCCTCGACGCGGGCCTGAGCGCCATCGACTTGAAGACGCTCGTCGAGGCGTCGCGCTCGCTCGGGGGCAACTGGTTCAACACGCTCTGGCGCGTGGTCGTGCCCAACCTGCGCTCGGCGCTGCTCTCGGCGACGGTGCTCACGCTCGCGCTGGTGCTCGGCGAGTTCACCATGGCGAGCCTCGACCTATGGACGACGCTGCCGGTGTGGATCTACCAGTTCCAGCAGGTCGACGCCCACGTCTCCACGGCGGTCTCGATGGTCTCGTTGGTGGGGACCTGGCTGCTGATTACGCTCATTGTCTCACTCGATCGCTCGCAATCGCGTCGTGCACGCAGAAGGACGAACAACTCGTGACCGAACACCTCGTCGCCACTCGAACCGCCGAGCCGGCTCCCGCCGGCGCACGCGTGAGCCTGGAGGGACTCGTTCGGACCTACGGCGCGACCCGGGCACTCGACGGGTTCTCCCTCGACATCGAACCCGGCGAGTTCGTGGCCTTGCTCGGCCCGTCGGGCTGTGGCAAGACGACCGCGCTGCGCGTGCTCGCGGGCTTCGAGCAACTGGATCGCGGGCGGGTGACCGTCGACGGCCGCGACGTCGGCAAGATCAGCGCCCAGCACCGCGACATGGGGATGGTCTTTCAGAGCTACTCGCTCTTTCCCAACATGAACGCCCTGAACAACGTGGCTTTCGGCCTGCGGATGCGCCACCAGCACGCGGCCCAGCGCCGCCAGAAGGCGGGCGAGCTCCTGGAGCTGGTGGGCCTGAGCGACCAGGCCCTCAAGTACCCCCACCAGATGTCGGGCGGCCAACAACAGCGCGTCGCCCTGGCCCGGGCCCTCGCGATCGAACCGCGGGTCCTGCTGCTCGACGAGCCGCTGTCGGCGCTCGACGCGAAGGTGCGCGCCGAGCTGCGCGACCAGATCCGTCAACTGCAGCAGCGCCTCGCGATCACGACCGTCTTCGTCACCCACGACCAGGAAGAGGCGCTCTCGATGGCCGACCGGGTGTGCGTGATGTCCGCGGGTCGCGCCGAGCAGACGGCGACGCCCGCGACGCTCTACTCGCGCCCGACCACCCCCTTCGTCGCCGAATTCGTCGGCGTCTCGAGTCGCGTGCCGGTCGAGCCAACTGATGGCTCGGTAACGCTCTTTGGCGAGCGGTGCCCCGTGCGCCCGAGCGACGCCGGCGTGCCCGAGGGCGAGGTCGACGCGCTGCTGCGGCCCGAGGACGTCACCATCACCCTCGACGACACGGCCAAGCCCTTCGTCACCCATAAGAGCTTCCTCGGCGCGACCACTCGGGTCATCATCCAGGTCGACGGCGTTGCGGTGCGCGTCGACGTTCGCAGCGACGTCGCCGCCGACATCGAGCTCGGGGCCCGGGTGCGGCCGTCGGTGGTCTCGCGCGACGTACTCCTGGCCCGGCGGGCCCCGACGCGGTCCGAAACGGTCGACTAGGCCCACCGCATCTCCCACGGCTTTCGCCCACCCGGTGACCATGTCCACGAGACGGGTTCGCGAGTGTGTAACTTAGGGCTGCAATGGAATCAACCCGCGGTTCGTCACTGCTAGAGCTCGATCGCGTCTCCGTGCACTTCGGCGGGCTGCACGCGCTGCGCGACGTCTCGTTCTCGGTCGCCTCGGGCGAGATCGTCGGGTTGATCGGACCGAACGGCGCCGGCAAGACGACCGCCTTCAACGTGGCGTGCGGCTTCGTCCGACCGTCCTCGGGCCACGTGCACTATCGCGCGGCCGGACGGTCCAACGTGCACCCGAGCGAGCTCGCGGGCATCGGCGTGGCGCGCACGCTCCAGGGTGTCGGACTCTTCCCGCACTGCACGGTGCTCGAGAACGTGATGGCCGGCGGGCACATCCGCGCCGGCGGCGACTTCTTCACGAGCCTCTTCGCGCTGCCACGCGGCGTGCGCAGCGAGCGAAGCCTGCGGGTGTCGGCGATGGCCATGCTCGAGCGACTCGGCGTGGCCAACGTCGCCGCCCAGATGCCCAGTGCCATCCCCTACGGCGTGGCCAAGAAGGTCTCGGTGGCGCGCGCGCTGATGAGCGAGCCCAGCCTGTTGATGCTCGACGAGCCGGCGTCGGGACTCGACGAGGCCGAGCTCGAGGAGTTCTCGGCGCTGATCAGCGAGCTGCGCTCCTCGATGGGCGTACTGCTCGTCGAGCACGACATGGAGTTCGTGATGCCCCTCGTGGACCGGTTGGTGGTGCTCAGCTTCGGCGAGGTCATCGCGACCGGCTCGCCCGACGAGATTCGCGCCCACGAGGCCGTGATCGCCGCCTACTTGGGAGTCGACGAATGATCCGCATCGACGGACTCTCGGTCGCCTACGGCGCCGTCCAGGCGCTGCGCGACGTCTCCTTCGAGACCGAGACCGGCGCCATCACCGCCGTGCTCGGCGCCAACGGCGCCGGCAAGACGACGCTGCTGCGCACCATCAGCGGACTCGTCACGCCGCGCTCGGGCACCGTCTCACTCGACGACGTGACCCTCACGGGCATGCGAACCGAGGACATCGTGCGCCGGGGCGTGGGCCACGTGCCCGAGGGGCGCGGAGTGATCGCCGAGTTCACCGTCGAGGAGAACCTCCGGCTAGGCGCCATGATCACCTCGACGCCCTTGCGCGACGGGCTCGCCCAGCAGTACGAGTGGTTCCCCGTGCTCGGCGAGCGGCGCAAGCAGGCGGCCGCGACCTTGTCGGGCGGCGAGCGCCAGATGCTCGCGATGGCGCGCGCGCTCATCGCCAAGCCGACGGTGC
>JAKAFH010000063.1 GCA_021818025.1 Actinomycetes bacterium | reverse complement strand
GGGCAGCAGCGCGAGTCCGCTCGCGCGCAGCAGGTCCTTGGCCTTGTAGTGCCAGAGCTTCTTCTCGGCGGCGAGCAGCGCGGCGTAGCGACGCGCGTCGCTCCGTGACACGAGCAGTGACAGGTATGAACGCGCGGCCGGGAAGTCCTGCTTCTCGGGTTCGGCCTTCCACCGTTCGTTGGGCAGGGGTTGGTCAGCCGCCATGGGGGCCCTCGTTTCGACGTGGGTGGGAGAAGATCGGGTCGAGCTCGCCCTGGGCGGCTTCGTTGCCAGCGAGCGACGGCGGCCCGCGCAGGATCCAGGCGACGCCGACGGCGAGTGCGCCGCCGATCAGGGGACCGGCCACGTAAGCCCACCACGACGTCCAGTCCCCGCCGACGAGCTGGGGTCCGAAGGAACGGGCCGGGTTCATCGACGTCCCGGTGATCGGCGCGGCCCAGAGTCCGGCGAGGGCGATGTAGCCACCGACGGCGAGCGCGGCGTTGGCGCCGATGTTGCGCGCCCCCGAGGCCGTGCCGAGGATGACGCTCACGAGACCGAGGGTGAGCAGGGCTTCGACGATGACGACCTTGCCTGAGGAGATCCCCGGTCCCGGCAGTGTCGCGCCGAGGTGGCCCACATTGCCAAAGAGGCCGCGCAAGAGCAGCGACGCGACCACGGCGCCGACGACCTGGGCGCCGACGTAGCCGGGGACGCGACTCCAGGGAAAGTTGCCGCGCGCGGCGAACGAGAGGGTGACCGCGGGGTTGAGGTGCGCGCCGCTCACCATGCCCATGAAGTAGATGATCCCCATCACCATGAGTGCCGGCGCGACGACCTGGGCGTCGATCGGGACCTGACCGTGAGAGACCGCGTCGACGACGGGTGCGCCCGCGGCGGCGATGACCAAGAGAAAGGTTCCAAAGAACTCCGAGAAGAGCCGACGCCACTCGTCGCGTCGCTCGTGGGGGTTGACCACCCAGTGGGGTTCGCTCGAGTGCGGGCCCCGCGCGAGGATGCTCGAGCGCTCGAGTCCCAGCTCGTCGGGTGGGCCACTCATCGCAATGCGCCCGGCGTAAACCGCGACCATCCGATTGCACGCTCGAGCCAACGCGACGTCATAATTCCCACCCTACGTGTACGCGGGTGATCACGCCAGATACCCATCGTCGACGCCAATGGGGGCCGCACCGCTGTGTGGTTCGGCTAAACGGAGTGCGGCACCGCCGCTACGGCCGCCGCCGTCGATCAATGGCGTAGACAGCAATCGAGAGGCCCTCGCCGAGGCCGACCAGCAGCGTGATGGCGATCATCGAGACAGCGGCTCGATGCACGTTGGTCACGCCCGCGGCGTCGGGTCCCGCTTGGGTGAGCGCAGCGAGTGGACCGACGAGCAGACCGAACGCCGCGATCTTCCACGATCGGTCCCGCAGCCGCGCGCGCGCCCGTTCGAGGTTTCTCGCGCCTCGACCACCAGAGGCACCTGCCGTGGGCCCTCGGCTAGCGGCCACGGCCGTTGCCGTTGAAGAAGAACGGCTTGGTACGCCGTCCGTCGGGCATGCGCGGGGCGATCGAGGAGTACTGGCCCGGCTTCTTCTCAAAGAAGAATCGCCTGAGGCGCGTCCGCCACGATTCGCTCGGCGCTCGAGTGGCGACGACATCGACGTCGTCGCGGTCTTCGTCGGCGTGCTCGGCCGGCTGGGCGACGAATGCCTGAACTGCCGCGTTGTCGAATTGTTCGTCCGGCGAACCGTCCATACGTCGGACACTACAACGCCGCCGCCCAGACAGAGGCGGCGGCGTTGTCGGTGTCGTTACTGGGCGGCGAGCTGGCGCAGCACGAAGTTGAGGACCCCGCCGTGGCGGTAGTACTCGGCCTCGGTCGGGGTATCGATGCGCAGACGGACGGCGAACTCGGCCACCTCGCCCGAGGTGCGCGTCGCGCGCACCGTGACCCGGGGGATCGTCTCGCCGCGGTTGAGTGCGTCAAGACCCAGCACGTCGTAGACCTCGGTTCCGTCGAGCCCGTGGGTTGCCGCGCTCTCGCCGGGCAGGAACTGCAAAGGCAGCACGCCCATGCCGACGAGGTTCGAGCGGTGGATCCGCTCGAAGCTCTCCACCAGCACCGCGCGCACGCCCAGCAGCTTGGTTCCCTTCGCGGCCCAGTCGCGGCTCGAGCCGCTGCCGTACTCCTTGCCGCCGAGGATCACGAGTGGTGTGCCCTCGGCCGCGTAGGCGACCGCCGCGTCGAAGATCGAGGTCTGCTCGCCTTCGGGGAACTTCACCGTGACCCCGCCCTCGGTGCCCGGGGCCAGCTGGTTGCGCAGGCGGATGTTGGCGAAGGTGCCGCGCATCATGACCTCGTGGTTGCCCCGGCGCGTGCCGTAGCTGTTGAAGTCCTGGGGGGCGACGCCCTTTTCGGTGAGGTAGAGGCCCGCGGGCACGCTCGCGCGGATGTTGCCCGCCGGGGAGATGTGGTCGGTCGTGACCGAGTCACCGAGCTTGGCGAGCACGCGCGCTCCGACCACGTCGCTGACGACGCCCGGCTCGGGGGTCAGCCCGGCGAAGTACGGGGGCAGCTTCACGTAGGTCGAGGCGTCGTCCCAGGCGTAGGTGACCGCGTTGGTCGTCGGCACCGCCTGCCAGCGCTCGTCGCCGCTGAAGGCGCTCGCGTAGCGCTCCTGGAACATCGCGGGGGTGAGCGAGGCGCGCACGGCCTCGGCGACCTCGGCGTCAGTTGGCCACAGGTCGGCGAGCATCACCGGCTCGCCGTCGCTGCCGACGCCGAGCGGCTCGCTCGACAGGTCGATGTCGATCGTGCCGGCGATCGCGTAGGCGACGACGAGCGGCGGGCTCGCGAGGTAGTTCTGCTTCACGTCGGGGTGGATCCGGCCCTCGAAGTTCCGGTTGCCCGAGAGTACCGAGACGACCGAGAGGTCGTGGGCGTTCACGGCTTCCGAGACGCCCGAGAGCAGCGGACCGGTGTTGCCGATGCAGGTCGTGCAGCCAAATCCGGCCAGGTAGAACCCGAGCTGGTCGAGGGGCGTGACGAGGTCGGCGCGCTCAAGGTAGTCCATGACGACTCGGCTGCCCGGCGCGAGTGAGGTCTTCACCCAGGGCCTGGCCGTGAGGCCCTTGGCGACGGCCCGGCGGGCGACGAGGCCCGCGGCGACGAGCACGGCCGGGTTCGAGGTGTTGGTGCACGAGGTGATCGCCGCCACCGTCACCGCGCCGTCGCGCAGGGTCGCGGCGTGCTCGGTGCCCTCGACGGTGATGGGCTCGCGTCCGAGCGCGTCGCGGAAGGCGCCGCGCGCGCCCGACAGCGAGACCCGGTCCTGGGGGCGCTTGGGTCCGGCGAGGCTCGGCTCGACGGTCGCGAGGTCGAGCTCGGCGTACTCGGAGTAGGTGGGCTCGGTCGCGGTGTGGTCGTGCCAGACGCCCTGGGCCTTCGCGTAGGCCTCGACGAGGGCGAGGTGCTCGGCGCTGCGGCCGGTGAAGGCCAGGTAGTCGAGCGTCACCTGGTCGATCGGGAAGATCGTGCAGGTCGCGCCGTACTCGGGCGACATGTTGCCGATGGTCGCACGGGTCTCGAGCGAGAGCGCGGCGACGCCCGGGCCGTAGGCCTCGACGAACTTGCCGACCACGCCGTGGCGGCGCAGCAGTTCAGTGATGGTAAGCACCACGTCGGTCGCCGTGACGCCCTCGCGGGTTGACCCGGTCAGGCGCAGGCCAACGACCGGCGGGATCAGCATCGACGTCGGCTGGCCGAGCATGCCGGCCTCGGCCTCGATGCCGCCGACGCCCCAGCCGAGCACGCCCAGGCCGTTCACCATGGTGGTGTGGCTGTCGGTGCCCACGACCGTGTCGAGGTAGGCGACGCCCTCGTGCTCAAAGACCACCCGCGCGAGGTGCTCGAGGTTGACCTGGTGGCAGATGCCCATGCCCGGGGGCACGACGCGGAACCGGTCAAAGGAGCTCTGGGCCCACTTGAGGAACGTGTAGCGCTCGACGTTGCGGTCGTACTCGATGGCGACGTTCTCGTCGTAGCTCGTCGGCGATCCCGTGCGCTCGAGGATCACCGAGTGGTCGATGACCATCTCCACGGGCACCAGCGGGTTGATCTTCGCGGGATCGCCGCCCAGGGCGATGATCGCGTCGCGCATGCTCGCCAGGTCCACCACGGCCGGTACGCCCGTGAGGTCCTGCATCAGGACCCGCTCGGGGGTAAAGGCGATCTCGCGGGCGTCCTCACCGGCCGCCTCGCCGTGGCGCGTGGGCGTCTCGGCCCAGCGCGCCAGCGCCTCGATGTCGGCGGCGCGCACCTTGAGACCGTCCTCGTGGCGCAGCAGGTTCTCGAGCAGCACTTTGATCGAGTAGGGGAGCCGGTCGACGCCGAACGTCGCGAGGGCGTCGGCGCGCAGCGAGTAGTAGGTGAGACCCTTACCGTTGACGGTGAGCGTGCTGGCGGAGCCGAAGGAGTTGAGAGAGGTCATCCCTCTATTCTGCCCCCTCGAGCGGGGTCGCGTTTCTGGCCTCGGGCCCGGACGTGGGAGACTGACCCGATGGGCTCCACCTACGAGATCTTGGCCGAGCGCCTCGCGCGGTCCTTCGAACGCCTGGCGCCGGGCGCGGACCCGGTGCTTCGCGCCTCGGATCGCGCCGACTTCCAGGCCAACGGCGTGATGGCGCTCGCCAAGACCCTCGGCCGGCCGCCGCGCGACGTCGCGGTCGAGATTGTCGCCATGAACGACCTCGATGGGGTGGCCGTGGTCGAGGTCGCGGGCCCGGGGTTCTTGAACATCACGCTCGAGCCGGCTTTTCTCGCCGCGCAGCTGGGCGCGCTCGTCGGTGACGAGCGCCTCGGCCTCGCCCGCGCCGCGTCGCCCAAGACCGTCGTCATCGACTACTCCGCCCCGAACGTCGCCAAGGAGATGCACATCGGCCACCTCCGCTCAACGGTGATCGGCGACGCGCTGGCGCGCACCGAGCGCCTCGCCGGCAACCACGTGATCGCGCGCAACCACGTCGGCGACTGGGGCACGCCCTTTGGCATGCTGATCGAGTACCTGCTCGACCTGGGCGAGGACCGGGCGATCGCCGAACTGTCGATCGGTGATCTCAACACCTTCTACCAGGGCGCGCGCACGGCCTTTGACGCCGACGAGGCCTTCCGAGACCGCAGCCGGGCCCGAGTGGTGCTGCTCCAGGGCGGGGACCCCGAGACGCGCCGGCTCTGGCACCTGCTCGTCGATCAGTCGGTCGCCTACTTCAGCCAGGTCTACGCCAAGCTCGACGTGACGCTCACGCCGCGGGACGTGGTGGGCGAGTCGTTCTACAACGACGCCCTCGAGGGCGTCGTGGCCGACCTCGACGCGCTCGGGCTGCTCGAGGAGAGCGATGGCGCGCGCTGCGTCTTCCCGCCTGGCTTCACCAACCGCGACGGCGAGCGGCTACCGCTCATCGTCCAGAAGCGCGACGAGGGATTCGGCTACGCCGCGACCGACCTCGCCGCCGTGCGCGACCGGGTCGGTCGGCTCGGCGCCAACGAGATGCTCTACGTGGTGGGCGCCCCCCAAGCCCAGCACTTCGCCATGGTCTTCGCGGTCGCGCGGTCCGCCGGGTGGCTGCCCGACGCCGTACGCTGCGAGCACGTGGCCTTTGGCAGCATCCTCGGGCCCGACCGCAAGATGTACAAGTCCCGCAGTGGCGAGACCGTCAAGCTGGTGGACCTGCTCGACGAGGCGATCGAGCGGGCCGACGAGGCGCTCGTCGAGCGCGGCACCGACCTCGAGGACGAGGCACGTCACGAGCTCGCCACCCAGATCGCGCGCGCGGCGATCAAGTACGCCGACCTGTCGACCGAGCGCCAGCGCGACTACGTCTTTGACCTGGACCGCATGCTCGCCTTCGAGGGCGACACGGGGCCCTACCTGCAGTACGCCCACGCGCGACTGCGCTCGATCCTGCGTCGCGCCGGTGACGTCGAGCTCGGCGCCGCGGCCTTCACCCTCGACAACGCGCCCTCGCGCGCCCTGGCGCTCGGCCTGCTCGGCTGGCCCGACGCGGTCGCCTCGATGCTCGAGGGCGCCGCACCGCACCGACTCTGTACGTACCTCTTTGATCTGGCCCAGCGGCTCACCGCCTTCTACGAGGCCTGCCCCGTACTGAGCGCCGAGGGCGCGGTGCGCGTCGAGCGCCTGGCGCTGTGCGAGCTTGCGGCGCGCACGCTCGCGCTCGGACTCGACGCCCTGGGCATCGCCGCGCCGGAGCGGATGTAGGGCAATTGACGAAAGTCGTCGAACGCAACGGGCATATGGTGTTCGTCGCGGCCCCGATGCCGTTCTCCTCACAGCGCGCGTGATTGTGACCATCCACTTCTGACGCGTTGATTATGGCTGCTCGCGCGGTATGCGCTAAACCGTGCTCCGGGAGCAGGCGAACTCGCGGGCCCCGCATCCTCGGGTTGGGGTCGCTGCCGAGCGATTGAGGGGAGGCGAACTCTGCGTTGGCACCCGTTAAAAACCAAGCGAGACTTGGTGTTGAGTACATATGTCGGCGCCGTTTTACCTCCGTATCACACGGCGATGGGGTCGCGTTCTTCTCGAAATGTAACTCCTGGACCGTAGAATGTAACTCGATGGCGTTACATTTAGTACCGATGATCGATGAACTTGCCAGAATTGTGGAGCGGCTCCGTCAGAGCGGCACGGATTTCACCTCCGTAGAGGTGAAATCGGCCGTCGGGGGCTTCCCCCAGTCTGTCCTGAAGAGCATGAGCGCCCTGGCCAACCTGCCTGGCGGCGGGATTGTCATTCTGGGCCTCGACGAGCAGGCCGGCTTCGCCGCCGTTCAGCTTCACAATGTCCCCGCGCTGAAGAGAGCGCTCGGATCCAAGGCACGACACTTCATTCCCCCGATTCGCATCGACGTCGAGGACGGGACCGTCGACGGAAAGCCCGTCGTAGTGGCCCGGATTCACGAATGTGACGTCGCACACAAGCCTTGCAGGACCTCTGATGGGAGGGCTTATATCCGTTCGTGGGACGGCGATTATCTGGCATCACCTCTGGAGGAGCAATCGTACCTACTCAACCGGACTCCGCCTCGGGCAGATCGCGAAGCCGCTCACGGCGCTTCGGCAGAGGATCTGGATAAAGACCTCGTCGACCTTTGGGCAGAGGTTGTGGCACGTGACGATCCGGTAGGCCTTGGTCGGTTCTCGGGAGACGAGCTTCTTCGACGGGCTGGCATCGTTACGGCCAACCTCATACCTAGTATCGCTGGACTCGTGGCGCTCGGGATCCAGCCACAGCAACACTTTCCACGGCTCTCGCTGCAACTGGCGAGGATTCCGCGCGACGGGGCGAGGGCGCTGGAGTCGGTCGAGCTCACTGGACCGTTGCCGACGATCCTTGATGGTGCCCTCGAGTGGGCTCGCCGCAACTTCACCGTCAAGACAGTCGCGAGTGGTGATGGTCACCTTCGAGATGAGTACGACTATCCGCTGGTCGCGTTCCGAGAGATTGTGTCCAATGCCCTAATCCATCGCTCGTTGGACGACTGGGCAAAAGGAATGCCCGCCGACGTTCGCGTCTACGACGACCGGCTCATCGTGACGAACCCGGGCGGACTCTACGGAATCACCGTTGATCGACTTGGACACGAGGCGGTGGCTACCTCGCGCAACGCGTCTCTGGTAGCCATTGCGCGTCACACGAGATCGAAGATGACAGGCGCGAGGGTGGTCGAGTCGCTGTCGACGGGGATCGCGACAGTGCTCGAGCAGTGTGAGAAGGCGGGACTTCCGGCGCCGATCTTCCAAGATTCGGGCGTGCGCTTCACCGCCGTGCTCCGAAAGACCGCCGAAGCGCCGGCAGTGCCAATTATGAACCTAACCGAGGCACGTATTTTCGCCCTGTTGCTCGAGGGGGATATGACAGCAGCTCAACTTGCCGCGGCTGCGAAGACGGGGGAGCCAAACGTCCGCAAGGCGCTGAGGCGATTGCGAGAGTTGGGAATCGTCACATCTGAAGGTGGTCGGGGACAGCGGACAACGTATCGACGAACTACGACTACCGACTAGTGACATGATGCCCTGACGTCTCGCCCCGGTTGTCGGATGAGACTTTCGTCAAGACCCTATGGAGGCGTCGCTATCATTCCCCCAGGTGCCGCCGTCGCGCGGGAATCGGGGGGTTCTATGCAGGTCAGGGCCGCAGTCGTCAGTGAACTCAATGGACCATGGCGTACCGAGACGATCACCATCGACGAGCCGCACGCCCACGAGGTGAAGGTGAAGATGGCCTTCGCGGGCATGTGTCACTCGGACGAGCACCTGCGCACGGGTGACATCGCCCAGGATCCCGCCATCCTTGAGATGATCTCGGGGCGACCCTCCATGTTCCCCATCATCGGCGGCCACGAGGGCTCGGGCGTCGTGGAGTCCGTGGGCGAGGGCGTCTCCTCGCTGCAGCCGGGCGACCACGTGGCGGTCTCCTTCGTGCCGTCGTGTGGCACGTGCGAGGCGTGCGCCTCGGGCCGCCAGTACCTCTGTGACCTCGGCGCGACGACGCTGGCCGGCCCGATGATCAGTGACGGCACGTGGCGCCACCACCTGGGCGACGTCGACCTCAACCGAATGACCCAGCTGGGCTCGTTCAGCGAGTACGTCGTCGCCCACGAGGCGTCACTCGTCAAGATCGAACCGTGGTACGACCTGCGCGCGGCCGCGCTGATCTCGTGCGGGATCTCGACGGGCTTCGGCTCGGCCACCAACCGGGCCGAGGTGAAGCCCGGCGACGTCGTCGCGGTGATCGGCTGCGGCGGCGTCGGCTCGGGGGCGATCCAGGGCGCGCTGCACGCCGGCGCGCGCGCGGTCGTCGCGATCGACATCGACCCGAGCAAGGTCGAGCGGGCGCTCGCCCTCGGGGCGACTCACGGGTGCGCGACGACCCTCGACGCCGCCTTCACGATCCTGCCCGAGCTCACGATGGGCCGCAACTGCGACAGCGTGATCATCACGACCGGCGTGCTGACGAGCGAGCTCGTCGAGCAGGCCCGCTCGATCACGGCCAAGGGCGGCATCATCGTCGCGACCTCGATCGCGCCGCACAACCAGCAGTCGGTCGAGCTCAACCTCTTCATGTTCTCCATGTACAACCAGGAATTGCGCGGGACCGTCTTTGGCTCAGCGAACCCCCGCTACCAGATCCCGCGGCTGCTGCGCCTGCACCACGACGGCCAGCTGAAGGTCGACGAGCTGATCACGCGCGAGTACACCCTCGACGAGGTCCAGCAGGGCTACGACGACCTGGCGGCCGGGCGCAACGTGCGCGGCGTGGTGCGTTTCTAGGGACGAGCCGACGCCCGCAGGTCGGGCGTGAACGCGGTGCGGTCACGTTCGTACCACGCCCCGAGCCAGACGCCGGCGCCGTACGCGGCGTCGTCGGCCAGGGCGAGGGGCACGTCGCGCGCGTCGATGCGGCCGCGGCCGCGCCAGCGCCACAGCGTGCCTACGGCGACCAGCAGTGCCACCCGGCGCCGCAGGCGCGGCACGAGGGCGGCGCCGACGAGTAGTGGCGCGTAGGTGCGAACGAGCGCGCGGGCGACGCCACCGACGGTGCCGCCAATCGCGCGCGCC
>JAKAFH010000062.1 GCA_021818025.1 Actinomycetes bacterium | reverse complement strand
GACTCAGAGGCCGAGGGGTCGACAGCCTGCCGAGCGTGATGCTGACCGCTGACAACAAGAGTTAGAGTTTCCGAAACTGTTCACTTTTCGAGCGTCGAAAGTGTTCAGTTTTCGAGCGTCGTCCACATCGCCGGCCATCCGCAGTGGGTCCTCTACTCGACCTTCGCCGCCTTCGCGTCGGTCTACGGTCGCGGCGAGTCGCCGCGCCGGCGCATCTCGACGCAACTGCCCGTGGGCATCATGCTGACGGGGATCATCATCGCCGCGACCGCGACCGCCACGGCGGGCGACGCCCGCTGGTGGTCGCTGCTTGGCGTCTCGCTCGCCGCGGCGTTCGCCACGGCGGCGTCGCATCGTTGGTCGTGGCGGCCCGGCGGCGCACTGTTTGCCGTCTTCGCGTTCGGTGCGGTCTCGTCCGTGCCGGCGACCGGTCACGACGTGTTGGTCGCCACCGCCGTCGCCCTCGCCACGACCGCGTTCACCTTGCTGGTCGGCGCCGAAGCCTTCTTGTTGCACTTGGGACCACGCGAGGACCCGGTCCCGAGGCGGTCGCACTCCACGGCGGAGTGGCGTCGTGCACTGGCGACCGCCGTGGCCGCCGCCGCGGCCGACGGCCTGGCGACGTGGCTGCACCTCGGGCACCCCTACTGGGCGGCGGTCTCGGCGGTGGTGCCGATGGCGGCGCTGGGAACCGTGGACCGTCTCGTTCGAGCACGGCACCGCGCCGGCGGGACCGTGCTGGGGTTGGGGCTCGCCTTCGGGCTCTTCGCGTTTTCGCTCACTCCGTGGGAGCTCATCGTCGTCATCGGACTACTCCAGTTGTGTGCCGAGCTGATGGTGATTCGCCACTACGGAATCGCCATGATGTTCGTGACGCCACTTTCGTTGGCGGTGGCCGAGCTCGGCCAACCCCAGTCGGCGGCCCACCTCATTGGGCCCGCACCCTCACCACCGCGATCGGACTGGTCTTGGGACTCACCGCGGTCTTCGCGGATCACTCGCCGCCAGAGGACCTCGACGCGATGGCGGCAGCGTAGCGATCGGGGAGCTGGGTTTCGCTGCTCGCCCCGTCGCACGCGCGGCAACGCCCAAGGTGGCGCCCAGCCCGCCTGATGTCATCGAAGCGTTGCTCGTTGGGTCCGGTCGCGACCGTCGGCGTCGCGGCGTGGCCGAGGCACGGCGTCGGCACGCGCTTGGGCGTGGCGAAACAGGCGAGCCGGCGGGTGCTGGTCGATCGAACGGTGACGATCGGGCCAGGTGGACACGGGAAGGCTGCGGCTGCGGGGTAAGGAGCAGGTTGCGACTCCGGCGTCGTCGGCCGATCACCTGTGTCAATTTGGATTGACATTACACGCCTGTCAGTCTAAATTTACGGGCGTGGACGCCGAGGAATTCAACCTGTCGCTCTCGTCGAATGATGCGGCGGTCGGACTTCGCGCGTCGCTGGCGCTCCATCGTCTAGCTGAGAGGGTTGAGGCCCACCATGTCGCGGCTGCCCGCGAAAAGGGCTGGTCGTGGCGGGAGATTGGTGACGCCTTGGGCGTCACCCGGCAATCGGTGCACACCAAATACAGCAAGGAGATTTCGTGACCACCGACTCCGTTGCACCAGTGACGCTTCACGCCTGGGCGATCTGTCTGCGGGCCGGCGAAGAGGCTCGTCGCAGGGGTGACCGCCGAGCTGGCACCGATCACCTCCTGCTCGCCTTGTTTGACGATCCCTCGGTCCAAGACATATTGGACGTGAACCTGTCTCAAGCGCGCGAAGCCCTTGAACTGCTCGATGATCAAGCGCTGAACGCGGTGGGTCTGGAGTCCGGCACCAATGTTCCCCTCATCCCCATGCGCGCCGTGCCGAGTAAGCCAAGCCTCCGTGACGTTGCGAGCAAAGATCGCATCCGCATCACACCGGCGGCAAAGAGGGTGCTTGAGAAAGCGACGAAGCCCAACCGTCGGAGGCTTAAGGTCACGTCCCAGCAAGTGCTGGCCCAGATTCTCGCGCTGAATCCACCAGATCATGCCGCGGCGCTGCTCGACGTTCTCGACGTGAACCGGTCGGAAGTTCGACGCCGACTGGATCTGTCCGGCGCGACGGGGTAGAGCCCCACCATGAGGTTGCGGCGCCGTTCACGGGCCAGTCTCGTGGAGGACGACGGTCGTGGGAGCCGGGTGGTTGCGTTGGCGCTTCGGTGAGGTCGCGGCGGCGCGCAAGACCTGCATCCTTTGAGTTGTTGGCAGCCTCGCCGCGGGAGCGACGGACGCTCCAGGAGTACTCGCCAATCGACTCGGGTTTCGTGTGCGATGAGTGCTTGGGCTGCTGAAGGCTGTCCGTCGATCTCGGTTCCGGTGCGGAACTGTTAGCTGGAGCGTCCGCGTCGCCGGACCCGACGCAATGGAGTGTTGACGACCAGCGGGCGTTGATACAGGACGCTCGGATCGGAGCCCGGGCTGCGGTGAGGCGGGCGGCGGGGTTCGACGACCCCATCTCGCAGGTGCCGCCGCGTACCGGTCCAGGGAGCTGGGGGTGCTATGAGCCGGTCGGCCAGATGGTAGGCCGCGTTTTCGTAGTTGACCCGCCACCCGTGAAAGTCCGGCCAGGCCTCCTCGGCCGTCCGCTCGAGCGGGAAGCCGCTCTCGCTCAGCATGGCGACCGCGGACTCGAACTCCTCGTAGGTCAGTTGAATGGGCGCGTCGGGTTTGGGGTCGGGATCGATCCCCCAGCCCAGCGAGGTGGCGATGCGATTGATCATGGTGAACCCCATGCGCAGGCACAAGCGCGCCTGGGACGGGGCCGAGGAGGGGCACAGGGCCAACTGCATCGCCGCGGCGTCGAGGACCGCGACGAGCCCGATCAACCACGAGAGCCAGGGATCGGGCGAGCGGAAGAGGAGCAGGATCGGGTAGGTGGAGTGGCTCTCGGCGACATCGGCCGACCACGACTCCCACTCTTTGTAGAGGTCGGGAAGGGTGTCGACTATACCGACTAGCTGGTGGCGCACCAGCAGCTCCGGCCCCCACGCCGGAGCGCCCGCCCGACTCTCGAGCAGGGCGACCAGTCCCTCGCGGCGACTGAAGGCGCTGTAGAGCGTCGGCAGGTACGCGATCTGCAGCGCGACGATGATCACCCACATGGACCCGGCGGTGACGTCGATGGCAGTGTTACGCGGGCCGCCGACGTGCACCGCCCCCACCGTCACCAGTGAAGCCAGTGCCTGGAGTAACCCCCGGAGGAACGAATGGGTCGTTGGCATCAGCATCAGGTCGAACCCGATAACCAGTGATCCCGCCCACGCCAAGAGTTGCGCGATGAGCGCCACCGGCGCGGTTGGGGCGAGAATCGCGTCTTTGCCCTCGTAGGTGTTCGTCAGGCGCGACAACGTTACGAACACCAATCGGGCCGTGCGGTTAACCAGGAGCGCGGGCCGCTCGATCCCCTTGGGCGGACGGGGCAGCACGAGTACGAAGAGGACTCCCGTAGCCGTAACGATGACAAGTACGAGGCCGATGACGAAAAACAGTGTGTCCAAGGCTGTCGCAACAGTACCGTCCCGAATCCGCCGCGTGGGTAGAACTGCAAGAGCGCTCAGTCGGCTGTGGCGTCGATGCCCGTACGCGATTCGCACCATCGCCAGAGTTCAGGTCCTGTCGCCGTTGACCCGCCGCGCGTCCAGGGAAGGTAGTGCTCCGAGCGCGGTCGTCGGTCAAGCCAGATCCCCCGTCGGGTCCCGTAGTTGCCGGCGGCGCCGGCGGCGAGCCAGACCGCGGTGTCGGCACCCTCGTCCGGTCGACGGAGTAGTTGGCCGAGTCGCGCGAAGTGGGGGAGGGCGTCGGAGAGCCCCGGGGTGTCCGTCCAGCCCGGGTGCATCACGTAACTCGATACACCCCGGCCGGACCAGCGACGGGACCACTCGTGCGCGAGCGCGACCTGGGCCCGCTTGGCCCGGGCGTAGGCGGTGGTTCCCCGGTACTTCGCCGGACCCATCTCGAGAGTCGCGAGGCGCAGGGCCTGGGAGTACATCCCGCCCGAGGACACCGTCACGATGGTCGATCGCCCCGTGGCGAAGAGGAGGTGGCGAAGGTGCCACGTGAGTCGAAAGGGGGCGAGGAGGTGGGTGGCGACGGTCGCCTCGACCCCGTCGGGGGTAGTCGTGAAATCGCCCACGAGTGCCCCGGCCGAGTGGACGACGCCGTCGAGGCGCTCGAGTCGATCGACGAGACGCTCGGACGCCTGGTCGATCGCGGCGCTTCGGCTGAGATCCACGGGCCAGGTGATGGCCCGAACGCCGCGAGCCTCGACGTCCGACGCGGTGGCCTCGAGCCGCGCCAAGTCGCGACCCCCGAGGACGAGGTTGGCACCGAGGTCGGCTAGTCCCTGAGCGATGGCGCGGCCGACCCCCGACGAGGCACCCGTGACCAGGAAGGTACCACCCGCGATCGACGGCGCGGGCGGCCACGAGGAGGTGGCCCGCCGTACGACGATGCCCACCCGGCTGAAGCTGAGGGCGATCGTCGCCTCCAGGGCCCCGTCGACGACGCGTGCGAGGATGGGTGGCACCGGTCTCATCTCGTCACTTTAGTGCTAAATTCGTCGAGGAGTCGAGGTCCCTCGAGCTCGCTGTCGCACGAGGAGATCTGATGCGGGTCGCCATTATCGGTTCAGGTATCGCGGGTCTGACGAGTGCGTACGTGTTGAACCCCCGTCACGACGTCACGGTCTTCGAACGCGACGCCCGGGCGGGCGGACACGCCCACACCGTCGACGTCGACCTCTCCGACGGTCGTGTCGCCGTTGACACGGGGTTCATCGTCTACAACGAGGCGAACTATCCGGGTCTCTCGCGACTCTTTGGGCAATTGGGCGTCACGACCCAACCGAGCGAGATGAGCTTCAGCGTGAGCGACCCGGCCCGGGGTCTCGAGTGGCGCCCCGGTTCGCTTCGGTCCCTCCTCGCGTACCAGACGGGCGTGTCGCGCCGCGAGGTCGTCGCGACCCTCCTCGACATCGTCCGTTTCAATCGACGGGCTCGGGCGCTGACCTCCGGTGCCGGGCCCTCGTCGATTCCCCTCGGTGACTTGGTTGCGAGCTCGCCGGGTGGTGAGCGGATCGCTGAGTGGTACCTCCGTCCCATGGTCTCGGCGATCTGGTCGGCGCCACTCGAAGACGCGTTGAACATCCCCGCGCACACCTTCGCGCGATTCTTTGAGAATCACGGCCTTCTCTCGGCCGGTGGCCGACCTCAGTGGCGGACCGTGGCCGGGGGATCGCGGTCGTACGTGAACGCCATCGCGGGCATCCTCGGCGATCGACTGCGCCTCTCGCACCGCGTCGAGAAGGTGGTGCGACGTCGCGAGGGCGTCGAGGTCTTCAGTGAGGAGCGGGGCTCGGAGCTCTTCGATCACGTGATCTTCGCGACCCACAGTGACACGACGCTCTCGCTGCTCAGCGACCCGTCGGACGCCGAGCATGAGATTCTCGGCGATCTCCGTTACCAGATGAATTCGGTCGTGCTCCACACGGATCGGTCGCTCCTGCCCGAGTCACGCCACGCGTGGGCGAGTTGGAACTATCGGGTGGGATCGGGGTCGCGTGGGGCGACCGTGACCTACCACATGAATCGACTCCAGTCGCTGGCCACTCGCGACGAGGTGTGCGTGACACTCAACCAAGACGACCTGATCAGCCCCGAGCGCGTCCTCGGACGCTTCGAGTACGCCCACCCCCTCTTTGACGCCGCGGCCATCGCCGCGCAGTCTCGATACGACGAGATCAGCGGGCGGTCCGGTACCTGGTTCTGCGGCGCATACTGGGGCTATGGATTCCACGAAGACGGCGTCCAGAGTGCCCTTCGGGTGTGCCGAGGCCTCGATGCTGCGCTGGTGAACGCGTGAGGAGCGCGATCTACGAGGGTCTGGTGCGTCACCGCCGACGTACGCCGGTCGAGCACGCCTTCGAATACCGGGTCGCGATGCCGCTGCTCTACCTCGACGAGATCGACGACGTGTGCTCGCGCCACCCCGCGTGGGGACACGAGCAGTGGCGACCGGTGAATGTCCGTCGACGTGACTACCTGGGGCTTCGCGACGTGACCCTCGACCGGGCCGTCCGCGACCTGGTCGCTCGAGAGACCGGCCGTCGCCCCGCTGGTCCGGTCGCCCTCCTGACGAACCCTCGTACGTGGGGCTGGCAGTTCAACCCAATCTCTCTCTACTTCTGCTTCGACGAGAGCGGCGAGCGCGTGGAGGCGCTCGTCGCTGACGTGACGAGCACTCCCTGGCACGAGCGTCGTGCCTACGTCGTGGGCGCAGCGGGAACCTACGAGGTCGATAAGGAGATGCACGTCTCGCCCTTCGTGTCGATGGACGTCGTCTACCGGATCACGTACCACGACCCCGGGCGCCACCTCGTGGTGTCCATTGACGTGGTTGAGCACGGCGAGACCGTGCTGGAGACCTCCCTCGCCCTCTCGCGCTGTGAGATCGATCGTCGTGAGTTGGGGCGGGTCCTGTGGGCCCACCCGGTGATGACGTGGCGCATCTCCTGGGCTATCTACCGTCAGGCACTTTCCCTCTGGCGCAAGCACGTACCGTTTGTCGCGCATCCGGATCGCAAGGTGGAACGTGTCTAAGTCGTCCCTGGCCACCGTTCGTCCAACCTCCTCACTCGCGGGGCGCGTTGGCGAGTCGCGCGCCGTCGCGCGCGTCGCGCGCGCCATCCTTTTCTCCCTGCTCGCGCGTAGTCGCGGTGGGCGGCTCACCTTGATCGAGGAAGCGACCGAGCGCCGTCTCGGACGGGGCGAGTTGGCGGCGACGGTCCGGATCCACGACGATCGGACGTACTCCGCGCTCCTTCGCCACGGTTCCGTGGGACTCGGGATCTCCTACCTCGAAGGCTGGTGGGACAGTGACGACGTCGTGACCGTCATCCGGATCCTCATTCGCGCGCAGGGCCCCGTGCGGCGAACCCTCGACGCGGTGGGTCGACTGGCCAGCGTCTTCCTGGACCCCCTCCGTCGTCGCCGGCTACGTCGGGGTCGCCACGAGGATCGGCGGATGATCCGGGCACACTACGACGTGGGCAACGACCTCTTCGCCCTCATGCTCGACCCGACGATGTCCTACTCGTGCGCCTACTTCGCCCGTCCCGACGTCACCCTCGAGGAGGCGTCGATCGCGAAGATCGATCGATTGGCGGCGATGCTCGAGCTCGGCCCCGACGATCACCTGCTCGAGATCGGCACGGGCTGGGGAGGACTCGCGACGCACGTGGCCCGGACGTACGGGTGTCGCGTCACGACGACGACTATTTCGGCCGAGCAGTTCGCCGCCGCGACCCAGCGAGTCGAGGCGAACGGGCTCGGGGACCGCGTCACCGTCCTGCACGACGACTACCGAGATCTGACCGGTACCTACGACAAATTGGTATCGGTCGAGATGATCGAAGCCGTCGACTGGCGAGAGGTGCCGGGCTACTTCCGTGAGTGCGCGCGATTCGTGCGCCCGGGGGGTCGCATGGCGCTGCAGGCCATCGTCATCGACGATGACAGTTACGACCGGGCCAAGGTCACGACCGACTTCATCAAGGAGTTCATCTTCCCGGGGGGCAGCCTGCCCTCGGTCCGATCACTCCTGGCGGCGAGTGCTTCGGCCGGGTGGAGGCTGGCGCGACTCGACGACATCGGACCCCACTACGCCGAGACCCTCCATCGGTGGCGCGAGCGATTCGACAACCGTCGCGACGAGGTGACGGCGCTCGGCTACGACGAGCGTTTCCGGCGACTGTGGACGCTCTACCTGACCTACTGCGAGGGGGCCTTCCTCGAGCGCCACGTGAGTGACGTGCAAGTGCTTCTCGAGCGCCCCCTCAGTTGACCGCAGTCGAGCGGGCCCCGTGCAGTCGCTCGAGGAGTTCGACGACGCGTCGCCCGTCGTTCCCGGGCCATTCGTCCGACCCCAGGGAGCGAGCCCGCCGTTCCGCGGTGACGGCGGCGCCACCGATGATGACCGTGGCGCCCTCGTCGTGCAGGCGCGCCGCCGTCGTTCGAACCATCGCGTCGCGACCGGTCGTCGTGACGGTGATGAGAACGGCCAGGGGACGCTCACGCCGGGCGGCCTCGACGAAGGAGTCGACGGGCGTGTTCGCCCCGAGTTCGACGACCGAGAAGCCGGCCCCTCGAATCTGGTCGGCGACGAGGGCGATCGGGATGTCGTGCCACTCGCCTTCAACCGCCCCGACCACGACGACGCCACGCTTTCGTCCCGGCCGGGCGAAGTGGGGTCCGAGTCGAGCGATCAGCCGTCGTGTCGTCGATGTCGCGCGGTGCTCGTCGGCGATGCTCACGCGTCCCTCGTGCCAGCCGTCGCCGACGGCACGAAGCGCCGGGGCCAGGACGTCCAGATGAATCGAACTCGGGGAGGCGCCTGCGGCCAACGAATCTTCGATGATGCGCCAGCATCCCGCTTCGTCCCCCGCGATCAGACGCTCGACGAGACGCGCGGCCGGCGCCGCTCTACGAGGGGCCGCCGCCGTCCGTGGCTGGCGAAAGGCGTCGAGGTGATCCTGGCGAACCCGCCACACCCGACCGTCGAGCTCGGCGGCGAGGCGCCCTGTGCGTACGTAGCGGTACGCCGTCATGTAGTGGACGCCGAGGATCTGGGCCGCCTCGACGAGGCTCACGGTCCGGGAACCATCGTGGTGAGCGCTCATGGGACCTCTCGGGGTGCGGAGCGCTCGAACGCGAGCGCAGAACTAAACTTTAGTGCTAATAAGGAGGACCCGATGCCCCGAGCGGTGGTCGAGATCGAATCTGTCCGGACCCCCGCGGAGGTGCTCGCCTACATGAGTGACTTCTCCCGGGCACCGGAGTGGGACCCCAGCGTCGTGCGGGCGCGGCGCCTCGACGAAGGTGCGATCACTACGGGGAGCCGCTTCGAGTTGACGGTGCGGGCCGCCGGGCGGACGACGGACCTCGAATACGTGGTCGAGTCCCTGGGCCCCACCAGCGTCGTCCTCCTCTCGCACTCGTCTCGTCTCGAGTCGCGCGACACCATCACCGTCGAACCGCGTCCGGACGGAACTCTGCTGCGCTACGACGCCCGGCTCGAGGCGCGGGGCTGGAGTCGGGTCACGACCCCACTTCTCGCGCTCGTCTTCCGGCGCCTGGCTAGCAACGCTGCCGCCGGACTGCGCGCTCGCCTCGGGCGCGACGGTGCCGTCGGAACCTGAGGACGTTCACGGGGTCAGTGGTTCATGCCCCCCACGACGACGGGACCCTCGCACGACCACGGGAAGTCGATCCACTGGTCCGTCAGCCGCCAGGCGTAGTCGGGCTTGATGACGCTGCGCGACTTCTCGTAGAGGACGGCCGAGCGCACGGAGTTGACCTCACCCGCGACGAAGTCCTGCACCAGTTTGAGGGTCTCGCCGGAGTCGGCGACGTCGTCGGCGATGAGGACGTTCAGTCCGGAGAAGTCGATCTTGTTGGGGACGGGGGGCAAGACGACGGGGACCGCGAGGCGCTCGTCGACACCGGTGTAGAACTCGACGCTCATCATGAAGGCGTTCTTTACGTTGAGGGCGTAGCCGAGGCCAGCTCCGAGGAAGAAGCCCCCCCGCGCGATCGACAGCACCACGTCCGGTCGATACCCGTCGTCGGCGATGCGCTGCGCCAACTCCCGGGTCGCCTGTCCGAATCGCTCGTAGGTCAAAACTTCTCGCTCGGTCATGACCGAAGAGTGTAGGTACTGTCCCGGGCGTCTCGAGAAAACGATCGGGGCGAGGCGCGACGGTGCGGTTCGCTGCGGTGGCACGCTCCACTTCTGACCCAGACAATTCGTCTCACGTCATGGGTTCGAGTAACGCACTAATGGTGGACCTTGAGGCACAC
>JAKAFH010000061.1 GCA_021818025.1 Actinomycetes bacterium | reverse complement strand
AGGCCCTCGCTGACACCTTCGGCGCGTCGGTGGTGGCGGCGCCCGCGATCGTGCACGGACAGGCAAGCCTCGTCGAACACGAGGGGCGCGGCGTCTTCGCCGGACTGCCACGACCCTTCGCGGCCGGTCGTTACCACTCGCTCGTGGTGGACGCGGCCACGTTGCCCGTTGATTTCGAGGTCACCGCACTAGCCGACGGGGTCGTCATGGGGATTCGCCATCGCGAGCTGCCCCTCGAAGGCGTCCAGTTCCATCCCGAATCAGTGCTCACCGAGAGCGGCTACAGCCTGCTCGCCAACTGGCTCGAGGTGTGCGGGTCGAGTGACGCGCGTGAGCGGGCGATTACGCTCAACGAGCGCAGCGGCGAGGTGCGCCGGTCCCTGCCGGACCTGTCCCGGGTCAGCTGAGCGGACGATCCACCACCAGGCGAGTCTCGACGACGCCGCCGGCGAGGCGCTCCACGCGGTAGGCGGCGGGACCGGTCTCGGGATCGACCGGCTGGTCAGCGACGACGCTCACGACCTCGGTGCCGTGATACCAGACGCCGACGTGGTCGTCGGTGGCGTAGGCGACCGACGGCAGCGAGCCGTCGCCCACCAGGCGATGCAGGAGGGGACGTCGTTGGCTTTCGGAGTCGTAGTGGACGCCGTTGGCGTAGGGGACGAGGGCCAACCCGTCGTCGACGGGTCGCAGCGTCGGGCCGTAGGAGTCCGTCGTTCCGCCCACGTGCCAGCAGAGGCTGCCCGCTGACACGCCAGCGAGGATGACACCGGCCTCCCAGGCGGCGCGCATCGCGTCGTCGACCCCGTGCAGGCGCCAGAGCGCCAACAGGTTGGCCACCGATCCGCCACCGACCCAGACGAGGTCGCTCCCGAGGAGTCGCTCATCGGGCGCCGCGGAGGGCTGGGGAAAAAGCCGGAGCTGGGTGACGTCGCACCCCACCGCGTTGAACGCCTCGTAGAGCATTGCGTAGTAGGTGTCGGCGTCGCCGCTGGCGGTAAGCACGAGGCAGACGCGGGGTCGCGGCGAACCGGTCAGCGCGAGGGCGTCGAGGAGCATCGCGCCCGGCCGGACTGTCTGCTGGACTGGGCCCGGGTTGAAGCCACCGGACGTGGCGAGGATACGTCGAATCGTCATCCTCCGGTTCTAATCGAACGGCGGCGTGGAATTGGGTCTGCCTAGGATACGAGCGACGAGACGATCGGACTTCGAGGAGGACTATGCCGAGCCTGGCGGCCATTGATGAGCGCATTGATCAACTGCTGAAGGACTTCCCACCGGCGACGACGGACGCGGTGACCTTCCTGCGCGCCCAGTTCGATCTCGGCATCGCGTGGACCCACTTCCCCGAAGGCGACGGTGGGCTGGGTGGCACGCCGGCCGATCACCAACACGTGCTCAAGCGCCTGACCCGCGCGGGAGCGCCATCGGCGGCGATGCGCAACGTCATTGGCTACGGCATGGTCGCACCGACCCTTGTCGTGCACGGCACCGAGGCCCAACGCAAGCGCTACCTGCGGCCACTGTTCAGCGGTGAGGAGATCTGGTGCCAGCTCTTCTCCGAACCCGGCGCGGGCAGTGACGTGGCGGCGCTCGCGACGCGCGCAGTACGAGACGGCGACGAGTGGCGTCTGGACGGCCAGAAGGTATGGACCACGCTCGCGCACATCTCGGCGTTCGGGCTCTTGATCGCGCGCACTGACCCGAACGTCGCCAAGCACCGAGGGATGACCGCGTTCCTCGTCGACATGCGCGCTCCGGGCGTCGACGTTCGCCCGCTGTACCAGATCACCGGTGAGGCGGAGTTCAACGAGTGCTTCTTCAATGACGCCCGAGTCAACGACGACCAGCGCCTGGGTGACGTGGGCGACGGCTGGCGGGTTGCGCTGACGACGTTGATGAACGAGCGGGTGTCGATCGGGGGCACGGTGCCGTCGCGCGGGAGCGGTCTCATCGGCGAGGCGACGAAGATCTGGCGCGAGCGGTGGGCGACGAGGACAGACGCACACGCCATGGCCCTGCGCAGCGAGTTGCTGGCGTCGTGGGTGCGCAACGAAGTCGCCCGGCTGACCAACTGGCGCGCGAGCGACTTGCGGCGCGCGGGTACTCCCGGACCCGAGGGCTCGGCCGCGAAGCTCGTCTTCGCCGAGGAGAATCAGCGCACGAGCACGCTGTGCGTGGACCTGCTCGGCGCCGATGGGATGCTCTATGGCTCGAACTTCCCGCTGTTGCGCCCGTCGGAGTCGGCGTTCAACAGCGCCGACCCGCGCAAGGCCTTTCTGCGCATGCGTGCGAACTCCATCGAGGGCGGCACGAGCGAGGTCATGCGCAACATCATCGGCGAGCGAGTCCTCGGCCTGCCCGGCGAACCGCGGGTCGACAAGGACGTCGCCTGGAAGGACGTTCCGCGCAGCTAGGTCCGAGGGACGAGCGTCTCGGCGAAGAACTGATACGTGCGCGCGGTGGCGTCGCGGGCCGCGGCCTCGTTGTAGACCGCCGGACGGGCGTCACAGTTGAACCCGTGCTCGGCGTCGGCGTAGCGGATGATCTCGGCGCCGTATGGCGACGAGCTCGTTGCCGCGCGCAGGGCCTCCACCTGCTCGACGGGAATGCCCTTGTCGCGGTCGCCGTAGAAGCCCCGCCAGGCGCAGCGCAGGTCGCTGGCGAGTTCGAGCAGCGACGGCAGACCGAATCGGCCCGTCTCGACGCCGCCGCCGTAGAACGAGGCGGCGGCACCAACGCCGCCGAGGGTGGCCGCGTAGAACGTCACGGACCCGCCCATGCAGTAGCCGACCACGCCCGTGGAGGCACTCTCGTAGCCCGCGTCGACGAGGAAGCGGCTGGTCGCCACGAGGTCGTCGGTCAGGCCTTCGCGGCTCAGCGACCCGACCGCGGCCATCGCGTCGGGAAACTGGTCGTAGGGGATCTCCGGTGAGCCGATCCGGTGGAACAGCTCGGGCGCGACGGCGTAGAAGCCCTCGTCGGCGAAGCGCTGGGCGACCGAGCGGATGTGGTCGTTGACGCCAAAGGCCTCTTGGATCACGATCACTGCTCGGGGTGCGGTCGTGTCCCCCGCGACGTGCAGTGGCGTACCCGACGCCAGGATGTGACGAGTGGTCATGAGAAGTCCGGTCCCTTCGTTCGAGTGCGCTTGAGTTCGTAGAAGCCCGGCGTCGCCGCAATCGCGAGCACGCCGTCAAAGAGCCGTCCGGCGGCCTCGCCCTTGGGCGCGGGCGTGACGACGGGTCCGAAGAAGGCGACGTCGCCGACGTGGATGACTGGGGTGCCGACGTCGTCACCGACGGGATCCATCCCACGGTGGTGGCTGGCTCGAAGGAGTTCGTCGTAGTCCGTCGTCGATCCGGCCTCGGCGAGATCCCGTTCGAGCCCGGTTTCGGCCAGCGACTCGGTGATGATCACGTCGTCGTCGCGCAGTCCCGCGACGTGGCGGCGGTGACCCATCGCGCCGTAGAGCGGACCGAGGACCGCGTTGCCGTGGCGCGCTTCGGCCGCGATCAGGACCCGAACCGGCGCCCACGCGCGTTCGAGGAAGCGCACGTAGTCATCGTTCAGGTCGCGGCCCTCGTTAAGCACTGCCAGGCTCATGACGTGAAAACGAACCTCGAGGTCGCGAACAGTCGCGGCCTCGAGCAGCCATCGTGAGGTGATCCACGCCCAGGGACAGGCGGGGTCCACCCAGAGGTCCACGGGCTGGGTCACGCGGGGGTCCTCGCCTCGACGTATGCCCGCAGCACCATCGAGACGACATTCGTGACGCGCACCGTCATGGGCAGGTCCAGCATTTCGTCGATGCCATGGGCGTTGGAGTTCGGGCCGAGGACGCCAGTGGCGACGAACTGAACCCCGGGATAGCGGCGACCGAGGGAGGAAAGGAAGGGGATCGAACCCCCTTCTCCGGTGAACCCGGCGGACTTGCCGAAGACGTCGACCGATGCCTGGTCGACGACCTCGGCGAGCCACGGCTCGAGTTCGGGTGCGACCCACCCGTGCGCGGTGTTCGTCCCGCGCAACGCGATGTGCGCGCCATACGGTGGGTCGCTGAGGAGGGTCCGCTCGATAGCCGCGTACACGTCCTGTGGATCGACGGTGGGTGGGAGCCGCATGGAGAGCACGGCGGTCGTTTGCGGGCGAACGACGTTGCCCGCGATCGAAGGTTCGGGCACGCCACCGATGCCGATGATCGAGAGCGCCGGGTACCAGGACTGACGCACGATGCGCTCGGCGTCCGTGTCGCCCATGAGCTCAACGCCCTCGAGGGTCGGCATCTCCTTGGCGACCAGGTCATCGAACTCCTCGGCCAGCGCCGTGGCGGCCGCGGTGACCTCGGCGGGAATCGTTGCGTTGGCCTCGGGCAGCAGGATCCGACCCGTGTCTGCGTCCTCGATGCGGTCCAGGAGCTGTCGAAGGATGCGAAAGGACGATGGCACGACGGCGCTGCCACTGCCACTGTGGATGCCTCGTTCGAGCACGCTGACTCGGACCTCGGTGTTGACGAGCCCGCGCAGTGACGTCGTCACCCACAGACGGTCGTAGCTGAGCGCCCCTGAGTCGAGGCACACGAGCAACGTGACGTCCCCGAGTGTGTCCTTCAAGTGGTCGAGGTAGGCGTCGAGGTCCTCGCTGCCGCTCTCCTCGCTCGCTTCGATGACGATCGCGATTCGCGGGTGCGCGACGCCCTCGTTGACGAGGGCGGCTACGGCGAGGCCAGCGCTGAAGGTCGAATACCCGTCGTCGGCGACGCCGCGCGCAAAGATCCGGTCGCCGCGCCGCACGGGGACGAAGGGGTCCAGGCCATCGGACCAGTCGCCGAGCGGCGGCTGCTTGTCGAGGTGACCGTAGATGACGACGGTGCCCTCCACCGGCGCAGTCGCTTCGAGGATGGCCGTCACCAGCGGCGTTCGGCCCTCGAGGTGATTGACCTCGACGGTTGCGTGCGGCAGTGTCGACGACAGCCAGTCGGCGAGCAGGATCGCTGCGCGATCGAGCTCGCCGTTCTCGGCCCACGCCTCGTCGAACGAGGGGGAGAGGCAGGGGATGGTCGCGTAGTCGAGCAGCGTGGGCAAGGCTAGGCGTTCGAAATCTTGTAGGGAGAGTTCCGGCACGCAGTCGAGGTTAGCGGTCGGTCACTGGGCCGTCGACGACGCGCCAGCAGTAGTGGGCGACCGCGGAGCGATACCCTTCGAACTGCGCCCCGGCGTCGCGCAGCGCTCGCTCGTCGATCATCTCGTCGAGTCCGTGCAGCTGGCTCCAGCCGTTGCGCACGCCAAAGTCCGTCGCCGGCCAGACGTCTCGTCGACCGAGTGTGAACATGAGATACATCTGGGCGGTCCACGGGCCGATGCCGCGCACGGCCGTGACCTCGTGGATGACGTCGTGGTCGCTCATGTGACCGTGGCGCTCCAGGCGGATGCGACCGTCGTCGACGTGCTTGGCCAGGTCGATCATCGCCTCGGCCTTCACGCGAGAGAGACCCGCCGCGCGAAGACGGGCCACGTCCATGGCGAGCAGGGCGGGCACCGTGGGCTCACCATCACAGGCCTCGACCACACGGCGATGGATCGTGGTAGCTGCGGCGGTCGCCAGGAGTTGAAAGCTAATCGAGCGCACGAGGCTCGGGAATCGGTCGCGCACCGGGGCTGGGCGCGGCAGGGGCGGCGGGCCGACGAGTTGCACGAGGGGGCGAAACGCCGGGTCGCGGCGCGCGATGAGCTCGGCAACGTCATGACGGTTTGGATTCACGATCACCCTCTAGGACGGAACGAAGACGTTGTCAGGAACATTGGCGGTGCGCACGACATCTTGGAGCAGGGCGTGGATCGCCCGCACTGGCGCGGCGGGGAAGCCGAAGCGTCGACTGACCAGGCTGACGCGTCGCCGAGCGATGCCCTCGACGAGTACGGCGACGAAGTTGGCTCGAAGGTGCTGGGACAGCATGGTGGCGGGCAGGATCGAAGGTCCGTAGCCGTCGAAGGTGAGCGAGGCAATCGTGCGCAGACCGTCCAGCTCGATGATCGGTCGAAGCGTGACGCCGTGGGCCTCGGCGGCGTCATCGATCTCTCGCCGCAGGGGTGTTCCCTGGAGGGGGAGCAGCAGTTCGAGCGACGCCAGGGTGGCGAAGTCCACGCTCTTGCGCTCGGCCAATGGGTGGTGACGCGGCACGATCAGCACTAGGTCTTCGCTGAAGAGGTCGACGTCGCTCAATTCGGGGGTGAACACCGGCCAGGCGAGGACCGCGAGGTCGAGCTGCCCGTTCACGACCCGAGGCTCGAGCGCGGAATTCGTGCCCTCGCTGATCCGAATCGCGATGTGGGCGAATGAGCGACGCTGGGACTCGATCAGCAGTGGCACGATCCACCGGCCGGCGGTGCCGATCATGCCCAGGTTGACCTCGCCGCGGATGTCGGCGTTCAGCTCGGACACGTCCGCGGCGATCGCGTTGATCTCGATGAGGATCCGTCGGGCGCGGTGCAACACCACCGAACCGGACTCCGTGATCGACCCAGATGCCCGGTCAACCAACTCCGAGCCGAGCTCGGCCTCCAGCCGGGCGATGCGGCTGGAGATGTTGGACTGGACCGTGCCCAGCGCGTCGGCGGCGCTCGAAAAGGTGCCGTGATCGGCGATACCAACGAGGGCCTCTAACTGTCGGATCTCCACGTATCAACTATAGAGATAGGAGGTATCCCTCATATCGTGTTGATGTATGACCATTCGGTTGGCATACTGGTATCAGCCTGTTTACAACGAATCCCCCCTCGAAGTAAACCAAGGTTTTGCAAAAGGACCAACCACCCCCCCGGTTGGTCCTTTTGTGTATTCCGGCACGGTTTTGCCCCGCGTCTCGACGAGCCCTCACCGTGCACGTGACACCGTTGACCAGGTATGACGTTATGGCGCGCGTGAACGGGGTTGACCCGGGCTCGCGAACTGCACCACGGGTGGAGGAGCCACCGGCGTCGCGCCGATGCCGGTGGGGTGACCGAGGGACGTCGCCGCATCGACCGATCCAATTGGGTCTGATTGTTAGCGTGAGTGCATGGCGATGTGGCGTGCGGTTCGGCTCGGCATCGCGACCCAGGCGGTGCGCACGGTCAATTGGGTCTCGCAGCGAAGTGGCCGCGGCAGCGGGACGGTGATCGGCGGTACGGTCGGGCTTTTCCTCGCGCCCGAGCTCTTGACCTCGCTCGCGAACGATCGGCGCGTCATCCTCGTCACTGGAACCAACGGCAAGACAACGACGACCGCCCTGGTCGCGGCGGGGTGGGACGGCGACGTCACGTCCAACGACACGGGTGCCAACATGCCCGCGGGCCACGTCGCCGCACTCGCTCGAAGCGGGGCGACGCGCGTGGTCCTCGAGACCGACGAGGCATGGCTGGGCGCGACGCTCGAGGCGACCAGTCCCGCGGTCATCGTGCTGCTCAATCTCTCGCGGGACCAGCTCGATCGCGCGAGCGAGGTCCGCCAGATCGCCGACCGGTGGCGCAACTTCTTGGCCAAGCCACAGGCCGAGGACGCCGTCATCGTCGCCAACGCGCTGGACCCCCTCGTGGTCTACGCCGCGAACGAGGCGAGCAACGTCCGCTGGTGTGCGACCCCGACGTCGTGGACGGCCGACACGATGTCCTGTCCTCGTTGCACCGAGCCGCTGCTTCGCACCGATGACCGGTGGTGGTGCACCTGTGGACTCGCCCAGCCCACTCTGAATTCGTACCTCGACGGCGACGTCGCGGTGGTCGGGTCCACGCGTGTCCCGCTCGCGCTGGGGCTGCCGGGCGTGTTCAATCGCGGCAATGCCCTGATGGCGCTGACGGCGCTCGACGCGATCAACGTCGACCTTGGTCGCGCGGCGTCGCGGATGTCCTCGGTCGGGGAAGTGGCCGGGCGCTACGGACTGCGGCGCGTCGACGGTCAGGTCGTTCGCCTGCTCCTGGCGAAGAATCCCGCCGGCTTCGCGGCGATGCTCGAGGGTCTCGGTGACGTCCACGACGTCTGGATCTCGATCAACGCGCGGGTGGCCGATGGCCACGATCCGTCGTGGCTCTACGACGTCCCGTTTGAGGTGCTGCGTGGCCGGCGGGTGCGCTGTCTCGGGGAACGTCGCCTCGACCTCGCCACGCGGCTCTGGTACGCCGGTGTCGAGGCGCACGTGGACGAGGGCCGACCGGCCATCGAGGACCGTGTCATCGACGTCATTGCGAACTACACCGCCTTCAGCGACCTGCTCAAGGAGTCACGACCGTGCTGAGCATCGTGCAGGTGTACCCCGAGCTCTTGGGCACCTACGGGGACGGTGGCAACGGTCTCGTACTCGCCGAGCGCGCCCGACGACGCGGCATCGACGTCGAGCTCGTGCGTGCGGGCATGGACGGTGAACTTCCGACTGGCGACGTCTACCTGTTGGGCGGTGGCGAGGACGGCCCCCAGCGTCTCGCGGTCGCACTGCTGGCGGCAGCCGGCTTGTCGAGTCGCGTGGACGACGGCGCGATGGTGTTCGCCGTGTGCGCCGGTTTGCAGATGCTCGGGTCGAGCTTCAGTGTCCAGGGCGACGACCAGTACGTCGGACTCGGGCTCGTGGACGCGGTGACGACGCGCGCGCCGGTGCGTGCGGTCGGTGACCTCGTGACGATGGTCGAGGGCACGATGATGGTGGGCTTTGAGAACCACGGCGGCGAGACGAGGATCGGGCCAGGCGTCGAGCCCTTCGCCACGGTGGTGCGCGGGCGGGGCAATGACGGGGTCGTCGACGGCTTCCGCGCCGGACGGGTGTGGGCGACCTATGCCCACGGACCGGTGCTCGCACTGAATCCCTGGCTCGCCGACGCGGTACTCAGTGAGGCGCTGGGCGGGCGCGAACTGGCGCCGCTCGAGTCGGTCGCCGATCGCCTCTACGAGTCGCGGTGTCGCGCGCTCACGACTCGCTCGACCGGTTGACGCCGAGGTCGGGGTCGCCGCTCACGGCCTGACCGAGTTGCACGACGGCGTCTTCGATCCGGGCCCCGAAGCGCCGAATCGTCTCTTCTTCGCCGCAGGTGATCGGGCTGCCGAAGGCGACGACGACGTGATGGCGGCGGCGATTGGGCGCGTTGACGAACCGGGGCGCTTTGGCGTATTTCGGACCACGCAGCAGCCCGGCTTCGTGCACGTACGTGGGGATGACGGTGGCCCGGGCGCGCTCGGCCAGGTACGCCGCACCACCCTTGAACTCCTGGATCGCACCGTCGGGCGTACGGCCGCCTTCGGGATAGATGAGCAGGTTCCAGCGGTCCTCGACGAGCTCGAGGGCCTGCTGGGCGCTGCGACGATTGACGCGTTGACGATCGATGGGAATCGCGTTGAAGACGAGCACCGTCCTGAAGGCGGTTCGCCGGTCCATGAAGAAACTGTCCATCGCCGCGGCGACCACGGTCCGCCGCCGGATCTTGGCGGGCAACGCACTCAAGACCAGTGGTGTGTCGAGGTTACTCGTGTGGTTGGCGACGAAGATGAACGGGCCGGCGCCGACGATGTTCTCCACGCCACGAGTCTCGAGGGTCGACATGTAGCGCATGTAGGGCCCCAGGAAGAATTGGTGGATGCACTCGCGCGCTAATCGAGTGCGATAGCGCCTTCCCCAGGCCGTTGGATAGTCAAGTCCCAGTTCGGCCATCGATTATCGGCGACGGGGTCGTTGCTTGGGGGTGTAGCGCTTGGACGCGGCTGGCTGGTCGCGCGCAGGTCCCTCGCCCTTGGA
This sequence comes from Actinomycetes bacterium, assembly GCA_021818025.1. Classification (GTDB taxonomy): domain Bacteria; phylum Actinomycetota; class Acidimicrobiia; order Acidimicrobiales; family RAAP-2; genus RAAP-2. Next base: position 197 of record JAKAFH010000061.1, on the reverse strand, counting down.
TCCGCCTTTGGGTGCCCGTGAACCTTGAGCACGTGCGGCCTTGCGCTCCTGGGCCATCGCTCGGGCACGTTTCGATGAGCCGGAGAAGGATGCGTCACCGTATTTCTGCAGTCGGAAGGCGCGAACGACGAGCCAACCGCCCAGTAGCAGGAACGGCAGACCGGCGACGCCGAGGGCGAGACCCATGATGAGCGCCG
>JAKAFH010000060.1 GCA_021818025.1 Actinomycetes bacterium | reverse complement strand
GGCACGACGGTCACCGGACTCGCCCGGAACTTCACCCAGCAGCTGCTGACCTACGGGTGGGACACGCTGCCCCAGGCGAACGGCCCGCACGTCAGCGCGACTGTCATCTACTACAACCCCGGCTTCCAGTCGGCCGCGCGCATGATCGCGGCCGAGCTCAAGTTCCCGGCGTCGGCCGTCACGTCGCTCAACGGGGCGAACCCCGTGTCGGGCGCCGCCAGCGATGACGTGATCGTCCTGCTCGGACTCAACGCCGCCGTCACCGGCGGCTAATCGGGCTCGGGCGGGTCGACGCCGTAGCGGGTCAGCGCGGCGCGAAGGATGTCCATCGCCATCGGGCGAAGTTCTTCGAGCGGTCGGTTGCGGTGCCGGCGGACGCCGAGGTCCACCTGGGCGAGGCTGCTGACACCGAACTTCGTGGCGACGTCGATCAGCAAGGCGATCTCGACGTCGTACTCGGGTTCCAGGGTCACGGCGTCGAACACCTCGCGCCGGGCCGCGGTCTCGCCAGCGAGGGGCTGGCGGATCTCGCCGAGTCCCGGGAAGAGCAACGAGAGGATCGGCCGGGCGGTCAGCTCGTTGACGCGGCCGCCGCCGGTGGGCATGTTGTGCAAGGGGCGCTCGTAGTACCCCTTGACAAGTTCGACCTCGGGGCGCTCGAGAATGGGCTGGATCAGGCGAGGGACGAAGTCGGGCGTCGTGTTGAGCACGTCGGCGTCGAGGAAGACCACCGCGTCGGTCGTGGTGGCGGCCAACCCGGCGGCCATGGCGGCCCCCTTGCCCCCCGGGCCGTCGACGTTCACCACGCGCGCGCCGTGGTGGTGCGCGACCGTGACGGTGTCGTCGCTCGATCGGTCGTTGACCACGACCAGGTCGTCGATCACGTCGCGCCAGGCGAGCACGGCCTCGAGCACCGCGCCGATGGTCGTCGCCTCGTTGCGCGCGGGGATGATGACGGCGATCGACGTCAGGGCCATCAATCGGCGGACCCGGTCCGCGTCGAAGTCATCCCGCTGCAGGGTCAACGGCACGTCGGGCATCGATACTGAGACTAGGGCGCGTCTCGCTCGAGGGCGCACTTGACAACCTGGACGCTCCCCGCCACAATGGATGAGTCATCAAGAGCGACAGAGGGACGGGCCCTTTGAAGTCGCGACAACCAGTTCGGATCTTTCTTTTTGTTCGAACCAGGTGCCAAAGCCCGAACGATGAAAAGGGAGTTATGAGTTTCTCAACTGGCCTCAAGTGTCGAGAGTGCGGCACAACCTATCCCGCGGACGCTCGGTATTCGTGCGACTTCTGCTTCGGTCCCCTCGAGGTCGCCTACGACCTCGAAGCGGCTCGCGGTGTCGTCACGCGCGAGTCGATCGAAGCGGGTCCGAACTCGATTTGGCGCTACGGCGCGTTGCTGCCCGACCCGGGTGTCGAGCCCGTCGACCTGGGCGCCGGCTGGACCCCGCTGCGCCGCGCGACGCGTCTCGCCGAGGTGCTGGGCGTGCGCGAGCTGTGGCTGAAAGACGACACGCGCAACCCCACGGGCTCGTTCAAGGACCGGGTGGTCTCGGTCGCGCTGTCGAGCGCCCGGCGTCTGGGCTTCACGACCGCCGCCTGCGCGTCGACGGGGAACCTCGCGACGTCGGTGGCCGCGCACGCGGCCGCGATCGGCTGGCCGAGCGTCACGATCATCCCCAGCGACCTCGAGAAGTCCAAGATCGCCATGGCCGCCATCTTCGGCGGCACGGTGCTCGGCGTCGAGGGCAACTACGACGACGTGAACCGGCTCTGCATCGAGCTGGTGGCCGAGCACGAGGACTGGGCCTTCGCGAACATCAACCTTCGCCCGTACTACGCCGAGGGCTCCAAGACCCTCGCCTTCGAGATCGCTGAGCAGCTCGGCTGGCGCACACCGGACCAGGTGGTCGTGCCCGTCGCGTCGGGCAGCCAACTGACCAAGGTCGCCAAGGGGTTCCGCGAGTTCATCGAGCTCGGGCTCGTCGACGGCGAGGCGCCCACGCTCTTCGGTGCCCAGGCAACTGGATGCTCGCCCATCGCGACGGCCTTCGCCGACGGGGTCGACGTCGTCACCCCACAACGTCCGAACACCATCGCCCGCTCGCTCGCGATCGGCAACCCCGCCGACGGCCCCTACGTGCTCGACGAGCTCCGGGCGCGCGGCGGGGACTGCGGGTCGGTCGCGGACGAGGAGATCCTCGAGTGCATTGGACTGCTCGCGCGCACCGAGGGGATCTTCGCCGAGACCGCCGGCGGCGTGACGATCGCGTCGTTGCGCCAGATGATCGAGCGCGGCTCGATCGACCGCGACAAGTCGATCGTGGCCATCATCTCAGGTCACGGGCTCAAGACCCTCGACGCCGTCGCCGACATCGCGACGGTCAGCTCGACGATCAGCCCGTCGCTCGCCGACGCCGAGGCGACACTGCGCTTCCACCAACTGGTGGCAGCGTCGTGAGCGTCATCGTCCGGCTCCCGAGTCAGTTGCGCGCGCTCGTCGGCGGCGTGGGCGAGGTACCCGTCGAGGCGGCGACCGTGCGCGACGCGATCGTCGCGGTCGACGAGGCCTACCCCGGGATCGCCTTCCGGGTCCTGGACGACCGCGGCGCGCTGCGCCGGTTCGTCAACGTCTTCGTCGCCGACGAGGACGTCCGGTTCCTCCAGGGGCTCGACACCCAACTCGAAGCCGGCCAGACGGTCTCGCTCGTGCCGGCGGTGGCGGGGGGCTGATCGTTAGCACTCCTATGCGGAGAGTGCTAATATCGCTGTGCACCACAAAGGGTGCACTCTCGCACTAGGAGGAATCACCGTGGCGAAATTGATCGCTTTCGATGAAGAGGCTCGACGCGCACTCGAGCGCGGCATGAACAAGCTGGCCGACGCGGTCCGCGTGACCCTGGGGCCCAAGGGCCGCAACGTCGTGCTGGACAAGAAGTGGGGCGCTCCCACGATCACCAACGACGGCGTCTCCATTGCCAAGGACATCGAACTCGAGGACCCCTTCGAGCGCATCGGCGCCGAGCTGGTCAAGGAAGTCGCGAAGAAGACCGACGACGTCGCCGGTGACGGGACGACCACGGCGACCGTGCTCGCGTGGGCCATGGTCCGCGAGGGCCTGAAGAACGTCGCCGCCGGCGCGAACCCGATGTCGCTGAAGAAGGGCATCGAGGCCGCCGTCGAGGCCGCCGTCTCGTCGCTGCAGGACCTCGCCAAGCCGGCCGACACCAAGGCCCAGATCGCCCAGGTCGCGTCGATCTCTGCCGCGGACTCCGAGATCGGCGAGATGATCGCCGACGCGATCGACCGCGTCGGCAAGGACGGCGTCATCACCGTCGAGGAGAGCCAGTCCTTCGGCATGGACATGGACCTCGTCGAGGGCATGCGCTTTGACAAGGGCTACATCTCCCCGTACTTCTCGACGGACACCGAGCGCATGGAGGCGGTCCTCGAGAACGCCTACCTGCTGCTCGTGTCGGGCAAGATCACGGCGGTTCGCGACGTGCTGCCCGTCCTCGAGAAGGTCATGCAGTCGGGTCGCCCGCTACTGATCATCGCCGAGGACGTCGAGGGCGAGGCCCTCGCGACCCTCGTCGTGAACAAGATCCGCGGCACCTTCAAGTCAGTGGCCGTGAAGGCTCCCGGCTTCGGCGAGCGCCGTAAGGCGATGCTCCAAGACATCGCGATCCTCACGGGCGCGACGGTCATCGCCGAAGAGGTCGGCCTCAAGTTGGAGAACGCCTCGATCGAGCTGCTCGGCACCGCCCGCAAGGTCGTGGTGACCAAGGACGAGACGACCATCGTCGAAGGCGCCGGCTCCGATGACGACATCAAGGGCCGGATCAACCAGATCAAGGCCGAGATCGAGAACACGGACTCGGACTACGACCGCGAGAAGCTCCAGGAGCGCCTCGCCAAGCTGTCCGGCGGTGTCGCGGTGATCAAGGTTGGCGCCGCCACCGAGGTCGAGCTCAAAGAGAAGAAGCACCGGATCGAGGACGCGGTCTCCACGACCAAGGCCGCGATCGAAGAGGGCGTCGTGCCCGGCGGTGGCGTCGCATTGCTGCGCAGCCAGAGCCGCATCCTCGAGGCCGCCGACAAGCTGTCGGGCGACGAGGCGACCGGCGCGCGCATGGTCGCCAAGGCCGTCGAGGCGCCGCTCAACCAGATCGCGGTGAACGCCGGCCTCGAGGGCGGCGTGATCGTGGACAAGGTGCGCAACCTGAAGAAGCCCACCGAGGGCCTCAACGCCGCCACCGGTGAGTACGAGGACCTCATCAAGGCGGGCGTCATCGACGCCGCCAAGGTGACGCGCTCCGCGCTGCAGAACGCGGCGTCGATCGCCGCGCTGTTCCTCACCACCGAGTCGGTGATCGTCGACAAGCCCGAAGAGAAGGCGCCGGCGATGCCCGGCGGCGGCATGGAAGACTACTAAGCCAGCTGTTGCAGTGCGACGAAGCGGGGCCGTGGGCCCCGCTTCGTCGTCTGCGCCCGGTGTCGTGCGAGTCGAATCGCCGTAGCATGGCGCTATGACTACCACGACTCCCGTCGTCCCCTCGCGGGGTCTCAACGTCGTCCATCTCTTTTGCCACCCGGCCGGACCGGTCGACGCCGGCGCGGTACGTAAAGCCGTCGACGAGGCGATCGAGAAGGGGCTGCAGGTCGTCACCGCGGCCATCATGGGCGCCAAGGCCGACACCTGCTTCATGGTGCTCGGCGAAGACCTCTGGGACCTGCGACGCTTCCAGTCCAAGATCCAGGCCGCCGGCCTGGTCGTGGCCGAGAGCTACGTGTCGGTGACTGAGGTCAGCGAGTACGCGTCGGGCATGCCCGAGAAGATGCTCAACGACCGGCTCTTCCCCGTCCTGCCGCCGGCGGGCATGCCGGCCTTCTGCTTCTACCCGATGTCCAAGCGCCGCGGCGACCAGCACAACTGGTACGCCCTGCCCTACGAGGAGCGTGAATCCCTGATGCGCCAGCACGGCCAGTCGGGTCGCAACTTCCGCGGTCGGGTCCTGCAGGTCGTCACTGGCTCGACGGGGCTCGACGACTGGGAGTGGGGCGTGACGCTCTTCGCCGTGCACGTGGACGACCTGAAGGACTGCGTCTACACGATGCGCTACGACGAGGCCTCCACCCTGTACGGCGAGTTCGGCGCGTTCTACACCGGCATCGTCGGCACCGTGGACGAGGTGCTCGACGCGACGGTCGCCTAGGGAGCGGTCGTGGAGCCGGTCACCGAGAAGATGCTGCGCCGCTGGGCCGAGTCGCTCGCGGGCGTCGCGCGCACGGGCATGGGCTTCACCGAGAGCCAGTTCGAGCGCGAGCGCTACGAAGAGGTGCTGCGCATCGCCGGGGACATCAAGACCGCGGCCGACTTCGGCCGCGACGGGGTCCTCGACGCCGACGGCTACGTCACCGAGTGGCTCGGTGACGTGGGCCGGGGCGTGCCCGGCTACGCGACGCCCAAGGTCGCCGTGGGTGCCGCGGTGACCAACGACGCGGGCGAGTTGCTCCTGATCCAGCGGGCCGACTCAGGAATCTGGCTCTACCCGACGGGCTGGTGCGACGTGGGCTACTCGGCCCCCGAGGTCGTGGTCAAGGAGGTCCTCGAGGAGACGGGCATCGAGGTCGAGCCGGTGCGGCTCATCGGCGTGCTCGACGGGATGCGCCTCGGCGTGTCGCGCATCCCGCTCTACTCGCTCATCTTCTTCTGCCGCGCGACGGGCGGCTCGCTACAGATCCACCCGCTCGAGTGCACCGACGCCGGCTGGTTCACGCGCGACAACCTGCCGGCGCCGACCATCGGCGCCGAGCGGTGGGCCGGACCCATCTTCGCCGCGATCGACGGCGAGCAGCGCGACGTCTTCTACGACGACCTGCGCCGGCCGGTGTGGCGGGCCGAGTCATGAACGTCGAGATCGAGGTCGCTACGGCGGCGACGTCGGCGCTGCGCGACGCGCTCAACCGCCTGGTGCCCCAGCTCTCCTCGAGCGCCAAGCCGCTCACCGACGACGACGTCGCGCGACTCACGAGTGATCCCGACGTGACCCTGTTCGTCGCGACCAACGACGGCGTGATCGTCGGGACGCTCACCCTGGTCGTGTTCGCGATTCCGAGCGGGCACCGCGCGTGGATCGAGGACGTCATCGTGGACACCGACGCGCGGGGCCTCGGCATCGGGGCGGCCCTCACCCTCGCCGCCATCGACGAGGGGCGCCGGCGTGGCGTGCGAACGATCGACCTCACGAGCCGGCCGTCGCGCGAGGCGGCCAACGCGCTGTACCGCAAGCTCGGCTTCGAGACTCGCGACACGAATGTCTATCGTTTTTTCATAGAAAGCCCCCGAAACATATCTTCGGTCAAAGTCTGAACCTACGCTCAGCCGTTCGCCGATGTGATTCCCGTGCTTGAAAGCATTCGCCGGTACCTGGAGTCACACGGCCCTTGTAATCTGCTCACTATGAAGAAAGTCTTGGAAGAGATCGAGATGAACCGAGCGCGAATCGACGCTCTGGTGCACAAGCACCGGGGGATTTCCGTGTCGATCTTCGGGTCGGTCGCGCGGGGCGAAGAGACAGCGAATAGTGACATTGACTTCTTGGTCAAGTTCGAGAAGGGGAGTTCGCTGTTTGATCTTCTACATCTGCAGGACGACCTCCAAGGACTGCTGGGCCGCAAAGTTGATGTTGTTTCTGTCGGCGGGCTGAAGAAAAGAGATGATCACATCCGGCTCGAAGCCGTGGCGCTTTGAGCCGGAGCGACAATCTACGCCTTCTTGACATCATCGACGCCGCGAACGAAGTCGCCGCAATAGTTGCCGAAGGTCATGATGCTTATTTGGCCAGCGCCGTATCCAAGCGAGCCATCGAACGATTACTTGAAATCATTGGCGAAGCCGCCAACCTTCTTTCGGACGAAACAAGAAGTTCGTTTCCGAACGTGGAATGGCGTGACATCACCAACCTGAGAATCCTGCTCGCTCACCACTACTTCAGAGTTGATGAGGAACAGACGTGGGTGATCGCTTCGGTTTCGGTCCCTGACCTAGCGAGCAAAATCCAGTCCTAGTGATTCCGATTTTCGCTTCCGACCTCACGCAGTAGACCAACGTCTACCGACTGACAATCGCCACCGACTGAACGGCGCGGACGCCGACGCATCGGCTTAGGATTTCGCGGTGACCGACGTGCGCGCCACCGACGATCGTGCCGAATTGCCGAAGGCGGCGTTCGCGTTTCCCGGTCCTCTGCGAGACCGTCTCGTGCGCGCCATCCTCGATGGCCACAAGGTGACGACCACGTCACTCGCCCTGGCGTACGAGGTGGAGGGCGCGCCGTTGCCGCAGGTGGGGGGCCGATCCGTGGTCCTCGACTCGAACGAGCGCCCCGTGTGCGTGATCGAGACGGTCGAGGTGCGCGTCGTTGCCCTCGGTGACGTGGACTACGACCACGCAGACGGTGAAGGCGAGGGCTACGCCTCGGTCGCCGAATGGCGCGCGAGCCACGAAGACTTTTGGCGCGGACCCGAGATGCTCGAGTCGCTCGGTCGCCGTGCGCTCGTCCTGGACGACGCGACGCCAGTGGTCGTGGAGCGCTTTCGCGTCGTCGACCTCGACGGCGTCGCGACGTCCTCACTTTGAATCGCGCACGTCGACTTCGATAGGTTCAGATGATGGAAAGTGACGCGCCGGGCCTGTCCCTTGGTGACCAGCGTGAGGCGGCGTTGTCGCGCACGACGCACCACGTACTGCACGCGTGGAAGGAGTTCGACACCGCGCGCGAGCGTGAGTCCCAGCCCAGCGAGGCCCTGCGTAGAGCCCTGACGATGCCGCTGCCTCGGCAAGGAAGTGACGTCCTCGAGGTCATCGATGAGGCGGTCGAGGTACTCGACTCGTCCCTCGCCCAGTCCCGGCCCCGGTACTTCGCCTTCATCGGCTCGAGCGGCCTCGAGGCAGGCGCGCTGGCGGACCTGCTCGCCCACTCCTACGACACCAACCTGGCCGTGGACGCCGGCGCGGCGACGGCTCTCGAGTGGCAGGCCGTCGGCTGGCTGGCCTCGTTCATCGGGTTCCCGGCCCAGACCGGCACCTTCACGAGCGGCGGCACGATCTCTAACATCACGGCCCTCGCGTCGGCCCGCGAGGCCGCGATTCCCGGGGCTCGCGAGCGCGGCCTCGGCGGCGTGCGCCCGACCCTGTACTGCTCGGACGAGGCGCACTACTCGATCACCCGTGCGGCCGAGGTCCTCGGGATCGGATCGGCCAACGTTCGCGCGATCGCCATCGACGAGCAACGTCGGATGCGACCCGACGAGTTGCGCGCGCAGCTGCGCGCGGACATCGCCGAGGGCTGCACGCCCGTCGCGATCGTCGCCACGACCGGCACGACGCTCACCGGTGCCGTCGACCCGATCGCCGAGCTGGCCGACGTCGCCCAAGAATTCGGCGTGTGGCTGCACGTCGACGGCGCCTACGGCGCGCCGGCCGCCGCCGTCGCGAGCCAAGCGGATGCCTTCGCCGGTCTCGATCGCGTGGACTCGGTGACCGTCGACTGCCACAAGTGGATGTTCGTGCCCAAGGCGTGCAGCGCCGTGCTCGTGCGTGACGCCTCGGCGCTCGCGAAGGTCTTCGCCCACGACGAGGCCTACATGCCCCACGCGGGCGGGCACTACAACGCGGTGGACATCACGCTCGAGTACTCGAGGCCCCTGCGGGCGCTCAAGCTCTGGATGCTCTTCGCGACCCACGGGGCCGATGCGGTGCGCGACGCGATCGAGGGAAACTGCGAACAGGCCCAGCTGCTCTACGACTGGGTCCGGTCCCGGCCACGCTTCGAGACCCTGGGCAGTCGGCCCCAGCTGTCGATCGTGCCCTTCCGGATCGTCATCGACGGCTGCGCCGATCCCGATAGTCACAACGACGAGCTGTGCACGGCGATCCAACGCGACGGTCGCGTCTACGTCTCGCCGGCGACCATCGACGGCCACGTGTGGTTGCGGCCGTGCTTCACCAACTTTCGCACGACGCCCGACGACGTGGCGATGCTCCTCGACGTGGCCGAGGAGCTCGGCTCGACCTGTGCCTCGTTGCACGGCTGACCCGCGGGCGTTCACGGTCGCGTCGGTCGCAAATCGCCCGCGACGCGGTACGATGCGTAGGTGATTGTTTGCGCCCCGATAACACCTGATGGACAGATTGATCCCCGTTGGGGGCGGGCCGACTGGATCGCCGTCGCCGACGTCAGCGATGGCGCCGTCACCTCCTGGAACCCGGTCGAGGTCTCTTGGAGTCGGCTCCACGACGAGGGCTCGTCGGCGCGCCACCACGCGCGCGTCGCGCGGTTCCTCCTCGACCACCAGATCGAGGCGGTGATCGCGAGTCACGTCGGCGACGGGATGGTGCGCATGCTCGCGACGATGAAGATCCAGCTGCTCACCGGCGCCGAGGGCGACGCGCGCAGCGCCGTGGTCGCCGCGCTCGCCGCCTGAACAGCCCGCGCCCGAGCGTGAGCGCTGCCGGTAGCTCAATGGTGGCGACGGTCGGCGCCGACTCGTAGCGCGTCGCCAACGGGGGCTTCAATGCTCGAAATGGAAGGGTTTTCTCAGTTTCGCGCGTGCCTGTGGCCACGCGGACAACGAGTGGATACCGAAGGGTAAGTCACCCGTAATTCCTCGTCACAGGCTATATGGGTCCCTTAAAACGTCGCGTCGTGGCCCCACGCACACAAAAACTCTCTCGGATGCGCTTGACACTTTGGGACCTATTTGATAGAAACTCTCAAACTCAATTCGTCATAGCGGCGAATCGGGACCACCTGGCCGGACTTACTGAGATGATGGGCACACGACCGGGTTAGATATGGCTGCTGACTAGGAGAAACGAGTGTCGAGGCGCCATCTGGTCGTGTTACTACGCGACCCCTGACCAGGAACTACGTGTGCGG
>JAKAFH010000059.1 GCA_021818025.1 Actinomycetes bacterium | reverse complement strand
CGATGATCGCCGCGCCGCGCTTCTGGACTGTCGTGATGAACTCACCACGCAGCCACGCGTCGTCCTTCACCGCGGCCGGGACGGCGAGGCCGCCCACGGTCGCGTTGGCGAAGTCGGGGAACTGGGTCGAGGAGTGGTTGCCCCAGATGACGAGGTTCTTCACCTGCGCGACGCCGACGCCCACCTTCTTGGCGATCTGGGTCTCGGCACGGTTCTGGTCGAGCCGGGTCATCGCGAACCAGCGGTCGGCGGGGACCTCGGGGGCGTTGGAGCGCGCGATGAGACAGTTCGTGTTGCACGGATTGCCCACGACGAGCACGCGGACGTCGCTCGCCGCGTTCTCGGCGATGGCGCGCCCCTGGGGCTTGAAGATGCCGCCGTTCACGTTCAGCAGGTCGCTGCGCTCCATCCCGGCCTTGCGCGGGATCGATCCCACGAGCAGGGCCCAGTTGGTGTCGGTGAAGGCGTGCTTCAAGTCGCTCGTCGCCTCGATGCCCGCGAGCAGCGGGAAGGCGCAGTCGTCGAGCTCCATGACCACGCCCTCGAGAGCCTTCATCGCCGGCTCGATCTCGAGCAGGCGCAGCACGATGGGCGTGTTGGGGCCGAGCATCTGTCCCGACGCGATGCGGAACAGCAGCTGGTAGCCGATCTGGCCGGCGGCGCCGGTCACGGTGACGTTGACGGGGGTGGTCATGTTGGTTCCTTCCGCAGGTTGGTTAGAGACGGTCGACGATCGCCGAGGCGAACTCGGAGCACTTCACCTCGGTCGCACCCTCCATCTGGCGCGCGAAGTCGTAGGTGACGACCTTGTCGGCGATGGTGGACTCGAGGGCGCGAATGATGTCATCCGCGGCGCCCTGCCAGCCGAGGTGCTCGAACATCAAGACGCCCGACAGCAGCACCGAGCCGGGGTTCACCTTGTCCAGCCCGGCGTACTTGGGCGCCGTGCCGTGGGTGGCCTCGAAGATGCCGTGGCCGGTCACGTAGTTGATGTTGGCCCCGGGTGCGATACCGATGCCACCCACCTGGGCGGCCAGGGCGTCCGAGAGGTAGTCACCGTTGAGGTTGGTCGAGGCGATCACGTCGAACTCCGACGGTCGCGTGAGGACCTGCTGGAAGATGATGTCGGCGATGGCGTCCTTCACGAGCAGCTTGCCCTCGGGCTTGCCGCCGCAGTCGTCCCAGCCGACGGCGACGTCGGCGAACTCGTCGCGCACCAGTTGGTAGCCCCACTTCATGAAGGCGCCCTCGGTGAACTTCTGGATGTTGCCCTTGTGCATCATCGTGACGCTGTCGCGCTTGTGGTCGAGCGCGTACTTGATGGCGGCGCGGATCAGCCGGTCCGAGCCGGACTTGGAGATCGGCTTGATGCCGATGCCGCTCTGGGCCTTGATGTCCCAGCCGTAGGTGTCGTGCAGGTACGAGCGCAGCTGCTCGGCCTTCTCGGTGCCGGCCTCGACCTCGAGGCCGGCGTAGACGTCCTCGGTGTTCTCACGGAAGATCACCATGTCCACGAGCTCGGGGTGCTTGACCGGCGAGGGCACGCCCTCGAACCAGCGCACCGGGCGCAGGCAGACGTAGAGGTCGAGGATCTGGCGCAGGGCGACGTTGAGCGAGCGGAAGCCGCCGCCGATCGGCGTGGTGAGCGGGCCCTTGATGCCGATGAGGTGGTCGCGGAAGTCCGTGACGGTTTGCTCGGGCAGCCAGTCGCCGGTCTCGTCGAAGGCCTTCTGGCCCGCGAGGACTTCCTTCCATTCGATGGTCTTGCCGTGCTTGGTCGCGGCGGCATCGAGCACCAGTTTCGCGGCGGGCCAGATGTCCACCCCGGTGCCGTCACCCTCGATGAAGGGGATGATTGGATTGTCAGGAACTTGCAGGACGCCCGAGGCGCTCATCGTTATTTTCTCAGCCATGGCCTCATCCTACGACTCGCGCCGGACCCCGAATTTGGGCCGAAAGTCCCGTCGATTTCGAGCCCGTTCGAGCGCCCGATCACCCGAATCCCACGGCGCTCGCGACCGAGCGCCGCCCTTGTCGGCCACCGCGACGCTAGTGCTCGAAGAGCGCCCGGTGGATCTCGCGAGTCGCCGTGGAGCGGTTCAGCGTGTAGAAGTGCAGGCCCGGCGCCCCGCGCTCGAGCAACTCGACCGACAGCGCCGTCGCCGCCTCGATGCCCGCCGCGCGCACCGCCGCCGCGCCACCGCGCTCGTTGGCCGCCACGAGGCGCGAGACGAGCTCGTCGGGCACCGCCGCTCCCATCACGGCCATGCGCGCGATCCCGCTCAGGGTCGTCACGGGCATGATGCCCGGTAGGACTGGCTTGGACACGCCGAGCTCGTCGAGCTCGGTAACGAGCGTGCTCCAGTCGTCGGCGCGAAAGAAGAACTGGGTGACCGCGAAGTCCGCGAGGGCCAGCTTCTCGGCGAGGTGGCGGCGATCGTCGGCGCGATTCGCCGAGCGGGGGTGTCCCTGGGGGTGGGCCGCGACGCCGATGGAAAAGTCACCGACCTCGCGTGCCAGCTCGACCAGATCGATCGCGTGGGCGAACTCGCTCGCGTGCTCCGTTCCGTCTTCGGGGACGTCCCCACCGAGGGCCATGACGTTGGTCACCCCGGCCGCGAGGAAGCGCTTCAGCACCTCGGCCATCGCCCGGCGCGTGTGCCCGACGCAGATCAGGTGAGCCATCGCCGTCATCGCGCCGTCGTGCTGGATCCGCGTGACGAGGTCAAAGGTGCGCTGGCGCGACTCGGTCCCACCGCGGTAGGTCACCGAGACGAAGGACGGCGCGAGCGGCACGAGGTCGGCCAGCGTCGCGTCGAGCACCCGCGCCTCGTCGTCGGACTTCGGCGGGAAGAACTCGAACGACCGGGTCCGCCCGGCCGCCAACATCGCGTCGATGCGCACGAACTAGGCGCGACCGAAATCGTCTTCGAGTCGAACGATGTCGTCCTCGCCGAAGTAGTTGCCGCTCTGGACCTCGATGAAGATCACGGGTGCGTCGCTGTGGTTCTCGCAGCGGTGCGCCTGGCCGAGCGCGACGTCCACCGAGTCCCCGGCGCTGACCTCGCGCGTGACACCGTCGACGACGACCGTCGCGCGGCCGGTGAGGAAGTACCAGTGCTCGGCGCGCCGGGCGTGGGTCTGGTAACTCAGCCGCTTGCCCGGCATGACCACGATGCGCTTCACCTTGTGGTCGAAGGAGGAGTCGTCAAGGACCGTGAAGTTGCCCCACGGCCGCTCGTCGTATTCGCGACCAAGTTCATCCATAGTCATCGCACTTTCTGCGCCGCGATCACGGCGTTGCGAACCAGCATGGCACGGGTCATCGGTCCGACGCCACCGATGCGCGGCGTGATCCATCCGGCCACGTCGGCGACGGCCTCGTCGACGTCGCTGAGCAACTTCTTGCCTGACCAACTCGTGCCCGCGCCCACGACCGCCGCCCCGGGCTTGACCATGTCGGGCGTGACCAGTCCGGCCCGGCCGGCCGCGGCGACGATGACGTCACCGGTGCGCGTGATCGCCCCGAGGTCCGCTACACCGGTGTGCACGACCGTCACGGCGGCGTTACAGCCCGGTCGCTTCAGCGCGAGCAGCAGCGCGAGCGGCCGGCCGATGGTGAGTCCGCGCCCGATGATGACGACGTGGCGGCCCTCGACGGGCACGTGGTAGTCGGCGAGCAGTTCCACGATGCCCGCGGGCGTGCAGGGCAGGGGGCCCGGCGCTCCCATGACGAGTCGGCCGAGGTTCGTCGGGTGCAGGCCGTCGACGTCCTTGGCGGGGTCGACGCGCAGTAGCACCTCCTCTTCGTTCACCCCCGCGGGCAGGGGCAACTGCACGAGGATCGAGTGGATGCGCTCGTCGGCGTTCATCCGGTCCACGACCGCCTCGATCTCGCCCTGGGTCGCGCTGGCGCTGAGGTGCTCGTGATACGAGACGATGCCCACCTCCTCGCAGTCGGCGTGCTTCATCGCGACGTACTTCGCACTCGGGCCGTCGTCGCCGACGAGGATGGTGCCCAGTCCCACCGGGTGGCCCTCGGCGGCGAGTCGCCGGGCCCGGTCGGCGAGCTCCATCTTGATCCGTTTTGCGACGCGTTCGCCGTCGAGCAGGGTGGCGGTCATGGCTCTCCTAGTGTCGGAAGTGTCGTTCGCCGGTCATGAGCATCACGATCCCGGCGCGGTTGGCGGCCTCGATGACCTCGCCGTCGCGCACGGACCCGCCGGGTTGGACGATCGCGGTCACCCCGGCGTCGGTCAGTGACTCGAGGCCGTCGGCGAAGGGGAAGAAGGCGTCTGAGGCCGCGGCCGCCCCGACCGCGAGCGGTCCGGCCTTGGTCGTGGCGACCCCGGCCGCGACGACGCGTGACTGCTGGCCCGCGCCCACGCCCACCGCGACGCCGTCGCGCGCGATGACGATCGCGTTGGAGGTCGTGCGCGCACAGACTCGCCACGCGACGCCCAGGTCGACGAGCTGGGCGGGGGTCGGCTGGACCTGGGTCACACAACGCCAGGTCGACGGCGCGGCGAGCAGCTCGTCGGCGTTCTGGACGAGGGCGGTGTCCCCGAAGGTGCGAATCGAGCGCGACAGCGGCTCGGGCGAGGGACCGCTGAGCAGGCGCGTCGCCTTGCGGCGCGCGCGCAGACGCTCGACGGCCGACTCGCTGAAGGATCTCGCGATGATGACGTCGGCCTGGGGGCCGGCGGCGATCACCTCGGCGAGCTCGTCATCGAGCTCGCCGCCCACGGCCACCACCCCGCCGAAGGCGCTCTGGGGGTCGGCGGCCAGCGCCGCGCTGAAGGCCTCGACGAGCGTCTGGCCCAGTGCCGCGCCCGAGGCGTTGGCGTGCTTGATGATCGCCACGGCGGCACGGCCGGAGTCGGCGGCGAGCTCGTGCACGAGGCGCCACGCCGCGTCGGCGTCAAAGAGGTTCAGGTACGACAGGGCAGAGCCGGCGTGCTGGACCACGTGGTCCCACCACGGGTCCCCACCCGCGACCCGGTAGCGGGCCCCGACCTGGTGGGGGTTCTCGCCGTAGCGAAGTGTCTCGACACGCTCGAGGGCGAGGTGGATCGTCTCGGGCAGGGCCGCCGCGAGCGCGCTCGGCGCCTCGCCGATCGCCCCGCCGCCGTCGAACCACGCGACGATTCCCGCGTCGTAGGCGGCGGTGTGGGCGAAGGCGGCGCGCGCCAGGGCGTGGCGGGTGGCGTCGCTCAGGGCACCAGACGCCGTGAGCTCGGCGAGCACCCCCTCGTACTGCGCGGGGTTCGTGACCACGCCGACGTGGGCGTGGTTCTTCGCCGCGGCGCGCACCATCGTCGGCCCGCCGACGTCGATCAGCTCGACCGAGGGCTTGGACGTGAAGGGATAGAGGTTGCACACCACGAGGTCGATCGGGGTGATCTCGTGGGTGGCGAGCGCCTCGAGGTGCTCGGGCACGTCGCGGTCGGCGAGGATCCCCCCGTGGATCATCGGGTGCAGGGTCTTCACCCGGCCGCCCAGCATCTCGGGGAAGTCGGTGACGTCTTTAACGTCGATGTGGGCCACGTCTGCCGCGTCGAGCACCGTCGCGGTGCCGCCCGAGGCCACGAGCTCATAGCCCAGCCCCGCCAGTCCCTCGGCGAACTCGACCAGCCCGGTCTTGTCCCACACGCTCAGCAATGCCCGCATCTACTGTTCTCCCATCTCGATGGCGACCGACGCCGGCTCGTAACCCTGGGCGAGCGCGCGCAGCACGCGCGCGATGACCTCGGGGTAGAGCACGCGCTCGACGGTCTTGATCCGCTCGTGCAGGTCGGCCTCGGTGTCCCCGGGCAGCACCGGCACCCGGCGCTGGGCGAGGATCGGCCCGTCGTCGAGGGCCTCGGTGGCCACGTGGACCGTGCAGCCCGACTCGGTCGCGCCCGCGGCGAGCGCCGCCGCGACGGCGTGCCAGCCCTTGAAGTCGGGCAGCAGGCTCGGGTGGGTGTTGAGGACCCGCCCCGGCAGCGCCTCGTGGAACGAGGCCGTCGTGACGGTACCAAAGCCCGCCATCGCGACGAGGTCGATCCGGTGCGACGCGATCAGCGTTGCGAGGTCCAGGCTGTAGGCGTCGCGGTCGAAGGCGGCCGAGAAGCCGCCGTAGAGCGCGCGGTCGAGCAGCAGCGCGTCGATCCCGGCGCGCTCGGCCACCTCGAGCGCGCGGCACGGGCGATCGGCGACCACGAGGTCGACCGCAAGCCCCGCGGCGAACATCGCCTCGAGGATCGTGCCCGAGCCGGACACCAGGACGCAGAGTCGGACGTCGGCCAACGTCTAGAGCGCCCGGACGATCTCGACCATCTTCTCTCCGGCCTCGGTCGGATTCTGACAGACGTGCACGCCGGCCTCGGCCAGCGCGGCCATCTTGGCCTGGGCGGTGCCCTTGGAGCCCGAGATGATCGCGCCGGCGTGGCCCATCTTGCGCCCGGCCGGCGCGGTCACGCCCGCGACGTAGGCGACGACTGGCTTGGTCATGTGGGCCTTGATCCACTCCGCGGCGCGCTCCTCCTCCGATCCGCCGATCTCGCCGATCATCATCACGGCCTTGGTCTCGGGGTCGGCCTCGAAGGCGGCCAGGCAGTCGATGAAGTTCGTGCCGGGCACCGGGTCGCCGCCGATGCCCACGCAGGTCGTCTGGCCGATCCCCTGCTGGCTGAGCTCGTGCAGCGCCTGGTAGGTCAGCGTGCCCGAACGCGAGACGATGCCCACCGGCCCGCCCGCGAGCGCGATGTCGCCCGAGGTGATGCCGATGTTGCACTTGCCGGGGCTGATGATGCCCGGGCAATTGGGCCCGAGCAGGCGCACGCCGGGGAACTCCTCGACCAGCCGGTTGTACACGCGCGCCTCGTCGTGGGCGGGGATGCCCTCGGTGATGCTCACGATGAAGGTGATGCCGCCCTGGGCGGCCTCGAGGATGGCGTCGGCCGCGAACTTCGGCGGCACGACGACGAAGGAGGCCGTGGCCCCGGTCGCGGCAACCGCCTCGGCGACGGTGTTAAAGACCGGGATGCCCTCGACGTCGGTGCCGCCCTTGCCCGGGGTGACCCCACCCACGATCTTGGTGCCGTAGTCGCGGTTGCGCAGCCCGTGGAAGCGGCCCTGGCCGCCGGTCAGTCCCTGGACGATGACCTTGGTGTTCTCGTCTACGAAGATGCTCATTGTCGGTCCTTACAGGTTCGCGAAGGCCACGGCCCGGCGGGCGGCGTCCAACATGGTCGGTTCGGTCAGCAGTCGGTCGTTCAGGTGCGGCTCGAGGATCGCGCGACCCTCGGTCGCGTTGGTGCCGTCCAGGCGCAGCACGATCGGCGAGGCGATCGTGACCCGGCTCAGGGCCTCGATGACGCCCTTGGCGACCTCGTCGACGCGCGTGATGCCGCCGAAGATGTTCACGAAGATGGCCTTCACCTTGGGGTCCTGGTTGATCACCTCGAGCGCGGCGGCCATCACGTCGGCGTTGGCGCCGCCGCCGATGTCGAGGAAGTTGGCGGCCGTGCCACCGACCTGGTTCACGACGTCCAGGGTGGACATCGCGAGTCCGGCCCCGTTGGCGATGATCCCGACGGTTCCGTCGAGGCCGATGTAGTTGAGGCCCTTCTCCTTGGCCATCTTCTCGCGCGGGTCCTCGGTCTCGGTCGCGCGGAACTCGTCCCACTCGGGGTGACGGAACGAGGCGTTCTCGTCCAGGGTCACCTTCGCGTCCAGCGCGTGCACCCGGCCGTCGGGGGTGAGGATGAGCGGGTTCACCTCGGCGAGGTCGCAGTCGCCCTCGACGTAGCAGGTGTAGAGCTTGACGAGCAGTTCGGCGGCCTGGGATCGCGCCTCCTCGTCGAGGCCCGCCTCGGCGACCCAGCGCCGCGCGGTGGCGACGTCCAGACCCACCAGCGGGTCGATCTGGAGCATCGCGATCGCGTCGGGGTTCTCCTCGGCGACGACCTCGATCTCCACGCCACCCTGGGCGCTCAGCATCCCCAGGTGGACCTTGTTGGGTCGGTCCAGGGTGAAGGAGGCGTAGTACTCCTTTGCGATGTCACTGGCGTGCTCGACCCAGAGGCGCTTGACGACGTGGCCCTTGATGTCCAGGCCCAGGATGTTGCCGGCGTGGGTGCGCACCTCGTCCTCGCTCGTGGCGAGCTTGACGCCGCCGGCCTTGCCGCGCCCGCCCACCTTGACCTGGGCCTTGATGACCACGGGAAAGCCCACGCGCGCGGCGACCTCGAGCGCCTCGGCGACGGTGTCGGCGACGCCGCCGGGCGAGACGGGGATGCCGAATCGCGAGAAGTACTGCTTCCCCTGATACTCAAAAAGGTCCATCGTCGTGCTCTCTCTCTGCCGATACTGCCGAATGGTGCTTAGGCGCTGTGCTCGCGCGCGTCGAGGGTGGCCTCGAGCCACGTCCCGATCTCGCCGAGGGACGCACCGGGCGTGAAGACCCGCGCCACGCCGGCCGCCTCGAGGTCGGGGATGTCGGTCTCGGGGATGATCCCCCCGACGACCACGGTCACGTCCTCGCGGCCGGCCTGGGCGAGCAGGTCGAGCACCCGGGGCACGAGCACCCGGTGCGCGCCCGAGAGCAGCGAGAGCCCGAGTGCGTCGGCGTCCTCTTGGACGACGGCCTGGGCGATCTGCTCGGGGGTTTGGTGTAGACCGGTGTAGACGACCTCGAACCCGGCGTCGCGCAAGGCCCGCGCGATCACCTTCGCACCGCGGTCGTGGCCGTCCAGGCCCGGCTTGGCGACCACCACTCGGTACGTGCGTTCCATCGGATGCCAGCATAGAACGCTCCAGGAAGGCCCCCGTTCCGCCCATCGGGCACGCGAGCGCCCCGACTAGCGTGGACCCGTGGCGAGCGACGTGGCAACTGCACGGGGTCCGGTTCGCGCCCTGATCTCGGCGATGCGCCCGGTGCAGTGGCTGAAGAACGGGCTGATCGGGGTGGCTCCCGTGGCCGGTGGCGTCGCCACCCACGCCGACGTCCAGCGCCACACCGCGGCGGCCTTCCTGTGCTTTTGTGCGCTCTCCTCGGCGATCTACCTGCTCAACGACGTGCGTGACCTCGAGGCCGACCGGCGCCACCCCACCAAGCGCCACCGCGCCATCCCCGCGGGTCAGCTGCGCGTGTCCTGGGCGATCGCCGCGGCCGTCGTGCTGGCGCTCGTCGCCTTTAGCCTGCCGATGCTGCTCTGGCAGCCCGAGGGGCTCTACCTGATCCTCTCGCTCTACCTCGCGATCCACCTCGCCTACAACTTCGGGGTGAAGAACGTCGCGATCATCGAGCTCGGCTTCGTCGCGAGCGGCTTCTTCCTGCGCGCCTACGCCGGAGCCGCGGCCTCGCACATCTACGTCTCGGCCTGGTTCCTCGTCGTGATCGCCTTTGGCGCGCTCTTCCTCGTGGTCGGCAAGCGCTCGAGCGAGCTCCAGCAGGTCGGCGCGGGCGCGACGCGAAAGGTTCTTTCCGAGTACAGCCCGGACTTCTTGCACTCGGCGCTCACGATGAGCGCCACGGTCGTGATCACCACCTACTGCCTGTGGGCCTTTGACACCTCCTACGGCGGGCTGTCGAGCGTGCGCCACCACATGGTCCCGATCCGGCTCACGGTGATCCCGGTCGTCTTCGCGATGCTCTACATCATGCGCGCCGCCGAGGCCGGCGAGGGCCAGGCCCCCGAGGACCTGCTCTGGCGCAACCGCACCGTCCAGCTGCTCGGGCTCGTCTGGGCCGTGCTGCTCTTCATCGGGATCTACGCGTGAGGACGCGCCTCGCCGGCTGGGGCCGCACCGCGGGCAGCCTCGCCGAGCTCGTGCGCCCGCTGAGCGAGGACGAGGTCCTCGCGGCGCTCGCCGCGCCAGCGGTGATCGCGCGCGGGCTCGGGCGCAGCTACGGCGACGCCGCCCAGGTCGGCGGCGGGCTGACGCTCGACAACGGCGGGCTCGACGCCATCGGCCCGATCAGCCCCGACGGGCTCGTCACGCTCGGCGCCGGGGTCTCGATCGAGGACCTGCTCGCCGTCGCGATCCCCCAGGGCTGGTTCGTCCCGGTCACCCCGGGCACCCGCCAGGTCTC
>JAKAFH010000004.1 GCA_021818025.1 Actinomycetes bacterium | reverse complement strand
GGGGATGCCCTCCGCCGCCAATCTGCGAATCAGTGCCCAGTCTTCCAAAGTGATCACCCTCCATTTTCAGGTGTCCACTTTTCACCGTCGAAAGTGTTCAGTTTTCGAGCGTTGCCGACAGGCGAGTCGCAGGACCACCATCGGCACCACGACCGATACCGTGACGCGCGTCGCCGCACGCACGTCGTCGCGCGTAGGATGCAGTCGCCTCACCCCAGCTGACCTTGGCAAACCTCGATGTCGTAGGAACGTGCGCACCCCGACCGGCGACGCCGGTGCGCTCGAGGAGCCGACCCGCGCGATGGCGCGAGGGGACGACCTATGTATCGAGTGAGCACGCCGACACCTTCTCTTCGCATAGTTCGTGCAAGTGGCAATTTTACGCGCCCGCACCCGATGGCGACCCGCTACTCGCGATAACCGATTGGGCCGTCGCACCAACGAACGGATTTCGGGACTTTAGTCCCGGTGCGGCGAGCTGTCATCTCAAGGGCCCCACCGTACGCTGGGGCTGAATCGCGGTAGCGAGTCACTGGTGATTGACGTCTATCGAGAATTGGGAGACTATCGATGGAGCACGAGACTCAAACCCATCGGACGATGTCAACGGTGATTCGTCGCGCCGCTCACAGCGTCTACGGCTTCCTCTACGAGAAGGACCCGGACTTTTTCCCGACGTACCAGCCCGCCAAGTCCGAACACCCGTCCTCACAGAACTAAGCCCCGCGTTGAGGTGGCGCGTCGACGAAATCGATGCTCGCGTCGTTGCACGTGACGAATCGCGCGCTAGGGACCGGGCGCCATCGCGAGAAAGGCCGCCAACGCGAGCACGCCGACCGAAGCGATGACGGTAATGATCGCGTAGATACGCACACCGCGCCGCGACGTGCGGCGCGCGACGAAACCGTGGAACGAAGCCATCGTAAAGACCACCACCACGAGGGCCACCTTGACGATCAACAGGTGCCCGAAGGCCGTCGTCACGAGATTGGACCACCGAGCCCCGTCGTGCCAGGCGAGCAACGGTCCGGTGATCAACAACGCCGGAAGCAGGACGTGATTGGTCACGGCGGTGAACCGGCGTCCCGCCGACTGGGCGATGGCACGAATCGTTTCGGGTGGCGAGTCGCGTCGCAGAGCGGGCATGACGACGAAGGACAACATCAGTTGACCCCCGACCCAGAACGCCGCTGCCGTGACGTGAAGGAACAGCACCAGCGACCAGAGCACGGTCATCGCGGCACCCCAACTCCCACGCTGTCCCGGTTGACGCCTTGGACGCGGCTCGAGTCACGTCGGCTGGTCACGGGCACCTGGACACCCTAGACCCATGACGGCACACGCTTTCAGAGCCGATCGTTCGGCCGTGTCAAATGACGGGTGACAGGCCGCCGTCGAGGCTCACGCCGACGCCGGTCACGTAGCTCGCGCGCGGCGACACGAGGAAGGTGGCGAGGTTCGCGAACTCCTCGGCCCGACCCACGCGGCCCAGCGGAACACGGGCGTTTCGAGCGAGATCCTGATAGATCGAGGTGACCGACACGCCCGACTGGGCCGCACGGCGCTCCCACTGTCCCGACTCGATAAGACCGATCAGGATCGCGAGCGCGCGAACGCCGCGCGGGCCGACTTCGTTGGCCAGCGCCTTGGTCATGGCCAGGCCCGCGGCGCGCGACGCGGCGGTCGGCGTCGAGCCAGCACCCGGCGCGCGCGCCGAAATGGCGAGCACGTTGAGCACGACGCCACCTGACACCGCGAGATCATCCAGCACGAGCCGGGCGAGGTGCAGCGCCGACACGACCTTGAGCTCGTAGTCCGCGCGCCACTCATCGTCGTCAGAATTCGCCACGAGCGTCGCCGCCGAGCGTCCCGCGTTGTTCACCAGCGCGTCGATCCGGCCGAATCGGCTCCGCGAGTCCGCGACGAACGCCTCGCGGTCGCTCGCGTTGGTGACGTCGGCTTCGACGCAGAGCGCCTCACTGCCGAGTAGTTCCTGCGCGCGTTCGAGTCGGGCGGCGTCACGGCCGCAAACGGCGACCCGGGCGCCCTCGGCGACCAGGTTCTTCGCGAGCGCCAGCCCGAGTCCGTCGGTGCCGCCCGTGATCAGGACGACGCGGTCACCAAGTCCCAGGTCCATGGGCCCATTGTAGGGAGGTCGGCGCTAGGCCGCTTGGTTGGTCGTCTGGCTCGCCGAGTGATGTGCCGAGTCCTCCAGTGACGTGAGGGCGGGCTCGGGCAGCAGCGCCGTCGTGGCGAGACCCGCGATCGCCGAGATGCCAGCGACCAGTAGCAGCCCCCGCAGACCGATCGACGCCTGAAGGCGCGGCACCATGAAGACCCCGACGAAGGCCCCGAACTTGCCGATCCCGGCCGCGATCCCGTGACCGGTCGTTCGCATCTCCACGGGAAAGACCTCCGAGGGCAGGATGAAGGTCGTCGTGTTCGGCCCAAACTCAGTGAACAGGTAGCTGAACCCGAAGATCACGATGAAGGGAACGACCATCGTGGTGAAGCGTGGCACGGCCGCGAGCAGCAAGAAGCACCCGGCCATCACCGCAAAGCCGATCGACTGCAGTTTGCGGTGACCGATTCGATCGATCTTGGTCACCGCGAGGATGTAGCCCGGTAGCGCGAACACCACGAACATGGCCAGGGTGAGCAGCAGCTTCACCTTGATCGTCGCGTTCGGCGAGACCTCGAGCAAGATGCTCGGCAGGGATAGCGTGTTGCCGTAGTAGGCGTAGTCAAAGAGGAACCAGCTCCCCGCCGTGCCGATGATCAGCAACCACATGCGACGATTGGCGAAGAACTGACGCGGGGCCATCAGGGTCGTCGTGTTGGCCCTCACCGTGGTGGCGTCCACGGCACCATTGGCGAATTGGTGCAGCTCGGCCGCCGCTCGCTCGCTCTGCTTCTGCACGTGGGCCTGGAACCGCGGCGACTCGGGCATGCGCGCACGCAGGTAGATGACCGCGGCCGCGGGGATCGCGCCCAGCCCGAGCAGCAGACGCCACGTGAGGCTCTCGGACAGTCCCGACGAGAGCAGGCCGAGGCCGACGAGTGGGCCAACGATGAGGCCCACGGCCTGCATCGAGAAGACGAGGCCCACGAGTCGTCCGCGGTCGTTGCGGTTGGCGTATTCGCTCATGAGAACGGCCGACACCGGGTAGTCCCCACCGATGCCGAGGCCGAGCACGAAGCGCGCGATCACCAGGGACAGCACGTTGGGCGCGAAGGACGAGCCGATCGCGCCGACGACCATGATCGCCGCGACCGCCGTGTACACGGACTTGCGTCCGATCTTGTCGGCGATCCGACCGAAGACCATCGCGCCGATGAAGGCGCCGAGAATGGCCGAGCCGGTCACCCAGCTCGTCATCGTCGTCGAGAGCGACCACTGCGACTGCACGAGCGCAGCGACCGTACCGATCACGAACAGGTCGTACGCGTCGGTGAAGAAGCCCATGCCCGAGATCACGACGGCCCGACGGTGGAACGGACTCGTTGGCGCGTCGTCCAGGATCTCCCCGACGGTTCGAGCCATCGGATCAGGGGCGCCGCCTGCGTCTGCTCCGGCTCGTTCTGAGTTTGAAACGCTCACGGCATCCTTCCCACATGACCCCGAAAATCGAGTGTTGTCCCGTGACGTGACGAGTGAATGTCCCGGTTGTTACGAGCAGTCAATCAACTGGTGAACTTTTGGTTAACTGGATGCGCGCGGGTTCTGAAGCCGCCGGGGAGCGACGGTTACAGTTGCCGCGTGGACGAAGTGCGGCTCGACCCCATGACCGTGGCGGAGTTCGACGATCGCCTGCCGTCACTCATGCACGCCTACGTGGCCGAGCAGATACGAGCCGGCAACTGGGGCTCGGCCGACGCCGACGAACTCGCACAGCTCGAACAGCGGCGACTCCTGCCACGAGGCTTCGCCACCCCGGGAATGCACTGGTACGTGGCGCGCACGGCGGCCAATCAGGTCGTGGGCTACCTCTGGCTCGCGACCGAACCGTCGGATCCTCGAGCCGGGGCGGCCTGGCTCTACGCGATCGAGGTGGAGTCGGACTGGCGCGGGCGCGGCGTCGGCCACCGGCTGCTCGACGCGGCCGAGGTAGAGGCCCAGCGGCTCGGCGCCGCCTCACTCGCGCTCAACGTCTTTGGCGACAACCGCATCGCGCGCCGTCTCTACGAGAGCAGCGGGTATGAGGTGACCTCGCTACAGATGCGCAAGCCCCTCACCTGACCCCACGGGCCACCGGCTCGGGTCCTTCGGTTGGTCCAGGCCGACTCCGGTAGCGTGGACGATGATTTTCACGCGCGAGGCGGGTACTTTTGAGGATGGCTGATGTTCGAGATCCGTCAGTTTGACGTAGACGAGGCGAAACCGGTGATCACCGACGACGAACTGCGTCGCCGGTGGGCCCAATTCCACGGGAACATCCACATGGTCTCGGGCAATCGACTTCGTCGCACCATCGGTCGGATGCTCGGCGAGGACACACGGCGCTACCACGTCGCGCGCTTCTTCGGCCGGCCCTTGTTGAAGGTCATCCGCGCGGTGCGCGGCACCACCAAGCCCGAGCCGACGACCAAGCTCGTCGTCGAGGCACCCGACGAGGTGTTCTTCCCTATCAACTACCGACCCCACCTCCTGGACCAGCCCTACCGGTCTGATGAGGGCATCGCGGCCACCGACGTCACCATCGTCCGCGTCGACGAGAGCGCCTCGAGTCCCGACGAGTTCATCACGACGTTGAACGACGTGGTGTCCCGGGCAACGACGACGTGGCTGCTGATCGCCGACTCGGCGGATCCGGCCGGAGACGCGACGTTGGCCCGCGAGGTCCTTCGCACCCACGCCCGCGACGACGACGACGTCGTGTTCGCCGACGAGTATGGCCCGACGCCGCACGCGCCGACCCTGAAGAGTCCCGCCGTGGGTCCGCACACCCTCCTCAGCTATAACGTGGTGGGCCGACCGGCGCTGATCCGCATCGCGACGATCCAGCGAGTCGGCGGCTTCTCCAAGGAGGCCGGGTGGGCCTACGAGCACGACCTCTTCTTGCGTCTCAGCGAGATCGACGCGACATTCCACCACGTCGCCGAGCTCCTCTTGGGCGGTCGGCGCACGTCGTCCTTTGACCGGTCGCACCTCGACGCCGACACGATGCGCGTCGTGAAGGCCGCGCTCGATCGGCGCGGGTGGATCGGCTCCGTCGAGCCGGGGGCGTTCGCCGGACTCGTCACGTGGCGCGTGGCCGTCCCGTCGCCCGCGCCGTCGATCGACATCGTGATTCCGACGCGCGACCGGGTGGACCTGATGCGCCAGTGCATCACCGCGATCACCGAGAAGTCGACCTACCCGAACTACAACATCATCATCTTGGACAACGACTCGGTCGATCCCGAGACCCTCGCCTACTTTCGCGACTGCCCCTACCAGGTCGTGCCGTGCCCGGGGCCCTTCAACTACGCCCACATCGTCAACCGTGGGGTCGCCCACTCGAGCGCCGACTTCGTGGTCACGCTCAACAACGACACGATCGTGGTCACGCCGGACTGGCTCGAGCGGCTGGTCTCGCTGGCGGCACTGCCCGACGTGGGCTTCGTCGGGGCGTGCCTCCTCGACCAGGATGGCCGACGCGAGCACGAGAGCATCGTGATCTCGCCGTACCCCCAGCACCTGCGAACCGACTCGAACTACTGGCACGCCGACAGCTTCGTCAACGCCACGCGCGACGTCGCCGCCGTCACCGGAGCCGTCCAGATGGTCGAGCGCACCTGGTGGAACGAGCTCGGTGGCATGGACGAGCAGCTGAAGGTCGTGATGAACGACGTCGACATCTGCCTGCGCAGCCACGTGGCGGGCCGCTACGTCGTCTATACCCCCGACGTGCAGCTGTATCACCACGTCAGCTCCTCGCGCGGCACCCTCGACCCGCTCGACGACCGAAACCGGTTCATCCGCCGCTGGGACATCTTTGGCACCTTCGCGGATCCGTACTTCCCCGAGTCGCTCCTGCTGCTCGGCGAGACGATGTACTACCGCTTCCGCTGATTGGGCCAATCGAAGCTTGGGCCGCCGGCCGCGCCACGGCACCTCTTGTAGCCTGGCCTGGTGAATTCGCTGCGTAGCCGAGTAGTGGCCGCCAATCGACGACTGCCCTCGTGGACGTGGCCGCTGGTCATCATCGTCGTCGCCGTGCTCGCGGGCAACGCGATGTACACGACGGGCCTGGCCAACAACAACCCCATCGCCTGGACGAGTGGCATCGCGCACTCGCTCTGTCGCATCACCTGTGGTCGCCCGATGATCGACCCCAACGTCGGCTACATCACCCAGCCGCTCGGCCATCTCTCGGCCATGGACATCCTGCACGGCCACGTGCCGTGGTGGAACTACTTCGAGGGCCTCGGCCAGCCGCTCGCCGGCGAGATGCAGGCGGCGTCACTGTTCCCCCTCACCCTCGTGTTCGCCCTGCCCAACGGGCTCTACCTCTTCCACGTGGGCCTCGAGATCATCGCCGGGATCTCGACCTACTTCCTCGGCCGTCGCCTCGGCATGGCCCCGAGCGTCGCCACCGGCATCGGCGTGGTCTTCGCGCTGAACGGCACCTTCGCCTGGCTCGGGAACGCGACGCTCAACCCGGTGCCGTTCCTGCCGATGCTCCTGCTCGGGATCGAGATGATCTACGACGGCGTGGCCGATCGGGCTCGTGGTGGGTGGTACGTCGTGGCCTTCGCCCTGGCGCTGTCGCTCTACGCCGGCTTCCCCGAGACCGCCTTTCTCGACGGACTGCTCGCGCTCGTCTGGGCGGCCGTGCGTCTCGCCTCGGTGCAACGTGAGCGCCGGCTGCTCGCCGTGCGGCGCCTGGCGCTCGGCGGTGGCGTGGGCATCCTGCTCTCGCTGCCCATCGTGGTCGCCTTCGCCGATTTCCTGCACGTCGCCAACATCGGCAGTCACGTCGGCGCCGTCGACGGCACGGCGGTCCTGCCGAACCAGGCGCTGCCGATGTTCCTCGATCCCTACGTCTACGGCACGATCCTCAGCAACCACAACGTGGTCAACGCGTGGGGCAGCATCGGGGGCTACCTGCTCGCGGGCTCGTCTACCCTGGCGATCCTCGGGCTCTTCGGGCGTCGACTCCGGCCGCTTCGCATCGCGCTGGGGTCCTGGATGCTCCTCGGTGGACTGGCGATGTTCAACGTCGCCCACGTGCGCCCCCTCTGGAACCTCATCCCCTACGTCAAGCAGATCGCGGTGTCGCGCTACATGATGCCGAGCCTGGAGATGGTCGTGGTCGTGCTCGCGGGACTCGCCATCACCGACCTCGCCACCAGTGGGGCCGCACGTCGGCTCTTCTTTGTCACCACGGGCGTCGGACTCGCGCTCACGATCTGGTCGGCCCTGGCGGCCGCGCCGAACAACGCCGGTGTCGTGCTCGCGCACCGGACCCGCATCATCTTCATGGGACTCGACGCCCTGCCCTTCATCGCCATCGGGCTGATCCTGATCGTCGGGTTCTTCTCCTCGCACCGCATCGCGCCGACGCTCTTCGCGATCGTGCTCGCTGGCGAAGCGCTCGTGTTCTTCTTCGTGCCGACCGCTGAGGCGGCCAAGGTAGTCACCGTCGACCAGGCGCCCATCACCTATCTCCAGCAGCACCTGGGCGAGTCGCGGTTCCTCGACTTCGCCGTGCTCTATCCCAACTGGGGCTCGCAGTACAGCCTCAACTCGCTGAGCGCCATCGACCTGCCCTTCCCCGCGGCCTTCGCGAACCTGATCTCGACCGAGCTCAATCCCACCCTCGTGCCCGCGCGCCAGTTCATGGTCTCCGGCGGCATGGCGGGGGTGCGCGAGCAAGAGCACGCCTTTGTCACGCACCTCGCCGCCTACGAGGCCACGGGCGTGCGCTACCTGCTCTTCCCCACCGTCGCGCCGCCGAGCAAGGCGCTCGTGCACCTCGGGATCAAGCTCGTGTTCGCCGACTTCCGCGCCCACATCTACGAGCTGCCGACGACCACGCCCTTCTTCTCCTCGCCGACCTCGGGCTGTCGCGTCTCGAGCACCGCCGTCGACCTGGCGACCGCGACCTGTTCGAGCGCCGGGACCCTGGTGCGCAGTGAGCTCATGATGCCCGGCTGGCACGCCTCGGTCAACGGTCACTCGGTGCCGATCACGACGACCGACGGGGTGTACCAGACGGTGGCGCTGCCCAGCGGCACCTCGACCATCACCTATTCGTTCCTGCCACCGCACGAGGAGGCGGCGCTCGCCGGCTTCGCGATCGGGGTGCTGGCGCTGTTCCTCGTGCCGGCCTGGACGAGGCGTCGACGCGGGCGACACGCCCGCCCGTGAGCCCGATGCGACGCCTCGGCGCCTTCACCCTCGTAGTCGCGCTGTCGATGGCGCCTACCGCGGCCGGGGCCTCGGGCCATCACCGACTCCTGCCCCAAACGACGAGGCCCTACACGGGCAAGTCGCTGACGATCCGCGTATCCGAGCTCTGGCACGCGATTCGCACGAACGACGTAGCCCAGGCCGGCGCCCTGTTCTTCCCCCTCGCCGCTTACGTCCAGCTGAAGGCGGTCTACGACCCGGCCGCGGACTTCCGTGACCGGCTGTGGGCCTTCTACCGGCTCGACCTCGCCGCCTATCACGCGGCCACGATCGACGCCGGCTCGTTCATCGGGATACGCGTGGACACGGCCGACATCAGCTGGATCCCGCCGGGCGCCTGCGAGAACCGCATCGGGTACTGGCACCTGCCCGGCGTGCGACTGCTCTACCACGAGGGTGGCACCGTCCGCTCCGTGGGGGTCTTCTCGTACATCTCCTGGCGGGGCGTGTGGTACGTCGTGCACCTCGGACCCAATCCGCGACCGTCGAACGTCGGCACCGTGGATGCGCCGGCCCTGGGCGCGGGCGTGCCCGGTGGGGGCGGCTGCTAACGGACCGGCGCGATGGCCCCGGTCGGGCCGATTTCGGCCGCACTCGAGCCGAAGTCGCTCGCCGAGAGCTGATTGACGAAGGTAGCCGCCGCGCCCGACGGGTCGAACTGGGGCAGGCCGACCGGACTGAGCACGAAGGACGTGAAGTGTCCCGCGACGAAGGACCCGTTGGCGCGTAGCGTCACGCGCAGCACCGCCGAGTACTTGAGCGGCCCGACGGTCGCGAAGTCGTAGTAGTTCACGAAGTCCCCGAGGCTGTAGTCGATGAGGTGGCCGCGGTACCACTGCAGGCCGCGCAGCACGTGCGGGCCGCTCGCGATGACCAAGTCCGCACCGTCGTCGATGGCGGCGTGGGCGAAGGCGTAGGGGTTCCCCCGGTTCTCGCCCACGAAGGTCTCGGTCCGTCGCGTCACGTGCGCGGCCGCGGGGCCCTCGGCGCCGGCGTGCATGTAGACCACGACGACCTGGGCTTGGCGGTGCGCGGCGGCGATCAGCGTCGCCGCCTGGGCGAAGTCGAGCATGTTGTTGGTGTTGTAGTAGGGCGCGAAGTCTACGAAGGCGACCCGGACGGGGCCGTCGCGCACCACCCCGATCTGGCCGGGCAGTCCCGCCTGCACGATCCCGGCCCCAGCGAGCGCCCGTGACGTCGAGGCGACCCCGGCCGCGCCGTAGTCGTAGGCGTGGTTGTTCGCGCTGTTGAGCACGGTGAATCCCGCGGCCCGGTAGTCGCGCGCGTAGCTCGTCGGCACCTTGAACGCGTAGCAGAACTTCGGCGTCGCCACGCACTTGGAGCGCGTGGCCGAGGTCATCGTGCCCTCGAGGTTGCCAAAGACGATCGGCGCCTCGAGGTACTGGTGCAGCGGCGCGAGGTAGGCCGACGGATCGGACGGCAGCGTGGGCGTATTGCCGAGCTCGGTGTCGCCAACGGCGTCGATGGTGACCGTCGGGGGCGCCGTGGTCGTGGTCGTGGGAGGCACCGTCGTGACCGTGGTCGTTGTCGTCGTCGTGGGCGGCGGTGAGGACTGCGTCGCGACAATCGTGACGCCAGTCACCACGAGTGCGGCCGCCCCGACGCTGGCCACCACGACCCAGCCCCGACGTCCCGACCTCGTCGCGTGGCGGCCTACCACGGCTGGGCTTCACCGGGCGTCGTGGTCTGGAACAGCGCGAAGAAGTCCTTGGTGCTCGGGTAGAGGAAACGGCCCGGGATCTGGTTCGGGTTGGGCACGACGAGGGACGCCTGGCCCGCGCCCGGACGGCCGTAGGCGACGAAGATCGGCCACTCGGGGTTGATGTCGAGCTCCATGGCGCGCACGCAGTGCAGGTCCACCATCACCTGGGCGAGGCTCGCCGCCGTCTGGGCCGGGGCCGCGGCGTAGATCAGGTTGCCGGCCGCGTCGATCCCGAGCGCCGTTCGCCACACGGCGGGCACGCCGTGCAAGGTGAGTCCCCACGCCGCGTTATCAGCGGCGAGCGCCGTCGGGCGCCCGTTCGCCACGAGTAGCGACAGGTTCTGTCGGGCCATGACCACGTTCGCCCCCGGGCGGGGCCCGCCGGCCCAGCTCACGACGTCCACGGCGCCCGTGCGATAGCGCACGACCGTGGCGAGCCCGCGCAGCATCGGGAAGTAGAGCGTGCGATTCACGTAGAACCCCCCGGCGCTGTCGGCCTCGTAGAAGCCGGCGTTGAAGGTCGCGAGCAGCCGGCCCCGCGCCGTCGGGGGCACCTCTTCGGGGCCTCGGGCCAGCGTGGTCGCGCCCGGGCCGAGGTAACCGGGATAGAGCGCCAGGATCGAGGCCGAACTACGCAGCCAGGTCGCGTACACGATCGTCGCGCCGTGGGGATCGGGTCGAAAGGTCGTGGCGTAGACGGTCGGCACCCGCGACCACGGGTCGAGTCGCCGCCAGTGCGAACAGATCGCCCCCGGTCCGGGCGAGCTCGGCGTCAAACCCCGAAGGCAAACGGGCCGTGGCTGACTGAGCGGTGCCGCGGCACCCAGCGTGACTGGGAGCAGCGCGAGTGCGGCGATCGCCGCCACCCAGAGTCTCGCGCGCATCAACCCTCCCTCGCCCAATCCTACGAAACGCGACCTGACGAGCACGACCACGTGCGATACCGTGACCATGACTGGGAGGGTGATGAGCAAAGCCATCGACGGAATCGACCTCACCGCCAAGCTCTCGCGCGAGGAATCCGAGGTGCGCATCCTCGCCGCCCAGCGCCGGCTGGTGCACCTGCGCCTCTTGACCGCGGGGCTGCTCGAGCCCCACCAGACCGGTCCCGGGCTCATCGTGCTCTTCGAGGGCTTCGACGCCGCCGGCAAGGGCGGCGCGATCCGTCGGCTCACCGGTGCACTCGACCCGCGCCACGTGCGGGTGATCCCGATCAGCGTTCCCACCGACGAGGAGCGGCGTCACCACTTCCTCTGGCGGTTCTGGCCGCACCTGCCCGGCTGGGGCGAGATGACGGTCTTTGACCGGTCCTGGTACGGCCGGCTCCTGGTCGAGCGGGTCGAGGAGCTGATCGACCACGACACCGTGAAGCGTTCGGCCGAGGAGATCGTCGAGTTCGAGCGATCCCTGGTCAACGACGGGGTCACGATCGTCAAGCTGTGGCTGCACATCTCGGACGACGAGCAGCTGTCGCGCTTCAACGTTCGCGCCAAGGACCCGCTCAAGCACTGGAAGCTGACCCCGGACGACTGGCGCAACCGCGGCCTGCGCCCTGCCTACCTCGACGCGCTGTCCGACCTGCTCGACTGGACCGACCACGCCCACGCGCACTGGGACCTGATCGCCGCCGAGGACAAGCACTACGCCCGGGTGGCGGTGCTCGAGACGGTGATCGATCGCTGGGAACGAGACCTCGAGCGTCGCGGCTTCACCGTGCCGCCCGCGCGCGGCGATGACTACCTGCACTAGCCAGTTCTGGCACACTGGGGCATGACCTCGCGCTACGGCATCACGATCCCCTTCGACGGCGTCACGCTGGCCGAGCACCGCGCGTGGTACACGCGCCTCGTGGACCTCGGCTACACCGACGTCTGGTCCGCCGAGGTCGATGGCACCGACGGGTTCACGCCACTCGCCCTCGCCGCGGCGTGGGAGCCGCGGCTCAACCTCGGGCTCGCGGTGGCGCCGACCTTCACCCGCGGGCCGGGCCTGCTCGCCATGACGATCGCGGCGCTGGCCGAGGTCGCCGGCGACCGGCTCATCGTCGGCCTCGGCGCTTCGAGCCAGCCGGTCGTCGAGCGCTGGAACGGCATCGCCTACGAGCGGCCCTTCGCACGCACCCGCGACGTCCTTCGCTTCGTGAATCGGGCGCTCGCCGGCGAGAAGATCGACGAGGAATTCGACACCTTCGCCATCCACGGCTTTAAGCTCTCGCGCCCGGTGACCCAGCGCCCGACGATCCTGCTCGGCGCGCTGCGCCCGACCATGCTCCGACTCGCCGGCGCCGAGGCCGACGGGGCGATCCTTAACTGGCTCGCCGCCGAGGACGTGGCGACCTGTCGCGCCGAGGTGGGCCTCGACAAGACCATCGCGGCCCGTCTGTTCGTCGTGCCCACGCCCGACGCCGACCTCGCGCGCACCGTCGGGCGCCGGATGATCTCCTCGTACCTCACGGTCAGGGCCTACGCCGAGTTCCACCGGTGGCTCGGACGCGCCGAGCAGCTCGGCCCGATGTGGGAGGCCTGGGCCGCCGGCGACCGCAAGCTCGCCAACGCGGCGATCCCCGACGAGGTCGTGGACGCGCTGATCATCCACGGGTCCTATGACGCGTGCCGCGACCACGTCGCGCGCTACGTCGACGCGGGCGTGGCGGTGCCGACCATCGCGATCGTGCCGGTGGGCGTCACCCTCGAGGAGGCGATTCTCGGCCTCGCTCCTCGCTGAGCGAATCCCTACACTGGCGGGGGCTGCCATCTGATGTGACACCGCTACGCAAGACTTCGTAGCAATGAACGTGAGTGAGTGGGCGGACATGCAGGGGATCCATCCCCAGACCGCCTATCGGTGGTTCCGTGAAGGGACGCTGCCGGTGCCTGCGCGTCAGGTCGGGCGCTTGATTCTCGTCGGCGATCTCGAAACCGCAACACCCCACAGTGGGTCGACCGTCAGTTATGCGCGGGTCTCCTCAGCCGACCAACGAGAAGACCTCGACCGCCAAGTTGCGCGGGTCACCACGTGGGCGACAACGAACGGCCATTCGATTGACCGTGTCGTGACCGAGATCGGGTCCGGTCTCAATGGCCAGCGCCGCAAGTTCCTCGGGCTCCTCTCCGACGCGACGGTCACGACCATCATCGTCGAACACCGGGACCGCCTCGCTAGATTCGGCTCCGAGTATGTCGCTGCCACGCTTCAGGCCAATGGCCGACGTCTCGTGGTCGACGACGCGGAAGTCGACGACGACCTCGTGCGCGACATGACCGAGGTGCTGACCTCCTTCTGCGCTCGCCTCTACGGCAAACGCGCGGCCGCACACCGAGCGGCGAAAGTCCTTTCGGCAGGTCAGGAAGAAGCTGATGCCGCCTAGATACTGCCCACCCGATGGCCAGATCATCCAGGCCTTCGCCTTCGCGCTCGATCCCACCGCCGAACAGTCCGTCCAGATCGCGCGGTTCTTCGGCGCTCGCCGCAAGTCCTTCAACTGGACGCTCGCGAAGATCAAAGCCGACCTCGAGCACTATCGCGACACCGGCGAGTCAAGCACCCCGCCCTCCTTCTACGCCTTGCGCAAGCGCTGGAACGCACAGAAGGACGAAGTCTGTGTCGACGCCGCGACCGGTGAGGTCTGGTGGCCCGAGGTCTCCAAGGAGGTCTTCGCCGACGGCGTGCGTGGCGCCACCGACGCCTACTGGCGCTGGCAGCAGTCGCGCACGGGCGTGGTCAGGGGCCGCCCAGTCGGCTTTCCCCGGTTCAAGAAGCGTGGCCGTGACCGGGATCGATTTTCCTTTACTACTGGCACCATGAGGCTGGAAGCCGATCGTCGCCACCTGACCCTCCCGGTGCTCGGCACCATCCGCACCCACGAGAACACCCGACGCATCGAGCGGCTCATCGCACTGAATCGAGCCAAGATCCTCGGCGTCGCGGTCTCACGCCAAGGCGAGCGCATTAGTGCGGCGGTGCGAGTGAGTGTCACTCGTCCCCAACGCACGGGCGTTGCCCAACCCGACTCGGTGATCGGTATTGACGTGGGCGTGCGGCGTCTCGCGACCGTCGCTACCACCAACGAGGTGATCGGCGGGCTCGAGAACCCCCGAGCCCTCGAACATCGCCTCGGCGAACTGCGTCGGCTCCAGCGCCAACGGGCCAGGCGCACCCGTGGTTCGCGACAGTATCGACAGAGCGCCACGAAGATCACGCGACTCCACACACAGGTCGCCCACGTTCGCCGTCACACCATCCACGTCTTCACCACCCACCTCGCCAAGACCCACGGCGTGGTGGTGGTCGAAGGCCTGGACGCGGCGTCGCTGCTGCGACAGAAGGGACTACCCGGTGCGCATTCGCGCCGACGGGGGCTCTCCGACGCGGCACTCGGAGAAATCCGTCGTCAGCTTCGCTACAAGTGCCCCTGGTACGGGTCGCAGTTGATCGAAGCCGACCGGTTCTTTCCCTCATCAAAGACGTGCCACGCCTGTGGCCATGTCCAAGACATTGGCTGGTTGGAGCACTGGACCTGTGAGGAGTGCTCCTCGTCGCACCAGCGCGACGACAACGCCGCCATCAATCTCGCCCGCTGGGCGAGCCTGGGCTCAGTCAGAGCCCCGGTGAAGCGTGGAGCCGAGCGTCAGACTGGGTCTCACTCAGCGGCTGGCGAAGACACGCGAAAGGGAGGTCCGGCACCTGTCGGGCCGAGCAACTCCGTGAGGAGTGCAGCATGAGTGGACTCACTAGAGTGCACTCAGTTGCAACGGAGGTAGCGATGTCTACGAAGGATTCCACAGCCCACGACCCGGTACGCATCGGGGTGGTGGACACGATGTTCGCCCGCTACGACATGGGAGCCGCGGCGCGCGCCGAGCTGGCCGAGTGTCCGGGCTTCGACAGCCGATTCACCGTCGTCTCGCGAACGGTCCCCGGCTTCAAGGACCTGGCGGTGGCGGCGAAGAACCTCATCGAGCGCGACGGCTGCTCGATCGTCGTCGCGCTGGGCATGCCCGGCAAGGCTCCCATCGACAAGCAGTGCGCGCACGAGGCGGCGCTGGGCATCATGCAGGCCCAGCTGCTCACCTCGACGCCCATCCTCGAGGTCTTCGTCCACGAGGACGAGGCCGACGACCCGGCCGTCCTGGCGTCGGTCTTTGAGAACCGCTCGCGCAAGCACGCGCGAAACGCCTACTGGATGCTCTTTGAACCCGAGCAGCTGGCCCGACGAGCCGGCCAGGGCATTCGCCAGGGATTTGACGACGCCGGCCCCCTCGACCTGGGCTGACGGCGTCAACCAACACCGCAGTTACCAATGAGTATGCTCTCGAGATTGCTTAGTTACTGAGGAGAAGCCAATGCCAGAAGCCGTCATCGTCGCTACCGGCCGCACGCCCATCGGCCGGGCCTTCAAGGGCTCGCTCGTCGACATGCGCCCCGACGACCTCGCCGCGCACGTCGTCGCCGAGGTGCTGGCCAAGGTCCCCCAGCTGGACCCCACGACGATCGACGACCTCATCATGGGCTGCGGTCAGCCCGCGGGCGAATCCGGGTTCAACCTCGGGCGCGTCGTGGCCATCCTGGCGGGCCTGGACACCGTGCCCGGGGTGACCGTGAACCGGTACTGCTCCTCCTCGCTGCAGACGATCCGCATGGCCGCCCACGCCATCAAGGCCGGCGAGGGCGACGTGTTCATCGCCGCGGGCGTGGAGACGGTGTCGCGCTTTGGCAACGGGGCCTCGGACATCGCCAAGGCCATGAACCCGCTCTTCGCCGACGCGGTTGCCCGGACGGCCTCGCGCTCGGAGCGCGTCGGGGACCCCTGGGCCCCGAGCGCGGGACTCGCCGACGTCTACATCGCCATGGGCCAGACCGCCGAGAACGTGGCCGAGTACGAGCACGTCTCGCGCGCCGAGATGGACGAGTTCGCCTTACGCAGCCAAGAGCTCGCCGTCGCCAGCCAGCACAACGGCTTCTTCGAGCGCGAGATCATCCCCGTGACCCTGCCCGACGGTCGCGTGATCAGCACCGACGACGGCCCGCGCGCCGGTACCACGCTCGAGAAGCTCGCCGCCCTCGCCCCGGTCTTTCGCGAGGGCGGCACGGTCACGGCCGGCAACGCCTGCCCGCTCAACGACGGGGCGGCCGCCGTCATCGTCATGAGTGACACCCGCGCCAAGGCGCTCGGTCTCACGCCCCTCGCGCGCATCGTCTCGAGCGGCGTGAGTGCGCTCAACCCTGAGATCATGGGCCTGGGCCCGGTCGAGGCGAGCCGTCAGGCTCTCGCGCGCGCCGGCCTGACCATCGACGACATCGACCTGGTCGAGATCAACGAGGCCTTCGCCGCCCAGGTGATCCCCTCGGCCAAGCACCTGGGCATCAGCTGGGACAAGCTCAACGTGAACGGCGGGGCCATCGCGCTCGGGCACCCCTTCGGCATGACCGGTGCTCGGATCATGACCACGCTGCTCAACGGCCTCGAGGACCGCGGCGCGCGCTACGGGCTCGAGACGATGTGTGTCGGCGGCGGCCAGGGCATGGCCATGATCGTCGAGCGGCTCAGCTAGACGGCCGACCCGTCGAACGGGCCGCGGGATCCGCGCCGTACTGGTCTCGCTCCTCGTCCGTGACGGCCCGCGCCTCGTTGGGCAAGAGCACCGGGATCGAACCGCGGACCTCGTAGGCGACGCCACGGCGCGGGTTGTAGAGCACGCTCGCGCTCTCGAGGTACAGCAGCGGCCCGTGGTCGACCGGGTCCTCGAGCAGTTCGAGCAGGAACGAGTCGAGAGCCATCACGCCTCCTTGATCATGGCGAGGACCTCCTCGACGTGACGCGCGCAGCTCGAGTCGTCGGCCGCCTCCACGTTGAGCCGCAGCAGCGGCTCGGTGTTGGACGGTCGCAGGTTGAACCACCACGAGCCGTAGTCGGCGCTCAGCCCGTCGAGCTCGTCGACCGCGACGCCCTCGGCGACGAGGCGCCGGGCGACGGCCCGGACCGTGGCGGCCGGATCGGCCACCTCGGTGTTGCGCTCCCCCGAGGAGGCGTAGCGCCGCAAGGGCGCCTGCAGTGCCGAGAGCGGTTCGCTCGAGCGGCTCAGCAGCTCGAGCACGATGAGTGCCGTGATGACGCCCGAGTCCGCGCGGTAGTTGTCGCGGTAGTAGTAGTGGCCCGAGTGCTCGCCGCCGAAGACGGCGCCGGTCTCGGCCATGACCTGCTTGATGTAGCTGTGGCCGACTCGCGTGCGCACCCCGACGCCGCCGTGCTCGGCGATGACCTCGGGCACGGACTTGGAGCAGATGAGGTTGTAGAGCACGGTCGCGCCGGGGTTGCGGTCGAGCAGGGTGGCCGCGACCATCGCGGTCGTCGTCGAGCCTGACACCGGTTCGGCGCGCTCGTCGACGACGAACACCCGGTCGGCGTCGCCGTCAAAGGCGAGCCCGATGTCGGCCCCGGTCTCGAGCACCCGGCGCTGCAGGTCGACGAGGTTCGCCGGGTTGAGCGGGTCGGCCGGGTGGTTCGGGAAGGTGCCATCGAGGTCGGGGTAGAGCACCTCGAGCTCGACGGGCAGCCCCGCGAAGACCCGCGGGGCCACGAGGCCCCCCATGCCGTTGGCGGCGTCGGCGACGATGCGCAGCGGCCGCAGGGCCGTGACGTCGATGAAGGAGTGCACGTGGCTGATCCAGTCGGGCCAGAGGTCCCGCTCGATCCGGTCTGCCCGTGGAGGCGCCTGGACCCCGAGCAGGCGCTCGGCGTCCGCGGCGATGTCGAGCAGTCCCGACTCCACCCCGACCGGCCGTGCCCCCGCGAGGCAGAGCTTGATGCCGTTGTAGCGCGCCGGGTTGTGCGAGGCGGTGAACATGGCGCCGGGCGATTCGAGGAACCCCGAGGCGAAGTAGAGCAGGTCCGTCGAGACGAGGCCGAGGTCGACGACCTCAACGCCCTCGCCTCGCGCGCCGTCACTAAAGGCAGCACTGAGTGAGACGCCCGACTCGCGCATGTCGCGACCGATCACGAGCCTCGGAGACTGGGCGAATCGGGCGAAGGCGGCACCGACGGCCCGGGCCACGACCTCGTCGAGCTGGTCGGGATACGTGCCGCGCACGTCGTAGGCCTTGAAGATGGCGTCGGTATCCACGCTGGTCATGCTACCCCCGGGACCGTCGACGCCTCCGGCGAGCGAACCACGCGACGACGATGCCGAGCCCGACTGTGACGTCGGTCACCCAGTTGCCAATGGTGGTCGCCGGCGTGGACCCGTAGCTCAGCGTGACCTCGTGGCTGGTGGGCACGACCACCATAAGGTTCGGGCTCACCCGGAAGGGTCCCGTGGCCCCGACCGCGTGCCAGCGGGGGTAGAACGAGACCTTCACGAGGGTGGGCACACCCAACCGGTCGACGTGGAACGAGAGGCGTTGCAGGCCGACGACGACGTGGGTCACCGTCTCGTGGGCTAGGTGGACGCTGCCGTGCAGGTCGTTGATCGAGGACACGCGCGGCCACGAGGACGGACCGCTCGCCGCGGCGAGCACCGACCACTTCGCCGGGTCGAGCCACCACTTCGTGTTCGCCCTGAGCCACGCGACGCGGCTCGCGAGGCCGGCGACGACGTTGGGATCGGTGGTGAGTCCCTGGACCAGCGGGCTCGAGTCGATACGGTAGATGCGCCAGCGAACCCCGGGCGACGGCCAGGCGCGGGTCTGGGCGACCAGGTGCAGCTCGCGGTCGCCGTTGGCCTCGGCGACGGCCAGGGGCGAGAAGGCGATGTAGTAGCGAACCCCGAGCATCTGCAGGTGCGTCACGCCCTCGGCGACGTTGAGCGGGCCGTAGGGCAGACCGACCTGCGGGTTACTTGGCTGGCTGCTCAGCTCGGCCTGGTCGAGGAAGTGGTACGGCGTGGTCGCCGAGGATTCGAAGAAGAGCCCCTCCATCGAGTCGATGCAGTTGTTCGTCCAGTACGGCAGGAGCATCAACGCCATGGTCGTCCCGAAGCGATTCTCACTGGGCGAGTACTCCCACATGGCCCGGCCACAGCCGTATCGGGCCCCGACGCGCGCCATCGTCGTCATGAGGTCGTGGTATTCGGGCCACGCTGGCTTGCCCTGGTAACCCGAGTAGTTCCACGCCGCCCAGCTCGAGACCTGGTTGCCGCTCGTCGAGAGGCCGAGGGCCGAGGCCGACGCGGGGATGAGCCCGGGAACCGTCGACGCGAGCCCGGCCAGACCCACGAGCACCGTGGCGACGAGCGCGCGCCGAGCGCGATGCGCGCGCACCGCGTCGTCGTCTCGCTGAAGCACGGGGATAGTGGCGGCGGGCGTCGTCTCGATCGGTGTCACGTCAGTCGCGCCCGTCGCCGCGTCGGCCGGTTGCGGCCTCTCGACGGCGGGTCCCTGGCCCACGTCGGCGGTCGCGGACTGGCCCTCGAGTCGCACGTGCTCGGACCACCGCGCCAGTGGGTAGCCGACGAGCCAGCCGGCGGCGAGGTGGATGGCGATGAACCAGAAGGGCACGAGACGCTCGTTCCAGATGACGCCCTGGGGGTCGGCAACGAAGGCCGCGAGGGTCACCACGGTGACCGTGGCGAGCACCATGCCCAGGTAGTCGCGCACGATGAAGGCGAGGATCACTGCGGCGGCGGCCATCGCGATCACCCACCGGTCCCCCGCGGCGGCGCCGGTCGAGGTGTACCAGCCCAGCGTCGTGAAGATGGCGTGCAGGTTCGAGACGTTGTCGTTCGTGTAGCCCATCGAGTTGGTGAGCTGCTGGCTGAACCCGAACGGCAGGAGCCACCACGCGCCGAGTCCCGCCGTCAACAGGCCAGCGCCCAGGGCGAAGCGGAACGGCCGTGCCGCGTCGCCGGGCACGACGGGATCGCGACGATCACCCCAGCCGTGGCGCGCCAGGATCTCAAAGACGAGTAGCACCCCGACGACCCCGACCACGAAGAAGAACGGCAGCACGTGCGCAAAGAGCGTCAGGGCGAGGCCGATGGCCGCCCACCAGTAGCCGCGCCCGGTGCGCATGCCGCGCGCGAAGAGCCCGATGGTCAGAAGCGCGAGCGCCAGGGACAGCGAGAACGCGTACTCGCCGGCCATCGTCGAGAAGAGGTTCCCCCCGTCGATGGTGAAGGACGCGTCAAAGAGGAAGGGCAGGGTCGCCGCGGCCAGGGCGGCGGGGATGGGCCGCGGCGCGCGCATCAGTCGCCCGAGCAGGTAGGCGCCGATCGGCATGAGCACCGAGCCGAGGATTGTCGCCAGCTTGAAGGCGAGCGCCGCGTTGATCACGTAGCTCGCGAGCGTCGCCAGCAGGTCGGGCAGGATGAAGTAGTACGTGTACGCGGGCATCCCGGCGAACCAGCCCGGGTACCACGGTGTCAGGTCGAACGGGTTGCCGATGCTTCGCAGGTAGGCCGGCAGCGCGAGGTGCGCACCGGTGTCACCGCCGGTGATGGTGCTCGTCGAGAAGACGAGGTTCGGGTGTAGCGACCACAGCGTGACCGCGATCACCGACCCGATGACGAAGGCGTCGAGCCACGCTCCCGTGGACCGGCGCATCAGTGCACCCGATGCGCGATGACCGACGCCATCGCGACCGCGTTAAAGGACACGTGAGTCAGCGTGCTCGGCAACAGCCGCTTGGTGCGCCACGCCACGATGGCGAGCACGACGCCGAGTCCGGCGAGCCCGGCGAACTGGCGGGCCTCGCCGTGCACGCCAGCAAAGATTAGGGCGCTCAGCACGACCGCGATGGCGACGGCCAGGCGCGGCGAGCGCGGCGCGGCGAGCGCGGCGATGCCGCGAAACACGACGCCGCGGAAGAACCACTCCTCGACGATGGGCGCGCCGAAGGTCGTAAGGACCACGAGGAGCACGAAGCCGGCGCCGTGGGCGGCGCCGAAGAGCTTGTCGACGGGTGCGTTCAGGTGCCGGAGATGGAAGGGCCGATAGAGCACCCCCACGACGATCTGGGCCCCGACGCCGAGCGCCACGAACCAGAGGTCCCCCAGGGTGAAGCGCCACTGGTGGGGCCACGGCCGCAGCCCACCCACGCGTGTCGCGGCCACGATGGCCACGATGAAGCCGACCCAGAGACCGACGAGACTCAGTGAACTCGCCCACCAGGGATTTTCACGGGCAGCGGCGAGGCCGGCGAAGCCACCGGGATAGTGCGCGAGCGTCGCCGCCGTGCCCACCAGCGCCGAGGCGAACAATTCGCCGATGACGAACCCCGCAACGGCCGCGACGAGCACGGCGCCGGGCCGCACCGATCGATCGACGTCGGGCGCGTTGTCCACAGGCCCCTACGCTAACGCGTCACCCGATTGGCCCCGTGCGGGCCTCGTGTCGCACGTAGACCTCTAGATTGGAATGGTGAGCACACCACCCAACGAGAAGCCCGGCCTAAAGAGATTGCTGCCGTCGGGTGAGCGCCCGATGGCACCCGAGTCGCGGCGCCGGATCATCACGATCGCGATCATCGCCTTCGTCGTTGGCATTCTCTTCATCCCGTCGCTCTTCCAGAGCAAGACCGTCCGGACCATCTCGTACTCGACGCTGCTGAGCGACGTCCACAACCAGAAGGTGGTCTCGGCCACGGTCGACAACGCCAACGGCGTCATCTCGGGCCAGCTCCTGGACGGGACCAACTACACCGCCAACGGTCCCGCCCCGGCGATCTCCAGTGAGATCGACACCCTGCGAGCGAACAACGTCAACGTCACGTTCTCCAACCCGTCGAGCTTCGCCTCGACGTTCCTGCCGTACCTGATCTGGATTCTGATCTTCGCGCTGTTCATGATCTACGCCGGACGCCAGGCCCGTGGTCAGATGAACGGCATGATGTCGGTGGGACGTTCCAAGGCCAAGCAGTTCAACCAGGACAAGCCCAAGATCACCTTCGCCGACGTCGCGGGCTACCTCGGGGTCAAGCAGGAGATCGGCGAGGTCGTGGACTTCCTGAAGAATCCCGGGCGCTTCCGCGAGGTGGGCGCCCTGATCCCGAAGGGACTGCTCCTCGTGGGTCCGCCGGGCACGGGTAAGACCATGCTCGCGCGAGCGGTCGCCGGCGAAGCCGGGGTGCCGTTCTTCTCGGTCTCGGGCTCGGACTTCATGGAGATGTTCGTCGGCGTCGGTGCCAGCCGCGTTCGTGACCTCTTCAACACGGCCCGCAAGCAGTCCCCCGCCATCGTCTTCATCGACGAGATCGACTCGATCGGCCGCAAGCGCGGCGCCGGCGTGGGCGGCGGCCACGACGAGCGCGAGCAAACACTGAACCAGATGCTGAGCGAGATGGACGGCTTCGACCCCGCCGAGGGCGTCGTCGTCATCGCCGCCACCAACCGGCCCGACGTGCTGGACCCGGCGCTGCTGCGCCCCGGCCGCTTCGACCGCCAGATCGTCGTTCCCCTCCCTGACCTGGAGGAACGACTCCCGATTCTCGAGGTGCACTCGAAGAACAAACCACTCGACCCGAGTGTGGACCTGCATATGGTCGCGCGCGGCACCCCGGGCATGAGCGGTGCGGACCTCGCGAACCTGGTGAACGAGTCCGCGCTGCACGCGGTGCGCCGACACTCGGCCACCATTGGCATGGAAGACTTCGAGTCCGCCCGCGACCGGGTGATGATGGGCCAGGAACGCGACACGATGATCCTGCACGACGACGAGCGCGAG
This sequence comes from Actinomycetes bacterium, assembly GCA_021818025.1. GTDB lineage: Bacteria > Actinomycetota > Acidimicrobiia > Acidimicrobiales > RAAP-2 > RAAP-2. The sequence goes on along the minus strand of JAKAFH010000004.1, from coordinate 25,064 downwards.
CGCATCGCCTTCCACGAGAGCGGTCACGCGCTGCTCGCCTACGTGCTCGAGAAGTCCGACCCCCTGCACAAGATCACGATCATCCCGCGAGGCATGGCGCTCGGGGTGACGATGACCTTGCCCGAGGAGGATCGGCACATCATGTCTCGCCAACACCTCGAGGATGCCCTGTGCATGCGCATGGGCGGCCGGGTCGCCGAACTGCTCGTCTACGGCGACCTCTCGACGGGCGCCGCGGACGACCTGCAGCGCAACACCGACCTCGCGCGTCGCATGGTGCGCGAGTGGGGCATGTCCAAGGAGATCGGTCCGATGGCGTGGGGCTCGAACAACCAGGTCTTCCTCGGCGAGGACCTGATGCATACCCGCGACTACTCCGACCACACCTCCCAGATGATCGACGACGAGGTCGAGCGGATCCTGCGCGAGCAGGAGGCCCGGGCGATCGAGGTGCTCACGCTGCACCGTCGCGGCCTCGAGGCGCTCACCCGCTCGCTGCTCGAGCACGAGACGATCGACGGCGAGGAGGCCGCGCGACTCATCGACGAGGCCCACGGCGAGCCGGTGCACCCCCAGGGCGCCAAGACCGTGAGCACGCTGTCGGGCGTCGGCCGCGCGCCGGCCGCACCAGCCACACCGGCCGAGACCCCGGTCTCGGTGAGTGCCGACGTCGTGGCTCCGACCTGGCAGCCGCCGACACTACCCTCCGTGTAGCGCGGACACCACGACGATCCCCGCCGGGGTCGTTGGCAGCGTCGTCGCCACGATGAGGTCGGGCCGGTCGGCGGCGATCAGGAACGAGCGTCCGCGCAAGGTCGTGGGCAGGCCGTCGCGGCCGCGCAGGTCGACCGTCGCGCCCGGCGCGACCGTCACCACTCGGCTCGTCGCGATCGTCCCGAGCACCGTCACGGTCACCGCCAGCGGCCGAGAACCGACGTTGGTGGCGCTCAGCGCGTCGAAGCCGTGGCCCGAGAAGTCACTGACGAGGTAGAGATTGGACGGCGTGGCCGGCACCGAGAGCGACACCCCGCTCAGCGTGCCCGTCGCCAGGCTCGCCGCGATCGGCACGCTCGAGCGCAGCCGCACCGTGGCGTAGCCGTGGGCGGGCACCGCGGAGTTGGGCGTGATCAGGATCGAACCAGTCGAGAAGGGCGCCACGGTGACCTGCTGGGGGGCCACGGTGAAGGGCGCGAGCCCGATCGTCGCCGTGACCGACGCGCTCGCGTCGGAGGGATTGGTGAGGTAGAGCTGGGCGAAGGAGCCGCTCACCGTGGTCACGCGCGGGAACCACCACGTCCGTCCGAGCGAGGCCGAGCCCGCGTTGAAGGAGGTGAACGTCCCGGACTGCTGGACCGCGGTGGTCACCACCCCGCCGCGGATGACGCGCACGTGCACCCCCACGTTCGCCTGGTCCACGACGCGGACCCCGAGGTCGAGGGCGACGACCCGGTGCGCCGCGATCGCCACGCCCTGGTAGGGCGCCGGCGCCGAGAAGCCCGCCGCGGTCTCGACGGTGACGTTCACGACGGCGGCGGTGGACGACGGGTTGTAGAGCACGAGGTAGGCCTTCGAGCCGACCTTGGTGTCAAGGCCACTCGCGAACCAGTTGGTGGTTCCCGCGTCGAGGCACGGGGTCTGGGCGGTGCCGGCGGCGTTGAGCTCGTCGGCGACCACGCCGCGGCCGTTGACGACGAGCGACACACCGAACCAGTGGCCGGCGGCCGGCGTCGCCACCGAGGCCGAGGCGTGCGCCGCGATCCGCAGGTGGCTCATCGACCTGGCGCCGGTGTCGGTGTCGACCTCGACGGCGACGTCACGAGCGTGGTCGGCGGTGTTGAGCACGACGACATGGCCGGCGGGCGAGCCCGACGCCCCGAGCCCGGCGCAGTAGAGGGCAGTGGATTCGACCGGTCCCGTGGAGAGGCTCGCGGCGGACTCGGTCGGATTGGACGCGTGCAGCGAGCTCGTCGCGGCGGCCGTCGCGGCGATCACGACCGCGAGGGCGAGGACGAGGGGTCGGCGACTCACGACCGGTCCTCGTGCACCGCGCGCACCGTCCGCCGACGGCGCGCGAAGAGCCATTCGATCCGCTGGACCGATCCGATGCCGAGCCAGACGATGGCCCAGAGCCCCAGGGTGAACAGCGCGAGCAGTCCATTGAGGGGGAACTGGTGCAGCACGAGCTGGGCGGTGACCGGGCCCGAATAGTGATTGACGAGGTAGGTCGGCGCCCAGCCGAAGGCGGTGCGCCGCGTCGCGGCGGCCCCGTTGACGTCAAGGGCGAAGGCGCTCGCCGGGGCCAGCCCTGCCACGACCGTCGCCCCCGAGGTGACCGGACCGGTCCCGAAGGTGTTGCCCGTCAGTGGCGTCCAGCCCGTCGGCGTCGTGCGCGACGACTGGGCGAGCAGTCCGTGGAAGTCGGCGTTGGCGTAGATCGTCACCGAGCGCGACTGCAGCTGCAGGGCGAGGTCGGTCTGGCGCGCCAGCGTGGCGTCCAGTGCGGCGGGCACGGGACGCGTGGGCACGTCCTGGGCGCCGGCGTAGTCGGGGGTCGGCGCGTTCATCACCACGACCGTCGCGACACCGGCCTGGGCGAGCAGCGAGCCCAGGTGCACGGTGCGACCCAGGAGGGCGAGGTTGATGTCCTCGAGCAGGACGTCCGAGGTTCCCGAGTCCGGTGGCGCGAAGAGGGTCGAGCCGCCGGGCAGGCCATTGGTCGAGGTCGCCGCGGCGAGGCCCGGCGCCACCGACCAGCCCGCGATCGGCAGCACCGATGGGTCGCCGAGCCACAGGATCCGATAGCCACCGGCACTCACTGGCTCGGCCGCGCTCATGGACTCAGCGACGCTCGTCACGGGCAGGTTGAACCGACCGCTCGCGAAGTCACCGAGCAGCGGGATGGCCGAGATCACGATCGCCACGACAAAGAGCGCGGCGGCGCTCTGGCGCCACCCGAAGCCGGCCTGGCGAAGGTCTGACTCGAGTGCGGCCACGCCCAGCCCGACGAGTGCGGCGATCGCGATCGCGTAGAGCGTCAGGATCACGTCGATGTCGGGGGCGAAGGCCCCGAGCCAGTGGCGCGCGACCAGGGACGCGAGCACCAACGCGAGCGTGGCGATGGTCGCCATCTTGCCGGCGATGACGCGCCGATCGCCCCGGGTGAGCAGGAGCCCGATGACCGCCGCGCCGGGTAGGAGCCATCCCCACCAGGAAGCGCCGAACCCGCCGTCGGCGCCCCGGGCGAGCATGGCGAGCGACGGCGCGGACCAGGGGCCCCGCTCGAGCCCGAAGACCTCGAGGGCTCGGCGTCCGGCCAGCGCCACGTCCACGGTCATGGGGGCGAGGAAGACCGCGACGCCGCCGAGCACCGCTCCGAGCAGTCGCCACGGGTGACCCTGACCCGCGTCGGGCTCGAACCACCGGGCGATCACGACGCCGAGCACGACGAGTACGACGGCCACGATCGTCGCTGGCGCCAACGCGCTCAAGATGGCGGTCTCCATGACGACGACCATCCGCTGACCCGAGCGGGTCGCGGGCCAGCCGCGGTTCCCGAAGGGCACGGCGGGCGGGTACGCGACGTCGCGGAATCCCGGGACACCGAGCAGCTCGAAGAGCCGCCGCGTCACGAAGGGCAGGCCGGCGCTCACCATCAGCACGTCGATGCGACCCTGGCTGATCATGTTCAGGGCGATCGGCGCGGCCACGTAGGCGAGCACTGCGACCAGCCTCGCGCGGTTCGACACCCGGCCCCGCAGGAGCCGGCCCACGCCGAAGGCGCCCACCGGCACGGCGAAGATCAGCGCGACGCGCGGCAGCACGCCCATCCGGCCGAGCACGAAGGTGCCCGCGAAGGCCAAGACGCCGTAGCCGGGCATGCCGGGCGTGCCCGTGCCCAGACCATTGGGCGACCACGACGCGAAGAAGTGCCGCCAGGTCGACCACCACGAGTCGAGCGGAGCGAGCCGCCCGATGAGCGGCAGGTGCATGGCGACGAGGTTGCGCGAGCCGATCAGCCAGAGCACGGCGACGAGGGCGATCGCGAACGCCTGGGCGCGGAAGCTGGTGAGGAACCGCGACGGCCGGCTCACGGCGAAGTCCGGTCGCTCGGGGATGTCGTCGAAGGCGTCGACCTCGGCGAAGGCCGCGGCGAAGCCGACGCCCGCGTCGATGTCGGGCTCGGCCGGGGGCTCGTCGGGCGGCAGGATCCCGCGGGCGCGGTCCAGCCCGTCGCGCAGCAGGGTCGCGATGAACTTGCGCAAGCGCGTGGCGCCCCCGACCTGGAGGCGCCGCAGCTCGTCGTCGGTCAGCACGGTGAAGACTCGCCGGTGGCGCCGGCGCTCGCGAACCAGCCGTCGGTGGCCGAGCAGCCAGCGCCACGAGCCCAGGATGGCGCCGGCGCGGTCGCCGTCACGGCCCGCGATGGCGACCACCAGCTCGACGACGTCGAGCACGAGGAGCATGGCGAGCGTGCTCAGAGCCGTCCAGCGCCCCCAGCCCGTGGCGACGACGAGCAGTCGGTGTCGCCGCTGCAAGTCCTGACGGCTGGCCTTGCGCGTCCCGGCCGCGGTGATTGCTCGCTCCCCACTCGCGATCGTCTGGCGATGCGCGACGCGCGCCGAGGGCGCGACCACGATGCGCGCCCCGGCGAGCTGGGCACGCCAGCAGAAGTCGAGGTCCTCGCCGAGCGCCGGGATCAGGGGGTCGAACCCGTGCAGCGTCACGAAGAGGTCGGCGCGGATCAACGTGACCCCGCCGGGCGCCACGAAGACGTCGCGCTCGAGGTCCTGCTGGCCGTGGTCGATCTCGCCGGGCTCGACGCGCTCTTGGACCACGCCGAAGCGGTCACAGGTCTGTCCCACGTGCAGCAGGGTCAGCGGGTCGTCGTAGGCGACGACCTTGGGCGTGAGCACCCCGGCGTTCATGCGGAAAGCCGCCTCGACGAGGCGGTGCACCGCGTCGGGATCGAGGCGCACGTCGTCGTGACAGAACAGGAAGAACGTCGCGCCCTCGACGGCGAGTACCGCCTCATTGCAGGCGGCCGCGTACCCGCGGTTCTCGGCGAGTACCCGCACGAACGCGTCGGGGGCGACGGCGGCCACCCGAGCGGCGGCGTGCTCGCTCTCGCCGTTGGCCACGACGAGCAGGCTGAGCTCGGCGTAGTCCTGGGCGACCAGTGACGCGAGCGTGGCCTCGAGGCCCGGGCCGGGGCCCGTAGTAACGACGACGGCGACGACCGCCGGTGCACGAACATCCATCAAGTACTCCAGGCTAGTTGGCCGACATCGGCGGAATCGGTACGCACCCATCGGGTGTTAGCGCTTGTGATCAGGTTTGTTACCTCGCGCGACCGGCCTCGAGCTCGGCCACCACGTCCTCGAGGGACGCGCGAAGGGCAATTCGCGGCTCCCATCCCGTGACCCGCTGGAGCTTCGCGAAACTGCCACGCGAGACGGGGACCTCGACGGGCCGCAGCAGCGCCTCGGACCGGATGAGCTCGACGTGCGGCGCGATCCGCGCCACGAGCCAGGTCGCCACGTCGGCGATGGCGACGTCGTGGCCGGAGGCCACGTTGTAGACCTCGCCCGCTGCGCCGAAGGAGCCGAGCAGCCGGTACGCGCGCACCACGTCGCGCACGTCGCAGAAGTCGCGGCGCGCCGACAGGTCGCCCACGGGCACGCTGGTCGCGCCCGCGTCGCGCGCCTCGAGCAGCCGCGACGCGAGCGCGGGCACCACGAAGGTCGGCGCCTGTCCCGGCCCGATGTGGTTGAAGGGCCGCACGATCACCACGCGCTGGCCCCGGTGGGCGGCCTCGCGCGCCACCCGCTCCGCCTCGATCTTGGACTGGGCGTACGGACTAGCGGGCCGCGTGACGTGGCCCTCGTCGAGCGGCAGGTCTATGGCGTCGACCACGCCGTAGACGTCGGCCGAGCTCACGATGAGCACGACAGCCTCGGGCGCGGCGCGGCGCGCGGCCTCGAGCAGGTTGCTCGTGCCTAGGACGTTCACGCGCGTGAAGGCCTCGGGCCGCGCCCAGGACTCGCCGACGTGGGTCATCGCGGCCAGGTGGTACACGACCTGGGGCGCCGCGGCGGCGATCGCGGCCTCGAGCGCATCGGGGTCCGTCACGTCGACCTCGCGATCGACGCCGACGACCTCGTCACCGCACGACGCCAGGTGGGCCATCAGGTGGCGCCCGACGAAGCCACCGGCGCCGGTGACGAGCGAGCGCGTCACGATCGCACCGCCAGGTCGTAGGCCTCGAGGTGGCGGTCCACTGACGACGCCCAGGTGAAGGTCTCCGCGCGCTCGCGTGCTCGATGTCCCAGGTCGAGCCGCGTGGCGGCGTCCAGACCGATCGCCCGCTGGATCGTCGCGGCGAGCTCGGTCGGGTCGCCCGGCGGGCACACGAGGGCCGCGCCGTCGGCGATCTCCTCCATCACGGTGCCACTCGAGGTCACCACGGTCGAGCCGCAGGCCATCGCCTCGAGCACCGGGAGCCCGAAGCCCTCGACGCGAGACGGGTAGACGACCGCGCGGGCGCGCGCGAGCAGTGACGGGAGGGACGCGTCGTCGACGAACCCGAGTCGTCGGATTCGCGATCGCGCCGGGTGCTCGTCGACGAGATGGCCCACGGACTCGTCGGCCCACCCCGCTTGCCCAGCCAGCCAGAGCTCGAGCTCGGGCACCTCGCGCGACAGCGCGGCAAAGGCTTCGAGCAGCGTGTCGAGCCCCTTGCGCGGTTCGATGGTGCCGAGGAACAGCAGATACGGCGGTTCGGCCCCCTCGAGCGGTGACGGCGTCTCGGGCCGGAAGCGCTCGAGGTCGACGCCGTGCGCGGCGACGACGATCGGCGGGTGGTCGGTCACGATCTGGTCCAGCTGGCGCGCCGTGAACTCGCTCACGCACACGAGGACCCGGGCGTGGGCCGACGCGTAGCGGATCGCGCGACGAAAGAAGGCCGCCTTGGTCGGCTCGTGGTACTGCGGGTGCGTAAAGAACGTGAGGTCGTGAATCGTCACGACCGTGGGTGTGGCGCCGCGGCGGGGCATCGTGTAGTGCGGGCCGTGCCAGACCGTGGCGGCCCGCGCGACCGGCGTGGCGCCCAGGCGCCACGCCTCGAAGACCAGCCGAGCGGCGCGCCCCACGGGCACGAGCGGCTCGACCGACGCGTCGGGCGACCACGTCCGCCACCGATCCGCGTCGTCGCGGCGACTCACGAGCGTGAGGTCGACCCCCGCCCCCGGCAGACGCCGGGCGATCTCGACCACGTAGCGGCCCGCGCCCGCAACCTTGGGGGGAACCGCCGAGACGTCGAGCGCTACTCGCATCGCCAGCCCGCCAGGTGGTCGAGAGCGCACTGGCGCCACGTGAGCGCAGCGACCGAGGCCCGCCGCGCCGAACGCGCGTCCTCGGTGTTCGCTCGCTCGAGGGAGCGCCCGAGCGCTTCGGCGATGGCGTCGACGTCGAGCGGGTCAGCGAGGTCGACCTCGGGGTTGGCGAGCACGCTCGGCGTCGTCGTGCTCGCGACGACGCGCGTTCCTTGAGCGAGCGCCTCGACCGGTGGCAGCCCCCAACCCTCATTGCGCGGCACGTAGGCGACCACCGCGGCGTCGCGGTAGAGCCCGCGCAGCAGTTCACGCGACACGCGACCGAGCACGACGGCGCCGTCAAGGGTCATCGACCCCCACCCACTCGGTCCGACGACGACGAGGGGGCCGAGCTCCGGCGCCGCAATCCGGGCCTGGGCGTGGGCGGCGAGCAGGCGCTCGATGTTCTTGCGGGGCTCGCGAGTTCCCGCGTACAACGTGAAGGGTCCGGAAACGCCCGCGAGGCTGAGCCGGCGCGTCACCTCATCAAGGGGCGCGGGCGTGACGTCGTCGTCGACGCCGAGGTGGATACGGTGCAGGCGAGCGCGGTCGAAGCCGTCCGCCACCAGTCGCTCGTCGAGTCCGGGCGAGGAGGTGAAGACTCGCACGTCGGGCCGGCGCCGCAGGAGTGCCAGGCGCTGCTCGTGGAACCGCCGGCCGCGTGGCGTGGTGGCGTCGGGCTCGTCGCGCCACAGCAGGTCGTGCACGGCGACCGAGTGCACGGCCGCCGCCTGACCGCCGCCGAAGGGACCCGCGAGCGAAGCCGCGTGCACCACGTCGGACTCGCGCGGTACGCCGAGGGGCCAGCGCGACCACAGTTTGGTGAGCGCGGCCAGCGGCACGCCGACCTGGTGTGGCGTGATCGCGAGCTCGCCGAAGTCGACCGAGTCCGACGGCACCAGGCCGACCAACGGGCCCGCGTCGAGCGACGCCAGCGCGTTCACGAGTCCGCGGACGTAGGTGGCGATCCCGCCGGGCTGGGGTCGCGAGAGTTGGTCGAGCGAGATGGTGATCATCACGAGCCCCAGCCTCGCACGACGTCGCCGTACAGGCCGAGGTACGCCGTGGCCGCGCTCGACGGCGCGAAGTCCGCCGCCCGGGCCCACCCCGCGGCCCGGGCGAGGGCGCGGCGCGGCTCGTTGGACCAGAGGTCCTCGACCTGCTCGACGATGCCCGCGTCGGTGTCGGCGAGCTCGCTCGCCCCAACGAGCAGCTCTCGATTGATGGGCGTCGAGCTCGCGATCGTCGGCACACCCGCCTCGAGCGCGGCGATCGCGAACGAGGGGAAGCGCGCGCCGTCGGACACGTGCACGACGACCCGGGCCCGACTGAGCGCCCTCCTCGCGTCGCGACGCGCGACGAGGTCCACGTCGACGCCGCGCTGGCGCACACGCTGGGCCGCCGCGGCGCTCGTCAGGGCTATGACCCGTGCGCCCATCCGGTCGGCCGCGCCGCACAGGGATGGGGCCAGACGGATGAAGTGCTCGACCGCGCCGGTGACGTTCACGACGAGCGCGTCCCCGTCGATCGTCAGGTCCACGTTGGGCACCGCCGGTGGCACGACGACCACCCGGTCGCGCGCCACGCCGAGGTTGCGCAGGACCTCGTCGCGCGCGACCTGACTCGACGCCACGACGACCGCCCCACGAGCGACCACCCGGCGCAGCTGGGTCGCGCGCTGGCTCGTGCGCGCCTCCTCGCGCAGGGCGCGCAGGTCATCGACCGAGACGATCTCGGGGACGTCGCGGGTGGGCGGCGTGGCGACGCCGGCCACGTGCACCACGTCAACCGGCGGCAGCAGCCGGTCGATGGAGCGCCCCATGCCGCGCCGCCACCACGGCGACCACCAGAGCCGCGACGCGAGGGGCGCGTCACCGACCAGGGCCCGGGTCCGTGATCGAAAGCGCACGAGGGTGCACCCACCAGCGCTGGCGAGCGCGTCGGCGAGGTCGGTCATCGAGTCGCCGAGTGACTCCAGTGAACCGTCGAGGTCGAGGCCGACGCGCAGCGGGGCCGCAGTCACGACGTCAGCGCGAGCGTGCGCATCGTGTCGATCCAGCCCGGCCAGTGCGCGACGGCCCAGGGTCCGAACTCGACGGTGCTCGTGGCGACCACGGCGATGCGCTCGCGCACGTTGAACAGCACGAGGGCGCCACTCTGGCCGAAGTGACCGCCGCTGTCGCTCGGCCACTCCCCCATCCAGTGCCGTTTGTCGCCACGGACTTCGGGGCCGAGACCCCAGGGGCACGGGCGGAATCGTCCAAAGCCGGGGACGATCCCGTCGAGCTCGCCGAGGAACGGCGTCACAATCCGGTCGCGCGTCGCCACGGCGAGGCCGTCGGCGCGAAGCCACGCGCCAGCGAAGGTCATCAAGTCCCTCGTCGAACCGACGACGCCCGCGGCCGGCCGACCCTCGAGCACGGTGTCGACCATGCCGAGACCACCGAAGACCCGGTCGTCGAGCCAGGTCGCGGGCGACTCGTCGCCCACCACCGCCTCGACCGCACGATCCACGGCCACGTTGGAGTACACGCGCCTCGAACCCACCGGCCTCGTGGCGTCGCCCGCCTCGAGGCCGTAGCCGGCGCTGTGGGAGAGGTGGTGGGCCAGGGTCGCTCCCGCTGGGCCGAGCGGCTCCTCGTAGCGGTGCAGGCCCCAGTCGACCTCGACGCCGACGGCCATCGCGACCACGAGCTTGGAGACCGAGGCCCATGGCCGACGGTCGTCCAGGTCGCCCTCGGCGCCGACCACTTCCACGATCCCGTCCACCAGTCGTAGCACCCCGACGGCCGGTGAACCGGGCCAACCCGCGCAGAGCGACGACGTTTCCACGGATCGATGTTAGAAGGCCACGTAAGGTTTCGAGGATGATCACCGTTCTCAGTGGTGGCGTGGGAGCCGCTCGTCTGCTGCGAGCCCTGCGCGCCTCGGACCCGACCGAGACGCGCGCGGTCGTGAACGTGGGCGACGACCTCGTCCTGCACGGCCTGACCATCTGCCCCGACCTCGACACGATCCTCTACACGCTCGCCGGGCTCAACAACGATCAGACCGGCTGGGGGCTCGCGGGCGAGAGCTGGCGAGTCATGAGCGAGCTCGAGGCACTCGGTGGTGAGTCCTGGTTCCGGCTCGGTGACCGAGACCTCGCGACTCACCTCTATCGCAGTCAGCGCCTGGCCGCCGGGGCCACCAAGACCATGGTCAGCGCCGAGCTCGCCCGCGCGCTCGGCGTAACGGTCGCACTCCTGCCGGTCTCTGACGACCCGATCTCGACGGTCTTTTCGACGGCGCTCGGGCGGCTCTCGTTCCAGGAGTACTTCGTGCGCCACCACCACGACATCGTGGTCTCGGGGGTCGACGTCGTGGGCGCCGCCGACGCGCGGCCGACCGCGGCGGCACTGTCGGCGATTCACGACGCGGCGCGCATCGTGATCGCGCCATCCAACCCGATCATCTCGATCGACCCGATCCTGCGGGTTCCCGGCGTCCGCGAGGCAATACGGCGGCGGCGCGACGACGTCGTCGCCGTCTCGCCCATCGTCGACGGCGCGGCCCTCAAGGGACCCGCCGACCGACTGCTGCGCGAACTCGGCCACGAGGTGAGCTGCGTCGGGGTCGCCGACTTCTACGGCGACCTCGTGGGCACTTGGGTCATCGACGAGACCGACGCGCACCACGCGACGGCGCTGCGCGAGCGGGGCTTCGCCGTGCGCGTCACGACCACGATCATGGGCGACTCGAGCCGCGATGCGGCCCTCGCCGCGGCGGTGCTGTCGTGAGCCTGCTCGTCACGCCGATCGCGATCACCGGCGCCGTGACGGCCGGCGCCAACCTCGCGGCGCTGTTGCTCGAGGCGATGGACGAGCTCGACGAGACAATCCTCGACGGCGACGTCATCGTCGTCACGAGCAAGGTCGTCGCGAAGGCCGAGGGACGCGTGGTGCCCTTCGACGGAACCGATGAGGCCAAGCTCGCCCTCATCGAGGCCGAGTCCCGGCGCATCCTGCGCCGTCGCGGCACCCTGCGGATCACCGAGACGCACCACGGCTTCGTCAACGCCAACGCCGGGGTCGACCTGTCCAACACCGAGCCCGGGACCGCGGTGCTGCTGCCGGTGAATCCGGACCGATCGGCGCGGCGACTTCGCTCGGCCCTGCACCGGCGCCGCGGCGTCGACGTGGGCGTCGTCGTCACCGACACCTTCGGTCGGGCGTGGCGCCACGGGGTCACCGACGTGGCCATCGGGGCCGCCGGGTTGCGGGCGGTGCTGGACCTGCGCGGCACCCTCGACGCGACGGGACGCACGCTCGAGGCGACCGAGGTCGCCATCGCCGACGAGATCGCCGGGGCCGCGAACCTCGTGCTCGGCAAGGCCGCCGGCACGCCGTTCGCGCGCCTGCGCGGGCTCGATCCGACCTACTTCGGTCGCGGTTCGGTCGCGAGCGACATCATTCGCCCGGTCAACGGCGACCTCTTCCGCTAGGTCAGACCCCACCCAGTCGGACGTCGCCACTCAGGACCGATCCCGCCGCGACATGCTCCTTGGCCCCGACGACGCACGTGGGACCCAGCTCGGCGCACTCGCCGATGAAGGCACCGGGGCCAATGATCGACCACCGCACGACCGCGCCCTCACCGACGACGGCCCCGGGCAAGAGCACGGCGCGCTCGAGGATGGTACCCGCGCCCACTTGGCAGTCCCGGTCGACCACGGCGTTGCGCAGCGTCGCCGACGCGTCAACTCGGCTCGAGGCGTGCACCCAGGAGCCGTCGCGAATCTCGGGGACGTTGCGGCCGTCGCGCCCGCGCAGGATGTCGACGTTGGCCTGCAGGTAGGCGTGGGGCGTACCGGTGTCGAGCCAGTAGGCGTGGTCGGCCATCGCGTAGAGCGTCCCGTCGGCGGCCAGTGACGGGAAGGTCTCGCGCTCCACGCTCACCCGCCCGGTGGCAGCGATGCGGTCGAGGACCGACGGCTCCATGACGTAGGTGCCGGCGTTGATCAGATTGGTGGGCGCCTCGTCACGCGGGGGCTTCTCGACGAAGGCGAGGACCCGTCCGTCGGGCGCCGTCGGCACGACGCCAAAGAGCGAGGGGTCCACGACCGGGTGCAGTGCGATAGAGGCCTCGGCCCCGCGCTCGCGGTGAAAGGCCAGCAGGGCCGTAAGGTCGAGGTCGGTGACGACGTCGCCGTTGACCACGATGAACGTCTCAGCGATGCCCGCCTCGGCGGCCGCGTAGCGGATGGCGCCGGCGGTGTCGAGCGGTTCGGACTCGACGGCGTAGGTGACGTTGATGCCCGCGATCACGTCGTCGGGGTAGGCCTCGATGAAGCGGTCGGGAAGGTACCCGAGCGAGAGCACGACGTCGGTGACCCCGTGGCGGGCCAGGTTCTCCAGGGCGCACTCGATCATCGGCACGCCGACGAGCGGCAGCATCTGCTTTGGCGTCTCGTAGGTCAGCGGACGCAGACGCGTCCCCATGCCGCCAACGAGGATGACCGCCTGCAAGTTATCCCTTTGGTGTCGTCGTCGTGGACGTGGACGTGGACGTGGTGGCGGTCGTTGTCGTTGTCGTGCCGGTCCCGGCCGTCGTCGTCGTCACCGGTGCCACCGTGGTGGTTGTCACCGGGGTGATGGCCGTCTTGACCATCGCCGTGACCGTCGACTTGGACGGCGCCGCCGGGGTGATGCCGCTCGGCAGGAAGGCCATCGTCACTCGCAGGTACTGTGAGAACTTGATCGTGCTCGGGTCGGTCGTGACCGTGGGCTTCTTCTGGGCGAGCGAGGACCAGTAGGCGTAGGAGACCTCACCGACCTTGCCGGCGTACTTGGTCTTGGGTGCGCACGTGTCGCCGTTCTTCAGCGTCGTCGTGCCCTTGGCGTCGGGGTAGCTCAGCTCGGTGGAGGTCGCGAGGAGTCCGGTGTACTCGCGTGAGAACTGCGCGAGCGTCGCGTTGTTGCCGGCGTCGGCCTTGGTCACCGGGCTCACCTTGATCACGTTGTTGGCCTCGACGGTGAAGCCGCCGGTGGTCTTGGGATCAGGCGCGAGGCTCGCGGCCGGCGTGCCGCAGTTGTCGATCGACAGCGCCGCGTACCACGTCGTGCCGATCGTCGGCGGCGTCGACGGCGTCCCCGAGCTCGGATTCTGGTACTCGTAGCGAGCGAGCACCGTTGCGGCGAGCCCGAGCACCACGATCACGACCAGCGCACCGTAGAAGTTGGACGGCCTCGCCTTCTTGTAGGACCGGCCGCCACCCGACGACCCGACCCGACTGACCCATTTACCCGCTGCGCTCTTAGCCACGGGGGCAACGCTACTAAAAATACACGGACCGACCGAGCGCGTAGGGGCGAAGGGACTCGAACCCTCACTGGAGGCGGTTTAAGCGCCCTGCCTCTGCCAATTGGGCTACGCCCCCTCGCGTTCGTTCTTGACACCGTAACCCATCGGCGCCGCGTACGAGCAACCCCGGGTTGGTTCACCGCGCCGTCGGACCTGTCTAGGCTGAAACAATGAACCACGTGCGTAGTCGGGGCACGGCCCGTTCACCAAGGACTCGATTGACCGCCGCGGCGTTGGTCGTGGCGATGACCCTGACAACGCTCACGACGCTGCCGGGAACCTCGGGCGCCCAGACGATTGCCCAGACGCGCGCCGAGATCGCCGCGCTGTCGGCGACCCTCGCCCAGCAGCAGCGCACCAGCGAGACCACGGCCAACGCCTATGACGCGGCCCAGGTCCAACTCGCCACGATCACCGCCAACGCCAAGCGCCTCGAGCGCTACGAGAAGCGCAAGCGCGCGTCGATCGGCGTCACCTCCCAGCAGCTGGTCACGGCGGTCGTGCGCGCTTACGTGCTCGGCGCGGCGGCGGCCCAGACGATCTTCCTCTTCGACCATCCCGTGACCTCGAGCGACGCCCGCACGATCTACGAGAACCAGGCCATCGGCAACCTGACCAAGATCCGGAAACGGCTCCAAGACGAGAAGCGCTCGCTCGACTCGACGATCGCCCAGCTCGCCGCACAGCGGATTCAAGCCCACCACCAGGAGAACACCATGCGTGACCTCCTGCACCAAAACATCCGCAACGAGGCCCAGACCCAGGCGACGCTGACCGCCGTGACCCAGTCGCTCAAGAAGCAGATCATCGCCTACGAGATCCAGGTGGGCACGGCGGCCGCGAAGGTTCGCGACGTCGCCCAGGAGCAGTCCGCCGTCGCCGCGGCGTCTGCCGTCGGCGGCCAGAGCGCGGCGAACCTGGTGCTCGCCGCGATCCAGGCCGCGACGCCGCCCGTGGTGACCGTCACGGGCACCACCGCCGGATCGGCCGCCGGCCGCGCGGCCCTCGCCGCCGCGGTCTCCCAGATCGGCGTGCCCTACGTCTGGGGCGGCGAGACGCCCGGACAGGGCTTTGACTGCTCGGGCCTCGTCCAGTGGGCCTGGGCGCGCGCCGGCTTCACGATCCCGCGCACGACCGAGACCCAGTGGCCGGCGCTGCGCCACGTCCCGCTCAGCCAGCTCCAGCCCGGCGACCTGCTCTTCTACTACAACCTCGACGGCGACCACCTCGTCGACCACGTGGTGATGTACGCCGGCAGCGGTCCGTGGGGCACCAACACCATCATCGCGGCCGCGAGCGCCGGCACGCGGATCAGCTTCGCGCCCCTCTTCACGTTCGGACTCGTCGGTGCCGCCCGACCCTAGCGACCCCGCCATCACCACCACCATCGTCGTGCCGGCGTACAACGAGGCGGCGCGCCTGGGCCGCGGCTTCGCGCGCCTCGAACCCGTCTTGGACGAGCTCGACGTCGAGCACACCGAGTTCGTGATCGTCGACGACGGCTCGGCCGACGACACCGCTCGCCAGGCGCTGGTCGTCTACGGCGAGCTCCCCCATCGCCTCGTCGTGCGCCAGCCGTCGAACCGGGGCAAGGGCGCGGCCGTGCGCCTCGGCGTCTCGGTGGCGCGCGGCGAGCGGATCCTCGCGGTCGACGCCGACATGGCCATCGACCCGCACCACTACCGCCCGATGCTCGACGAGCTCGAGCGGGCCGACCTCGTCGCGGGCTCGCGCGCGCGCAACGGGCGCATCCGCTACCAGTCGCTCCCGCGCACCGTGGCCGGCCGGGTCTTCAACCGGCTCGTGCGCCACTACACGGGCGTGGAGCTCGCGGACACCCAGTGCGGCGCCAAGGCCTTCCGGCGCGGTCCCGCCCGGGTGCTCGGCCTGCTCGGCCTGGTCGACGGCTTCGCCTACGACGCGGAGTTCTTCCTGCTCGCGCGCCAGCTCGGCTTTTCGGTACTCGCACACCCGGTGACCTGGGAGGACGTCGGCGGCTCCTCGGTCCACCTGCGCTCGGCACCCCCCGCCATGATCGCGGACCTGCGCGCGCTGCCGCGCACGAAGCACGTCAATCCCGTCGTCGTCGCCGACCGGGACGTCTCGCGCGAGGCCGTGGGCGACGCCGCGCGCGCGGCGCGGGTCCAGGGCCTCGTGATCGCTCGCGGCCCCGAGGACGCACTGATCGTCTTTGCGCGCGACGGCGCGATCGGCGCGACGGCCGTCGCCGCGTCGATCGGCGCGACGCTGCGAACCACGGACGTCGCCGAACTCGCCGGACGCGCCTTCGAGGCCGTCTGAGTCAGTCGGCCTGGGGCAGCAGCCAGTCGGCGACGAGTTGGGGTGCGCGATCGGCCCACTCCTCGGCGGTGATCGCGTAGCGGCCGTGGTCCTCCCAGGCGCCGTCGATCTCGAGGTAGCGCTCGGCGACGCCCTCGAAGCGCAGGCCCAGCTTCTCGACGACCCGGCGCGACGCGCGATTGCGCGGGATGATGTTGATCTCGATGCGGTGCAGGCGCAGCGTCTCGAAGGCGAACTGCAGCACGACCACGACCGACTCGGGCATGAGGCCGCGTCCGGCGACCGCCTCGTCGATCCAGTAGCCGATGAAGGCCGACTGCAGGGGGCCGCGCTGGATCGACGAGAGCGTCAGCTCGCCCACGAAGCGGTTGTCGTAGAAGATGCCGAACCCGTACCCGCTGCCCAGCTGGCGCTCGCGCTCGCGAAGCGCGCAGCGACTCTCGAAGCTGCGCTGGTCCTCGGCGAGGTGCGACGAGTGGGCCGAGCGCGGCTCCCACTTGACCAACCAGTCGTGACAGCGCGTGCGCACCTCGAGCCAGCCGTCGTAGTCGTGCTCGTTGAGGGTGCGCAGGACCACGCGCCGCCCGTGCAGGGTCACGGGCGAATAGAGCGTTCCGCGCGCGCTCACCGTGGCCACCTCACCCCTCCATCGTGCCAGGTTGACGGGGTGCTCGGATTCGCGAGCAGCCACGCCGCGACGCCGTCGAGGATGTCGCTCTCGGAACTGAGCAGTTCGGTGGCCCCGACGCGCTCCATCACGGCGTCGAGCACCATCAGACCGGCGACGAGCACGTCCTCGCGGCCCGGCACCATCCCGGCGTGTCCGAGTCGCTGCGCGGGTGACTCAGCGCCCAGCCGATCGCGCCAGTACTGCACGGCGGTCCGGGTCACCAGGCGGTGGTGGACCTCGTCGCGCTGATAGGTCGCCACCCCTCGGTCGAGCTGGACGAGCGTCGCGACCGTTCCAGCCAGGCCGACCAGGCGCACCCCGCCCGGCACCGACGCGAGCACGGGATCGGCGGCCATGGCGCGCTCGAGCGCCTCGGCGATCATCGCCGCGGCGGCCGCGCGCCGCTCCTCGGTCACCGCCTCGCGCCCGAGGGCTCGCTCGGTGACGCGCACGCAGCCCAGCTGCATCGACACCGCGTGCATCGTCCCGTCGAGTCGCACGGCGAGCTCGGTGCTGCCCCCGCCGACGTCCACGATCATCGGGGCCCGGCCGTCGCTCGCCAGCCCGGCCGTGGCGCCGTCGTAGGAGAACTCGGCCTCGGCGCGCCCGTCGAGCACGCGCACCTCGACGCCACTCAGGCGTCGCGCGCCCTCGACGAACTCGTCGCGATTGGCGGCGTCGCGGATCGCCGACGTGCCGACCACCATCCCCGCGCCCACGCCGTGGCGATCCATGAGCCCCCGGTAGTCGCGAATCGCGTCGAAGGTGCGTACCAGGGCGTCGGGTGCCAGCCGGCGCGTCGCGTCCACGCCGGCGCTCAGTCGGGTGATGCGCATCGCGCGCTCGAGCGCGCGACCCGATCCATCCACGACGAGCAGGCGCGTCGAGTTCGATCCGCAGTCGATGACGGCGACCGGCTCAGTCACGCACGTCCTCGAGGCGCAGTGCCGGCAGTCCGACAGCCTCGGCCACGAGCGCGCCCACCGGGTCGTTCGCACCGCAGAGGAAGTTCGCGAGGTGCGCGTGCAGGCACTTCACTCCTACCCTGGTCCCGCCGACGCCCCCCGTGGGGGCGACGGCGTCTCGCTGCACGATCGCGGCGTCGCGACGTCTCGCATAGTCGTCGTGGGTCGCGGCGAGGGACGCGGGGTCGACGAGCGCCTCGAAGCGGTGCACGCCGTTGGCGCCCTCCAAGCGGCTCACCGCGGCGTGCAGCTCACGGTCCACGAGCCAGTAGAGCGTCGGCATCGGCGTGCCGTCGCGCAGGTGCGGCTCGTTCTCGATGACGACGGGTCGGCCGTCGAGGCGGCGCACGATAACGGCGAAGCGCCCCGCGAGGGGTCGGCCGAGCAGCTCCTGCACGGCGAGAAGGTCAGCGCTCGACGCGTCGCGAAAGGTGCTCAACGCCAGAACTCGAGCGTGCGAACGAGTCGCGAGACGAACCCGCGCCATCCGCTCGGCGCACTCGGCGCCTGCACGACCGGGGTGGCCGCGACCGACGAGGGGGCCACCAGCGGCTGGTAGCCCGGGTCGCCGCCGCCGTCGAGGGTGGAGGTGCCGGGCAAGACCTGGATCAGGCTCTGACCGGGATTGACCAGCTGGTAGAGCTGGCGCGCGAGCATGGCCGCCTCGGCCTTGGTCGCGATCGTGCGCTGTTGGTTCGCCAGGGCCCGTTGCTCCTGTTGGATCACCGCGATCTGCTGGGCCGTCGTGGCGAGCTGGCTCTGCTGGTGCATCAGCGTGCCCAGGGGGAACCACGCGATCACCATGGCGATGGCCGTCACGATCGAGAGCGGGTAGAGCCACTGGATCCGGCCCCGGTCTCCCGTCGCGATGTTATGGGTTGTTGCCACCTATCGCCCCCGACAAAGACGCCGCGCCGAGGAACCGGGCCTGATCACCCAACTGCTCCTCGAGCCTCAGGAGTTGATTGTACTTCGCCACGCGGTCAGAACGTGCCGGGGCGCCCGTCTTTATCTGACCGGCGTTCGTGGCCACGGCCACATCGGCGATGGTCACGTCCTCGGTCTCGCCCGAGCGGTGCGAGATCACCGTCGTGTAGCGCGAGCGGTTGGCGAGCGCCACGGTGTCGAGCGTCTCGGTCAGGGTCCCGATCTGGTTGAGCTTGATCAGGATCGAGTTGGCGACGCCGCGCTCGATCCCGCGCGCCAGCAGGGTCGAGTTGGTGACGAAGATGTCGTCACCCACGAGCTGCACGCGCCGTCCCAGACGCGACGTCAGTGCCGCCCAGCCGTCCCAGTCCTCTTCGGCCATGCCGTCCTCGAGCGACACGATCGGGTAGCGCTCGCAGAGGTCGGCCCAGTAGTCGACGAATTCGAGGCTCGAGAGCACCCGTCCCTCGCCGGCGAGGTGGTACGCGCCGTCACGCCAGAGCTCGGAGGTCGCCGGATCGAGCGCGATCGCGACGTCGAGACCCGGCGTGCGCCCGGTCGACTCGATCGCCTCGACGAGGATCTTCACGGCACTCTCGTTGTCGGCGAGGTCGGGCGCGAAGCCGCCCTCGTCGCCGACCGCCGTGGCGAGCCCGCGCTTGGCGAGCACGCCCTTGAGGGCGTGGTAGGTCTCGGTGCCCCAGCGCAGGGCCTCGGCGAAGGTGGACGCGCCCACGGGCATGACCATGAACTCCTGGAAGTCCACCGAGTTCGCGGCGTGCACGCCGCCGTTGAGCACGTTCATCATCGGCACCGGCAGGACGTGGGCGTTGACCCCGCCAAGGTACTGATAGAGCGGCACGTTGGACTCGAGGGCGGCGGCCTTGGCGACCGCGAGCGAGACCGCGAGCATGGCGTTCGCGCCCAGGCGCGACTTGTTGTCGGTGCCGTCGAGGTCGATGAGCGCGTAGTCCACGCGGCGCTGCTCGAGGGCGTCGTAGCCCTCGAGGGCGTCAAAGATCTCCCCGTTCACGTAGCCCACCGCGGTCTCCACGCCCTTGCCGTTCCAGGCGTCGCCGCCGTCGCGCAGTTCCACGGCCTCGTGGATGCCGGTCGAGGCGCCCGAGGGGGACGCGGCGCGCCCGACGGCGCCGGACTCGAGGAGCACCTCGGCCTCGACCGTGGGGTTGCCACGCGAATCCAGGATCTGCCTACCTCGTACCAACTCAATCTCGCTCATCGCGACTCCTTCCCACTCCTCAGAACGCTAGTTGAGGTCGCCGGACGGCTCAGACTGCGACTCGCGCGCGCGCACCTCGTCGGCGACGCGACGGGCCCGGTCGCGCAGCACGCCCTCGAGGTCCACGCCCGCGCCGTAGGCGGCCCGCGCGAGCGTCTCGATCGCGTCACCCCAGGCCGCGTCGGCGTCCGAGGTCGAGCTGGCGTCAGAGGCCGCCGGGACGGCCGGCACGCCGGCCAGCGCGGCCGCGGCCGCGGCGATCGACTCGGCCAGTTCGTCGTGCTCGACGCCGACCGAGGTCGCCTTGCGCAGCAGCTTGGTGTAGAGCGTGAGTGCGGGCAGTTGCCAGGCGATCCCGTCGAGCACCGAGTCGCGACCCTTCTCGGCCTGCTTGATGACCTCCCAGCGCGCGGCGACCTCGTCGGCGTCGCGCACCGCCACGTCGGCGAAGACGTGCGGGTGACGCCCGACGAGCTTGATTCGCACCGCGTCGGCGATCGAGGCGAGGTCGAACCGATCGAGTTCGTCACCGAGCTCGGCGTGAAAGACGATCTGGAAGAGCAGGTCGCCGAGCTCCTCTTGGACGTGGGCGATCTGGGCGGCGGTCGGCTCGGGTTCGGCGCGCACCAGGCCCTCGAGCGCGTCGAGGGCCTCGTAGGCCTCTTCGAGCAGGTGGCGCGTGAGCGAGGCGTGGGTCTGCTCCTGGTCCCACGGACAGCGGTGACGCAAGGTGCGCATCAGGGTCACGAGGTCCTCCATCGCGGGACCCACGGTGCGCAGCTCGTCGACCCACAGCGAGGTCAGGTGGTCGGCGGCGAAGCCCGCCAGCTCCCGGGCCGCTCGAACCTCGATGACCTGGTCGGCGAGGCCCAGGTGGTGCAGCACCGTCACCGGCGTGTCAGGTGCCAGCCGGTCGGCGAGCGACGCCAGCACCGGCGCGGAATAGGTCTGGAGCACGAGCAGCGGCCCGGGTCCCGCCAGGGGTTCGGTCGAGCCGAGCGCGTCCACGACGCGCAGTCCGACCGCCATCGGGTCCTGGCCGAGCGCCCCGCAGGCGACGTCGATGACCGAGACGGCCGGTTCACAGATCACCCGGACGGGCCGCTCGTAGAGCAACTCGACGGTGCGCTCGGCGACGACCGGCGAGCCCGGTACGGCGTAGACCACTTCGCCGGCCTCGGCGGCCAGGCGCGCGAGGTCGTCGGCGATGGCGCGGTAGAGCTCGTCAAAGGACTCCGCCGTGTCGTACCACTCGTCGTAGCTCGCGATCGCGTCGAGCGTCGACGCGGCGGGGTGACGACGGGTGCGCAGGCGCACGACCGGCGAGGACGTGATCAGTCGCCACGCGTCGTCGGTGACCAGTCCGCGATCAGCCGGCCCCAGTCCGACTACCCGGACCGTCGCCTGGGTCACTGATAACTGAGCGCGCTCGGAGCGGTCAGCGTCGTCGAACCGGTGACCTCAGACGCTGACGGCAGGGCCGGCGCGACGACGGTGAGTCCGCTCGTCCCGAGCCCCCACCGGCCCAGAGCGGGGTCGACGGCGACCACCGCGCGATCGAGGATCGTGTTCTTCACCGTGTTGGCGGCCGTCGCGTTCAGCGTGCGCACGTCGGCGAGCACGGTCGCCTCGGCCTGGGCGAAGGGGGTCGGGGTCCGCTTGGTCGGCGCGACGTAGAGGGCGTAGGTGACGCCGTTGCTCGTCGTCGTGAGCGGGGACTTGGGGAAGGTGCCGAGCGCGGTCGCGATCGAGTCCGCGCGAACGGCGGCGTAGTACACCGAGCTCGGGCCGTAGCAGCCGTAGGCGCCGCCGCGCGACGCGGAGGCGTCGACGGAGAACTGCTTCGCGAGCGCCGCGACCGTCGCGCCCTTAGCCTGGGCCGCGGCGAAGGCCGAGACCTTCGAGACCGGCACCTCGGCGACACTGATGCAGACCGTGTCATAGCTCGAACGGTGGGCGTCGTAGTAGGTGCGCAGGGCACTCGCCGTCAGCGGGATCGTCGAGTTCAGCTTGCTCACGAGAAAGAGCGACTCGGCCTGGGCGAGAACTTCGGCGTCGCGCATCGTCGGGGTCATGGCCGCCAGGGCCTGGGCGGCCGTGCCGGGGCAGTTGAGCGAGTTGGACGCCGCAGCCTGGGTCATCTCGAGCTCGAGCGACGCCTTGGCCTTCACGAGGTCCGAAGTGGGCACGTAGTGCAGGCGGCCGCGCACGTACTGGTCGATCGCCATGCCCTCGACGCGCAGATTGGACCACGCGGCGACACCCGAGGCGGCCATCGTCGAGGAGCCGCCGCCGGCGGCGAAGCTCGCCGGGGCGATCGCGGTGAGGTAGCACTGCAACGTCGGTGAGTCGGTGATGGCGCTCAGCTCGGCGCGCAGCTCGGTCGTGGAGATGGTGGATCCGTTGACGCTCACCCCCGTGGAGATGCTCGAGCGGCCCACCAGAACCGCGAGGACGAGGGCGATGACGAAGAGGGCAGTGATTCGACGCACCTTGACAGCCTACCGAGTCGTCACTCGGCCAACGAGGTCGCGGTCGTGGCGCGCACCAGGTCGCGCAGCGCCGCCGGGCTCGTTGCCGACACCGGCACCTCGAGGCGAACCTCACCGGTCGACTCGTCGTAGGCGCGCGAGCCGTGGCGCCGGCGCAGGCGCATCTGCTGGCTGAGCGAGAGCTTCACCGGCCCGAAGCGCACCACCGGCGTGGAGCGCACGCCGACCTTGGCCGGCAGCACGGTGAGCTGATTCGCCCCGGCCTCGAGGCAGGCCAGGCGCAGCTCGGCGAGGTCCAGCAGTCCCTGGGCCGCGCGCGGCAACGGGCCGTAGCGGTCGACCCACTCGTCGCGCAGGTCGGCGAGCGACTCGGGGCTCGACACCGTCGCGAGGCGCCGGTAGGCCTCGAGGCGCGCGTCGTCGGCCTCGACGTAGTCCTTGGGCAGGTGCGCCTCACCGGGCACGTCGAGCGTGATCGTCACCACGTCGGGCGCGACGATCCCCTTGGCCTCGGCGACGGCCTCGGCGACCAGCTGGACGTACAGGTCGTAACCCACGGCCGCGACCGGGCCGGACTGGTCGTGGCCGAGCAGGTTGCCCGCGCCGCGAATCTCGAGGTCGCGCATCGCGATCTTGAAGCCGCTGCCGAGGGCCGTGTTGTCCCCGATCGTGCGCAGCCGCTCGAAGGCGGTCTCGGACAGCGTCTGGCCCGCGGCGTGGAACAGGTAGGCGTAGGCCCGCTGGCCCGACCGCCCGACCCGACCGCGCAGCTGGTGCAGCTGGCCGAGTCCCAGGCGCTCGGCGCGGTCGACGATGAGGGTGTTGACCGAGGGCAGGTCGATGCCCGACTCGACGATGGTGGTGCACACCAGCACGTCGTACTGACGCTCCCAGAAGTTCACCATGATGCGCTCGAGGGTGCCCTCGTCCATCTGGCCGTGGGCGACGGCGATGCGCGCGTCGGGAACCAGCTGGCCGAGGCGCCGGGCGACCTCGTCGATGTCCGACACCCGGTTGTGCACGAAGAAGACCTGTCCCTCGCGCAGCAGCTCGCGGCGCACGGCCTCGACCACGGCGGCCTCGTCGTACTCGCCCACGTGGGTGAGGATCGGGCGTCGGTCGGCTGGCGGCGTCGTGACCATCGAGAGGTCCCGAATCCCGGCGAAGGCCATCTCCAGGGTGCGCGGGATCGGGCTCGCTGACAAGGTGAGCACGTCCACGCCGACCGAGCGGGCCTTGATCGCCTCCTTATGTCCCACGCCGAATCGCTGTTCCTCGTCGACAACCAGTAGGCCGAGCTGCTTGAAGCGCACGGCGTCCCCGAGCAGCCGGTGCGTACCCACGACCACGTCGATCGACCCGTCCTCGAGCCCCCGGAGCGTCTCGCGGGCGTCGGCGTCCTCGACGAAGCGGCTGAGCAGCGCCACGCGCACGGGAAAGCCCGCGAAGCGCTCGGTCAGGGTGGCGAAGTGCTGGCTCGCGAGCAAGGTGGTGGGCACGAGCACGGCGGCTTGGCGGTTGTCCTGGACGGCCTTGAAGATCGCGCGAACCGCGATCTCGGTCTTGCCGAATCCCACGTCGGCACAGACCAGACGGTCCATCGGGCGTTCGCGCTCCATGTCGGCCTTCACGTCCTCGATCGCCTGGGCCTGGTCCGGTGTGAGCGTGAAGGGGAAGAGGTCCTCGACCTCGTGCTGCCAGGCGGAGTCGGCGGCGAAGGCGTGGCCGACGGCGACCGAGCGCTGGCGGTAGAGATCGACCAGCTCCTGGGCGACGAGGTAGGCGGCGGCGCGAGCCTTCGCGCGGGTCTTCTGCCACTCGGCGCCGCCCATGCGCGAGAGCGACGGCGAGTCCCCACCGGTGTAGGGCGTGAGCACGTCGATCTGTTCGGTCGGCCAGTAGCTGCGGCCGTCCTTGAACTCGAGGATCAGGTAGTCGCGCACCGTCCCGTTGATGGCGCGCGTGGTGGTGCCCGAGAATCTGGCCACCCCGTGGTGACGGTGCACCACGTAGCTGCCCACGGCGAGGTCGTCGAAGAACCCGTCGGTGGTGCGCGTGCGAACCCGAGCCGCGCGGTGCACCGTGCGCCGGCCGGTGAGGTCGGTCTCGCTCCAGACCACGACCTCCGGATCGTCCATCGCGAACCCCGCCGGCAGGAGGCTGTGCAGCACGGTGATGCGCACGTCGAGGGCTCGCCGAGGATCGGTCGTGACCTCGAGTCCTTCGGCGCGCAGCTGCTCGGCCATCCGCTCGACCGCGGCGGCGTTGGCCGTCAGGACGACGCCGCGGCGCTTGGCCGACCAGCCCCGCACGTGCGCAGCAATGCGGGCGGGATCGCCCTGGACGACCGGCGGCGAGACGACGAGCAACTCGCCGGCACCGGGTCCGTCGCCGAAGGCGACCACGGGTTGGCGGGTGAGCCGCGCCCAGTCCTCGTGCAGCAGGGCCACGGCCTCGCTCGCGCGCCACGTGGCCGCCACCGTGTCGGTGAGCTCGCGCTCCTCCTCGAGCAGCTCGGCGAGACGGTGCTCGACGCGCGTGGGCTCGACCACGAAGACCGACGCGTCGTCGAGCTCGTCGAGCAGGGTCCGTCGCTCGTCGGCAAAGAGGGGCATCCACCCCTCCATCCCGTCAAAGGACTCCCCCGCCGCGATCCGGTCGAACACCGTGGCACCCCAGGGCTGCTCGGTCGCGAGGCGTCGGGCGCGCTCGCGGGTCCCGGGCCCGGCCAGCCATTCGCGCGACGTGACGATGGCT
>JAKAFH010000058.1 GCA_021818025.1 Actinomycetes bacterium | reverse complement strand
ATTTAAATTTAGATTGGGCCGGCCGCACGCCGGTGCTCGTCGGCTACGGGGTCGCCGAGGACGACGCCGTCGTCACGCGCCGGCGCAGGCGTACCCCCGCCGCGCCAACGGCGACCGCCGCACCGGCCGCGCCCGCGACCGCCGAGGCCGCGTCGCGGCCAGTGCGCACGACTCCGCCGGTCCGGCTCTACGCCAAGCAGCACGGCCTCAACCTCGCCACGATCCTCGGGACGGGTCGCGACGGGCTGATCACGCGCGACGACGTGGAGCGCGCCCTCGCGGGAACACCCGCGGTCGCGCCGACGACGACCCTCGCGCCGGTCACCACGACGTCGCGCTTCGTCGGTCGCGAGCTCGAACCCTGGTCGAGCGGTCCGCTCGAGGAGCGGATCCCCGTGCGCGGCGTCCTGCGTTCGATGGCCGACGCGATGGTCCAGAGCGCCTTCGGGGCGCCCCACGCCGCGGTCTGGGTGCGAGTCGAGGCGACCGGGACCGTGGCATTGCTCGAGAGCCTGCGCGAGCGGCCGAACTTCGCGGGCGTGCGCCTGTCGCCGCTCGCCGTTGTGGCCCTCGCGGTCTGTGACGCGGCGCGCCACTTCCCCGGGCTCAACTCGAGCTTCGACGCCGCGGCCCAGGAGGTCGTGGTGCGGCGCCGGGTGAACCTCGGCATCGCGGCGAACACCCCGCGCGGGCTGATCGTGCCCAACATCAAGGGCGCCGACACCCTCGACCTGCGCGCCATGGCCGTGGCGCTCAACGAGCTCGTCGACGTGGCGCGCGCCGGCACGACGACGCCCGAGGCGATGCTCCAGACGACCCTGTCGATCACCAACGTCGGCCCGTTCGCCGTCGACGGGGCCGTGCCGATCCTGCCGCCGGGCACCGGGGCGATCATCGCGGTCGGCCAGATGGCCAAGCGCCCGTGGGTCGTGGGCGACGACGTCGTCGCGCGCCCGACCGTCGACCTGTCGATGTCCTTCGACCACCGTCAGATCGACGGGGCCCTGGCCTCGGCGGCGATCGCGCACATCGGTCGCTTCATCACCGACCCCGCCGCCGCGATCATCGGCGGCTAGTCAGCGGCGCGCGCGCAGCGCCTCGAGGGCGCGGTCGGCGTGCGCGTTCATGTTCGTCTCGCTGTGCACGACCTCGATGATGCGTCGGTCGGGCGCGATCACGAACGTCGTGCGGCGCACGCGCAGCAGGTCGAGCGCGCGCTTGACGCCGTAGGCCTTGGCGACGCGGCCGTCGACGTCGGCGAGCAGTGGGTAGTCGAGGTGGTTGGCGTCGCCGAAGGCGAACTGCTTGGCGACGTCGTCCATCGAGATGCCGATGCGCTGGGCACCGAGCGCGGCGAACTCGGCGCCCAGGTCGCGGAAGTGGCAGGTCTCGCGGGTGCAGCCCGTGGTCATCGCCGCGGGGTAGAAGAAGAGCACCACCGGTCCGGCCTCGAGCAGGCCGCCGAGTGAGCGCGCCACGCCCCGCTGGTCGGTCAGGGTGAAGTCGGGTGCGAGGTCGCCGGGTCTCATAGCGAGACTGTACCGGTCAGTCGTCGAGTCGGAATCCCACGCCGCGGACGGTGACCAGGTGTCGGGGGCGGGGCGGGTCGTCCTCGATCTTCTGGCGCAGGCGCTTGACGTGGGTGTCGAGCGTGCGCGTGTCCACGAGGTCGAGCCCCCACCACAGCGCGTCGAGGCACTGCTCGCGCGTGACGACCTGGCCGCGGTGCTCGGCGAAGAGCGCGAGCAGGTCGAACTCCTTGCGGCTGAGCTCGATGGGCACCGAGCCCTTGGTCACCGACCGACGCGCGAGATCCACGTCGAGCTCGCCCACGACGATGCGCCCGTCGACCGCCGTCGGGGCCAGGGGGCGGCGCAGCACCGCGCGCATGCGCGCCACGAGCTCGCGCAGGCGGTAGGGCTTGGTGACGTAGTCGGCGGCCCCGATCTCGAGGCCGAGTACGACGTCGACCTCGCTGGTGCGCGCCGAGACCATGATCACCGGCGTGCGAAGGGTCTCGTGGATCTCGCGGCAGTAGTCGACCCCCGAGCCGTCGGGCAGCATGACGTCGAGCAGCACGAGGCTCGGCGTCGAGCGCGCCATCACCTCGCGGGCCTGGCGGATGGTCGTGGCCCCGACGACGACGAAGCCCTCGATCGTCAGGCCGACGTTGAGGGCGTCCTGGTAGCTGGGCTCGTCCTCGACGACGAGTACGACGTGGCGGCCGTCGGGATTGGTCACGGGGCCACCGGCGAGGTGCGGCCACACCACGAGTGTGTCGAGGGAGAGCGATCGTCGAGGCTGGCCACGGGACCACGGTACGGAGTACGGGTTATCGGAAGGTGATCCTGGCAAGGCCGTGGCGTAGCCGCGAGGTGAATCTTGTTCAGTTCGTGGTGACGCTGAAGCCCTGGTAGGTCGTGCCGCCCGCGAGGTAGCTGCCGGTCGCCGTGCAACGATTGTCCTGGTGGCAGATGAGCGCGTAGACCCCGCCGGCGACCCCGACGCTCGCTGCGCCGTTGGGTAGCACGATCTTGGTGCCCGTGCGCCACTGGCCGTTCACCTGGCTCGCCACGAGCCCCTGGTAGTGACCGGCTCCGTCGAGGTAGGCGGCGCCGGCGCGGCAGTTGCCCGCCGTGACGCACGACAGGGCGACGACCCCGCCGTTCTTGCCGGCCGCGCTCGCCCCGGCCGGCAGGGCGAGCTCGGTCGCGCGACGCCAGACCCCGTTCACCTCGTCGGCGAGGAAGCCCTCGTAGAGGCCGCCGCGGGCCCGGTACTGCCCGCCGGCGCTGCAGCTGGTGGCGCTCGCGCAGGCGATGTCCTGGAAGCCGTAGAAGAAGGCCTTGGGGTTGGTCGCGGCGTTGGCCGGCATCGCCACCGGTAGCCCGGCCGACCACGCGCCGCGCGCGTTGGTCGTGGCAAAGACCTCGGTGGCGCCGCGGTGGTCGTAGTAGGTGCCCACCGCCGTGCACGCGCCCGACGGCGCGCAAGCCAGCGCGATCAGGGACGCGTGGGCGTAGAGGCTCGCGTCCGCTGGGGGGCTCACGACTTGGCCCGTCGCCCAGATGCCGTTGCGCTCGCTGAAGACCAGGGCGTGCTGGACGTTCTGGTCGTCCACGTAGCTCCCGATCGCGCTGCAGTCGCCAGCCGACGAGCAGGCCACCTGCGCGGTGGTCGGGAACGGGTTCGCGTTGGCGTTGGCTGGCGCGGCGAGGGCCTGGGGTGCGCCCCAAACGCCGTTGACCTCGTCGATTGCGAACCCGTCGAGCACGGGGTTGGTCGCGTTGGTGAAGTACGTGCCGACCGCGCTGCAGTTGCCGGTGCTCGGGCACGCGACGGCGCGCAGCTGCGCGTTCTGGCCCTTGGCGAGGGCGTTGCTCGGCAGGGCGACGCGCGTCGCCGGGCGCCAGACGCCGTTCACCTCGATGGTGACGAAGGACTGGGTGTCGCCGCTTCCGAGCTGGTAGGTGCCCACGATCGCGCAGTTGCCTGCGGTGCTGCAGGCGACACTCATCGGCGTCGTGGCGGCGACCGTCGCCGCGTCACTCGGCGGGACGATCGTGCGTGGCGACTGCCAGACGCCGTTCACCTCGGAAAGCACGAGGCCCTGGGGCACGTTCGCGTGGTCGTTGTAGACCCCGGCGGCGACGCAGTTGCCAGTCGTCGGGCAGGCGAGGGTGGGCAGGTAGCCCTGGTAGAGGCCCTTCGCGCCGCTCGGCAGGGTGGTGATGCGTGCCGCCTGCCAAGCCGGCGGGCTCACCGAGCCCACCGGCGCGGACGCGCCAAGCGGTCCCAGGACCGCGAGCGCGAACAGGACCCGACGGACGAGGGGGACGTGTGAGGACTCCACGCGATGCAGTGTAGGCGGTCGGTCTCGCGCGAACTCAGCGCGTCGCCCCTCGTCGGATCGCGCGATAGCCCGTCGCGCGGGCGCACGTCAGCGACCGCGCCGGGCGATCGCGCGCAGGTCTTGGTGCACGGCGGGAGTCGCGGGCGACTCGAACATCCGCGTGGTCAACGCGATCACGACGACTCGCCGAGGTGGGTCGACGAGGAACGAGGTGCTCAGCCCGCCGTCCCACCCGTAGGAGCCGTCGCGATGCACCGCGAGGCCGAAGTCCCACGAGCGATCGACGAAGAAGCCGGGACCGAAGGCCCCGTCGACCTTCTGTTCGGGCGACAGCTGGTCGCTCGCCATCGCGCGCACCGGGTCGGTGGCGCAGGCGCGCAGGTCATCGGCCAGTTCTCGGTCGAACGCCACGGCACCCCCCAGTTGGCATCACGGTAGCGAGATTGCGGGGCGCCGTGTCGAGGCGCGACGGCGCGGGTAGATTCGTTCGGTGCTTTCCGACCCCCCCTCGCGTAGCGCCGAACCGTCGGGTCCCCGACGCCGGCGCGCCCGTCACCGCCGCCGTGGCCACCGGGGTCGCACGATCGCCATCGTCCTGCTCGCGCTCGTCGTGATCGTCGTCGGGGCGGCCGTGGGGGACTACTTCTACCTGAACTCGCTCGTGCACCGCGTCGTGGTGAAGCACGAGGCCATCCAGTACAACAACACCGAGAACGTCCTGCTCGTCGGGTCAACCTCGCGCTGCGCGCTGGCGGTCCAGAACAAGGCCTACGGCCTGTGCTCCCAGGGAGTCACCGGCGTGAACAGCGACGTCGTGATGATCGTGCACTTGAACTTTTCGACCAAGCGCGTCACGCTCTTGTCGATCCCGCGTGACGTCTTCGTGCCCAACGCGCGTACGACGGGGGCGAACAAGATCGACGCCGCGCTCTACCAGGGGCCGTCCCAGCTGGTCTCGGCGATCCAGAACGACTTCGGCATCCCGATCAACCACTACATCGAGCTCAACTTCGACACCTTCGCGAGCGTGGTCAACGTGCTCGGCGGGATCAACATGTACTTCCCGATGGAGATCTTCGACGCCTACTCGGGCCTCAACATCACCCACACGGGCTGCCAGCACCTCGACGGCTACCAGGCGCTGCAGGTCGTGCGGGCCCGGCACCTGCAGATCCGCTTCGCCGGCTACGGCCCCAACCACCTGACCTGGCCCCAGGAGGGGCTGAGCGACCTCGCACGCATCCGTCGCGACCACGAGTTCCTGCGCGTGGTGGCTGCGGCGCTGAAGGCCAAGGGCCTCGGCAACCCGGTGACCGACCAGCGCCTGGCGACCGCGATCGCGCCGAACCTCGAGGTCGACTCGAGCTTCTCGCTCAGCGACATGCTGAGCCTCGCGAGCAACTTCGCGGGCGTGTCGATCTCGAGCGTGCCCCAGGTCACGATGCCGGTCGTGCTCGTCGAGACCGGCAGCTACCTCTACCAGGGCTACTACTACGGCGACGTCGAGTTCCCGATCGGCCCGGCCGTCACGTCGGTGACCCGCCAGTTCCTTGAGGTGGGCCCGTCGGTCAACACCATGAACGGCGCGGCGCTGCCCACGCCGAGCCACGTGTCGGTCGCCGTCTACGGCGGCACCGGGGTCCCGGCCCAGGCGGTCACGACAACCGCGGCGCTTCGCCGCTACGGCTTCGCCGCGACGACCGCTGGCAGCCTGCCCCCGGTCGGCACCAAGGCCGAGACCGTCGTCTACCACGCGAGCGCGACGCCGGCATCGATCGGCATGGCCGAGGCCGTGATCGAGCACCTCAGTGGTCCCGCGGTCATGGCGGTCGGCCCGACGAGGGGCGCGGACGTGATGGTCGTGACCGGCTCGGACCTCGCCGTCGTCGCGGCGCCGCACGCGACGACGAGCGTGAAGGCCCCGAGCACGACCACCTCGGCAGCGACGAAGTCGACGGCCGCCTCGAGCACGACCACCACGTCGGTGCTCGACCCGACCCTCGTGCGCGCCGACAGCCAGTTCTCCGCGCCGACCCCGGTCGCCCAGGCACTGCAGCCCTGGGATCCGCGGTCCTGCGGGCCCAACGGCACGCCGGGGCCCTAGCGGCGCGTGGGTCCGTCAGTGCTGGACGGTGCCGTCGTCGCTTAGACGGCCGATGCCCGAGGCGAGCATCACCGAGTTGGGGATCTTCAAGACACCGTCCTCGGTGCGCACCGTTACGTAGGTCAGCCCGGCGCCGAGCACCTGGACGTCGAGCACCCCGAGCACGCCCGAGCGGATCCTGATCCGCTCGCCAACCACGAAGGGCCGGGCGAAGAGCAGCACCACCGCGGCGAAGACGTTCGCCAGGCTCTGCTGGGCGGCGATGCCGACGATGACCCCGGTGACCCCCGCGCCGATCAGCAGGTGCTGCAGGGACACCCCGAGCACGCCGAACAGGCCGAAGATCAGGGCGACGACGCCGATGCCGTCGATGACGAGCCGCGCGGTGGCGCCGGCACTGAGCGAGGAGGAGCGCACGATCGTGCGGCCGAAGGCGCGCGCGATGTAGCGCACGGCGTAGATCCCGCTGAGCACGAGCACGACCGCGGCGCCCGCGACGAGCGCGTCGGCGCGGCGTGTCTCGAGGTGGCGGAAGTGCCGGCCGAGCACGACCGACGCGATGGCGATCGCGCCGGTCAGCGAGCCGATCAGCCACTCACGGCCGATCGTGCGACCGCTCTGGTCCGGGATGTGGTTGGGCGTGCTCACCGCTACCCATGGTAGGGAACTTCGCGCGCCGCGCCGTCCCTACTGCGCGACCCAGCCGCCGTCGATCGAGATCGGGGTGCCGGTCACGGTGCGCGCGGCGTCTGAGCAGAGGTAGACGGCGAGCGCGCCGATGGCCTCGGGGCTGGTGAACTGGCGCATCGGCTGCTTCTCGGCGAGCATGGCGTCGGACTCCGCGGCGAGCTCGGTGCCCGCCGCGGCCGCCCGCTCCTCGAGCTGGCGCTCGACGAGTGGCGTCAGCACCCAGCCCGGACAGATGGCGTTGACGGTGATGGCGTCGTTGGCGAGCTCGAGGGCGGCGACCTTGGTGGCGCCGAGGACGCCGTGCTTGGCGGCGACGTAGGCGACCTTGTTCGCGCTCGCGACGAGCCCGTGCGCCGAGGCAACGTTGATGATCCGGCCCCAACCCTGGGCCCTCATGATCGGGATCGCCGCGCGCATGCTGAGAAAGACCGCCGAGAGGTTGAGTGCGATGATGGCGTCCCACCGCTCGATCGGGAACGACTCGACCGGGGCGACGTGCTGGATGCCCGCGTTGTTCACGAGCACGTCGAGCGTTCCAAAGCGCGCCCGAGTCGACTCGACGAGCTCGCCGGGCCCGTCGGCGCGCAGCAGGTCAGCCCCGTCGTAGTCGACCTCGACGCCGTGGCGCGCGGCGAGGTCGACTACGAGCTGGTCGATCGCCTCGGCGTCGCCGAAGCCGTTCAGCATGATGTTCGCCCCCTCGGCGGCGAGGGCGTTGGCGACGCCCAGTCCGATCCCGCTGGTCGAGCCGGTCACGAGGGCGGTCTTGTTGCGCAGTGTCATGGTTCCTCCTGGACGGTGTTCGAAGGTGTCGCGCTGGCCGCGTCGAAGCGCTCGGCGGCGACGCGCAGCCGACGCCGTACGACCACCCCGGCGACGCCGCCGGGCACGAAGATCACGAAGAGCACGAAGATCGCACCGAGCAGGAACTGCGGCTGGGAGAGGGGCACGCGCAAGAACGCGGGCAGCGAGGCGAAGGACGGCTCGGCCGCGACCTTGAGCAGGTACTGCTGGAGATAGACGTAGACGATGGCGCCGGTGACCGCGCCCCAGCGGGTCCCGGCCCCGCCGAGCACGACCATGATCAGGATCGAGAGGGTCACAGTGACCGAGGCCACCGCGCTCGGCACGGCCGTGCCGATGAGCAGGATGTAGGCGACGCCGCCGCCGGTGGCGACGAGCGACGAGAGGGTGTAGGCGGCGAGCTTGTAGCGGAAGGGGTGCACCCCGAGCACCTCGAGGCGGCGCTCGTTCTCACGGATGGCGACCAAGACGTGGCCGGTGGCCGACTCGGTCACGAGCCAGACGACGGCGTAGGAGACGACGAGGAACCCGAGCGCGATCCAGTAGAGGTTGCGGGTGTTGGAGACCGCGCCGGACATGAAGGCGGGCAGCCTCGAGGAGTAGAGCGCGAGCCCGGTGTCCCCGCCGGTCAGACCGTGCGGGTTGTCCTCGATGAGGTAGTAGAAGGCCTGGGCGAAGGCGAGGGTGACCATCGTGAAGGCGATGCCGCTCACGCGCAGCGCGATCGCCCCGAGTACCACCGCGAGCACGAGTGACGTGGCGAAGGTCGCGAGCAGGGCCGGTACGAGCGGCCAGTTCCAGTGGGTGAGCGTGATGTCAAAGACGTAGACGCCGGTCGCGAAGTACATCACCGGCCCGAGCGAGAGCAGCCCGGTGTAGCCGAAGATGACGTCGTAGCCGAGCGCGACGCCGGCGAAGATGAAGCAGAGCGCGAGGACCGTGAGTGTGCCCGTCGAGTTGACCACGTTGACCGTGCTCGGCAGGACCCAGGGCAGGTGCAGGCCGATGTAGGGGATCAGCGCACCGAGCACGACCAGTCCCAAGCCGATCGCGCCGCGACGCCGGCTCACAGCGTGCTCCCGAAGAGCCCGCGCGGACGCCACTCGAGCACGAGTGCGAGCAGCAGCACGACGGACAGGTTGCCGATCTCGGCCATGCCGGGGTGGCTGCCGAGGTAGAAGTTGGCGTAGTCCTGGACGAGCCCGACGATCAGCGCGGCGACGGCCGAGCCGCGGATCGAGCCGAGGCCCCCGATCACGACGACGATGAAGGCGAAGATCAGCAGGCTGTCGCCCTGGGTGGGCGAGATGAGGTCGCCGCTGAAGACGACGGCGTAGAGCAGGCCGGCGAGGCCGGCCATCGCCCCACCGATCACGAACACGAGGGTGAAGGCGCGACCGACGTTGATGCCCAGGGCGCTCACCATGTCGCGGTTCTCCACCCCGGCACGGATGGTGATGCCGTAGCGGGTCTGGCGCAGGAACAGTTCGAGTGACACGAGCACGATGACCCCGGCGACGAGGGCCACGAAGTCGCTGTTGGGCAGGCTGAGCCCGCCCACGTGGGAGGCCTCGATCAGCCAGAGTGGCACCGGGACCGACAGCGAGTTGCTGCCGAACCCGCCGAGCAGCAGGCCCACGACCGCGAGGTCGAGCCCGATCGTGACCAGGATCTGGCCGATGGGTCGGCCGTAGAGCGGTCGGATGATGATGACCTCGGTGAGCCCGGCGGCGAGGGCGCCGCCGAGGATCGACGCGACGAGGGCGATCACGAAGAGCAGTGGCGCGCCCCACGAGGCCGGCAGGTGCGAGGCGACGTCCCAGGCGACGTAGGCGCCGAGGGTCATGAAGAGCCCGTGGGCGAAGTTCAAGATGTCCATCAGCCCGTAGATGAGCGAGAGGCCCGAGGCGGCGAGGAAGTAGACCGCGCCGAGCGCGATCCCGCTGAAGGTGAGTGCGAGAAAGACGTTCATCGGGCCCCCGTCACCCCGAGGAACCGCCGGGCGAGCTCGGGATCCGCCAGTTCGACGGCGTCGCCCGCGTGCACGACCTCGCCGTGGTCGAGCACGACGATGCGCTCTGCGAGGCGGCGCACGACCGCGAGGTTCTGCTCGACGAGCAGCACGGTCGCGAGCGACGCCACGCGCTCGAGGGTGTCGGCGAGCTCGCTCACCAGACGCGGCGCGAGTCCCTTGGAGGGCTCGTCCACGAGCAGGAGCGGCCAGCCGTTGAGCAGCGCCCGCGCGATCGAGACCATCTGCTGTTGGCCGCCCGAGAGCGTGCCGGCGCGCTGGCGGGTGCGCTCGGCCAGCTCGGGGAAGATCGCGTAGACGTCGTCGTAGCGCGGCTCGTCGATGCGTTCGGCGAGTCGCAGGTTCTCGGCGACGGTGAGCCCGGCGAAGACGTCGCGGTCCTCGGGCACGTAGCCGACGCCCAGGCGCACGATGCGGTGCGTCGGCCAGCCGCGCACGTCGGTGCCGAGCACCGAGATCGCGCCGGTGCTCGGCACGAGGCCGAGCAGCGCGCGCAGCGTCGTGGTCTTGCCGACGCCGTTGCGCCCGAGCAGCGCGGTGACCCCGCCGACGGGCACCTCGATGGAGACACCCTGGAGCACGTGCGAGCCCGCGATGGTGACGTGCAGGTCGGTGATCGAGACGGCGCTCGTCATAGGGGCTGTCCGAGGTAGGCGCGCTGGACGTCGTCGTTGGCCACCACGCTGTCGGGATCGCCGGTGGCGAGGACCCGGCCCGAGTCGAGCACGGTGATCGTGTCGGCCAGTCCGACGACGACCGCCATGTGGTGCTCGACCATCAAGACGG
>JAKAFH010000057.1 GCA_021818025.1 Actinomycetes bacterium | reverse complement strand
AAGGAGACCACCACCATGACCCCCAATGACGTTATCTACCAGCGCCGCGTGGCGTTGCTCGCCGAGGCCGAGCGCAGCGGCAACGTGGCCGAGACCTGCCGGCGCTTTGGCGTCAGCCGCACCCGCTACTACGAGTGGAAAGCCCGCGCCGAGCTCTACGGCCTGGCGGCCCTGATGCCCAAGGAGCGCCGTCGCCCCCAGATGAGCGGCGCGACGCCGACCCACGTGCTCGAGGAGCTCTTGAGCCTGGCCGTCAGCCGCCCGACCCTGGGGGCCCGCCAGTTCGCCGATGCGCTCTTGGAGCGCGGCTTCGTGCTCGGAAAATCCTCCGTCCAGCGTCACCTGGTGGCGAACGGCCTGGGCACGAGGGCGAGGCGCCTGGCCCGGGCGGCGGCCATCGTCGCCGCGACGACCGGTCTTTCGACCGAGGCGGCTCGCGAGGAGACCCCCTTCGGCTTCTGCCTGTTCAGCCCGGGTCCAGGACACCTGGTCGCCGTCGACGGCTTCTACATCGGGAACTTGAAGGGCGTCGGCAAGGTCTACCAGCTCACCGCGGTGGACGTCTTCAGCCGCTTCGCCTTCGCCTGGATCATCGCCGGGGTGCCCAACGCCCAGATGGCCGTCGCGTTCCTTGCCCGGATCCAGCGCCAGCTGCGCGCCCAGGGCACGACGGTGCGGGCTGTGCTCTCTGACAACGGCCCCGAATGGGTCTCTTCTGACTTTCGCGGCGTGCTCGCGGCCCAGGGGATCGATCATGTGCGCATCCCGCCGCGCTCGCCCAATCACAATGCGGTCGTCGAGCGCTTCCACCAGACGATGCTCAACGAGTGCTGGCGGCCGGCCTTTCACCGGCGCAGCTTTCACTCCGTGAAGCAGCTCCAGGCCGAAGCCGACGCCTGGCTACTCACCTACAACTTCCGCCGCCGCAACCACGGCGACTACATGCGCGGCCGGATCCCCGGTGACATGATGAGTTCTCGGAAGAAGGCCGCGTGACACAGTTCCACAGAGCACCACTGTCACCTCAACCCTGGGACAGGAAGCACTAGGCTGAGCCCAATGCTGATCGACCAGGACCGGCCCCGCTACGCCGAGCGGCGCGCGCACCTCTTTGGCGTGGCGCGCGCGGTCTTCGCCGAGCGGGGGTTCCAGGCGACGACGATGGACGACATCGCCCGCGGCGCCGGCTTCACCAAGCCGATCCTCTATCAGTACTTCTCCTCCAAGTCCGACCTCTACCGCCAGATCGTGGCCGAGACCGCCGAGCGCCTGCTCGCCCAGCTCACGAGCGCCGTCGAGGCCGTCGAGTCACCGCGCGAGAAGATCGAGGTGGCCTTTCGGGTCTACTTCGAGATGGTCGTGCGCGAGACCGACGCCTTTCGCATCCTCTTCATCCACCGCCACGAGGGCGAGACCGCCAAGGAGCTCGGCCGGCTCGAGGTCGGCCTCGTCTCGTTCCTCGAGCCCTACATCAACCTCTCGATCTCCAACGAGCACCGCCGCCAGCTCGCGGCCGGCGTCGTCGGGATCGCCGAGGGGGCCGCGATGACGTGGCTCATCCAGCAGGACGCGAACGGCTGGCCCGAACCGGCACCGTCGGAGGCCGCGCGCCTGGCCGCGCGAAGCGCGACCCTCGCCTGGGGCGGCCTGCGCGCGGTCCAGCAGGACTAACTGGCAGAGAAGTTGGTGAATGGGTAGCCATCTAATCGGAGCAATCCGGGGAGTTGGCGAAAAAGCCGAATGACTGGTGTCGTCCGTATCCCAGCGCGCCAAAGGAACCTCCTCCATATGCTTTGGGTAGGACTGCCCAGCACAAGAGTCAGTTAATCGTCCCGGCCCGGACACCTTGCATTGCATTCTGGTTCCTCGTACGAGATGGGTCAAATCTATTTGATCAGGATTATTGTTGCCCGAGACGCGCGAGTTTGCTGTCAAGTTTGTTAAACCCTTCACTATGAAGGGTGTAACAAACTCTGTGATAAACTCGCCGTTGATGTTCAGTCGGTGGACCGAGGTCGATGTCGCTCTACGAGCTCTCCTTACCGGGGCAGACGCGGACTCCCTGGAGTCCGAGACCCTTGACTTCAAAGAGGATGACCGGCGGAGCCAGAAGGATCTGATTAAGACGATCACCGACGCAGTGTTGTGCTTCGCAAACAATCGCGGAGGCTACGTCGTCATTGGCGTGGACGACGATTCCTGCGGACCTGCGGCAGTCACCGGCACTGGGCTGGACGTCGAGACCGTGCGACGCCGTGTCTACGAACTCACTACTCCGCCGCTCCTCGTCGACTCTGACTCAATGGTGGTGGAAGGTCAGACCGTGCTCGCGCTTCACGTGCCGGCGAGCATTGACATCCACAGCGACACCCATGGCCGAGTCACGCGACGCATTGGAAAAGACTGCATACCCCTGAATCCAGATGCCCAACACCGTCTTCGAGAGGAGCGTCGTGGCGTTGACTCGTCCGAACGGCCGACGGAGGCACCACACTCGGATCCGGACGCTTTGGCTCTCGACACGGCAAGGAGACAGCTGCGCGCTCTGACCGATGAGCGCCAAAGCATTTCTGGTCTGAATGACGCGGACCTGATGCGGGCTCTTGGGGTCATGAACGAGAAGGGGCAACTACTTCGTGCAGGCGAGGTGCTCTTCTGCTCATCGCCTGGGCACCCAAAAATCGTCTATCAGTACCGAGCCACTTCAGGGAGTGAGCCGGTCGTGGTCGAGCGACTTGACGGACCGCTGATTCTGGTCTTTCAAAGAGCGATGGAACTAGTT
Organism: Actinomycetes bacterium; assembly: GCA_021818025.1. Classification (GTDB taxonomy): domain Bacteria; phylum Actinomycetota; class Acidimicrobiia; order Acidimicrobiales; family RAAP-2; genus RAAP-2. Next base: position 7,778 of record JAKAFH010000057.1, on the reverse strand, counting down.
CGCGCCCGCCTGGAGATCACCCCAGTCACACTTCCGACGGGCCAGCAGATCTCAATTGAAAACTTCCCCGAACTCGTTGTTCGCGAGGCACTGTCGAACGCAGTCTTTCATCGAGACCTTCACGTCGATGCACCGGTGACAATTGAGCACTCCGCGGATTCGATGATCATCAGTTCGCCAGGGCCACTTGTCGCCGGCGTGACTACGGACAACATCCTGATCCACCCGCCGAAGCCGCGGAATCATGCACTCGCGCGCGCGGCCCGCACACTGGGGCTCGCGGAAGAGCTTGGTCGCGGCGTTGTTCGCATGTATCGAGAGATGGTCCGCTCCGGAAAGCAGGTTCCGTCCATTCAAGATGAGTTCGACCACGTCCGTGTAGTTCTGACTGGCGCGGCACCGAATGCGCAGATCGCCCGCTACGTGAGGCAGCTGCCGGAGAACGAGCAGCAGGACGTTGACGCCATGCTCGTTCTCGTCAAGTTGTGTGCCGTGCCGAGGGTGAACGCCTCCCAGATGTCGCGACTGCTTCAGAGAACGGAGGAGGAGACCGAGACCATCCTGCGCCGACTGTCAACCAGCGACGTTGACATGATCGAGCCAACGCGCGAGACGGCGCGCCGGGCAAGGCCCCAATACCGCCTAACGCAGTCTGCGATCAGGGCCCTGGGGGCCGCCGCGGTGTACCACAGGGCAACCCTGGGAACCGTTGACACAAAGGTGGCGGCGCACCTCAAGGAGTACGGGACGATCACCAATAAGACGGTGCAGAACCTGCTTGACGTCGACATGCTCGGCGCGCGACGTATTCTCACCGACCTGGTTCGGCGCGGTGTTCTGATCAAAATCTCCGAGCAACAGCGCGGTCCGGGAGTCGAGTACGGTCCGGGCGACAAGTTCCCAACAGGTGTAACGCGCACGGGTGCAGTGGGCAAGCGATCACGCACGAAGGGTGAGCACCGACTTCCGTAGCAAGCCACGCTCGACGTTCGTCAAGACCCCGCTCGCGGGCTCCGGCTAGATCGATGCGCCCACCATTGGCTAGCCGAGCACCGTGAGAAAGACCTGGGCGAGGTCCACGAGGTGGGACGCGCACGCGTCGTAGGCGGCCTGGTCGCCACCGGCCGGATCGGCGACGTCAAAGGAGGGGTCCGGGTCGTTGGCTGAGACGACCGCGACCTGGATCGACCACGGGTCGTCCAGCGGCGCCTGTCGCACGAACTGGCCGATCGTGCAGCACGAGAGCGAGAAGGCCGGGAACTCGCGGCGGACGTAGCGCACGTGGTCGGCCTCGGCGCCGAGCACGAGGTCGGCCCATTCGAGATCGGCCAGTTCGAGCTGGTGGCTGCGGTGGGCGTTGAGTGAGATCTCGGGCAGCTCGGCGAGTGCGCGCATGGCGTCGCGCGTGCGCATACTCACCGCGGCTCCCTCGAGCGCGTGGGTGCCGGCGCTTCGCACCTCGAGTGGGTGGCCCGAGTCTGGGCCGAGAACCTCGAGCATCGATGCCAGCATCACCGAGCGCGCCACGTTGCCGGTGCAGAGCGTCACGACGCGCAGGCTCTCGTTCATGGCCCCGTACGCTACCGCCCCCGCCGCCACCCGTTGCGGGGTGCGAGTCCGGGCCCTGGACGCTCAACCACCGTGACCGACGCGCGCTGGGGCCGAATGGGGCGTCGCCACCGGCGACTGACGGTTGCCGCCCTCGTCGACGGCACGCCGCCCGTTCGTGAATACTGTCACTCCCTTGCGGTGAGTCGAGCAACGTCCGCGCGATCCTGCGGTCGATCCGCTGCGCCCTTGTTCGCGATCAAGTCGTCGCGGCTGATGAACGGAACGTCGAGGCCGTCAATCGAGACAATCAGGCGGCGTGGCCACGCCGCTTCAAAGCTCACCCCGTCGATCGACGTAAGAACGTCGATACGCAGTGGCGAATGACCGAGCTGCACCACCACGTCAGGGAGCGTGAAGTCCTCCGCGTCGAGGCCGAGTGATCCGAACCCGAACGAGGTCAGCGCCGCCACCACGCGTCGGGCGTTCTCGGCGTCGACCCACACCCATGCGTCAAGGTCTCCGGTGTAACGCGGTAGACCGTGCGCCGCGAGCGCGTACCCACCGACGATGAGGAATCGAACGTCGTTATCGATGAACGACGCGACAAACTCGTGGAAGTCGGGGTCGAGGTCCATCACCACCTCCGACCACACGTCGACGCAGCACGTCGACCGCCGCGACGCGGCGCGACGGTTCAACGTCGTGCCAGAATGTAACGTCATCGGGCTGGTCACGCAAGGCGTAGCGCGACACGACGAGCAACATCGCTCCCCCACGGCGCGTTGCGGGCTTCACACACCAATCGTACCCGGCGAGCTCGCTAGTCGGGCTCGTTACCCCTGGCCGGTGAGGGCCTGCAGGGCGAGGCTCGCCAGGGTCACGACGACCCAGAGGCTCGCGCCGAGCGCCAGCGGGCGAAACCCCGCGCGGCGGATGTCGCGCAGCCGGGTGGAGAGGCCGATGGCGGCGAGTGCGATCGCGATGAAGACCTGGGCGAGGTTGCCGAGGTCGTGGCTGACGTGGGCCGGGATCGCGCCGACGCTGTTGAGGATCACCGCGCCGACGAACCACACGATGAACCAGGGGAAGATCTTCACGAGGCGCGCGCGGTTCACGTTTACCCCCGCCGCCACCTCGCGCTTCTCCTCGGCGCGCGTGCGCCAGAAGGCGAGGAAGAGCGCGATCGGGATGATCATCAGGGTGCGCGAGAGCTTGACGATGATCGCGTAGGAGGACGCGGCGTGGCCGTAGACCGTGGCGGCCGCGACGACCGAGGAGACGTCGTTGATCGCCGTGCCCGCGAGCAGCCCGAAGGAGTGCTGGGACAGGTGCAGCGCGTGGCCCATGAGCGGGAACGTCAAGACCGCGATGACGTTGAAGGTGAAGATCGTCGCCACCGCGTAGGCGACGTCGCGCTCGGGCGCGTCGATCACGGCGTCCGTCGCCGCGATGGCCGACGCCCCGCAGATCGCGGTGCCCACCCCGATGAGTGTGCGCACGTCACCGACGACCCCGAGCCACCGTCCGATCAGCCAGGCGGCACCCAGGGCGATGCTGAGCGTGCCGAGCAGCACGGGCAGCGAGGAGACCCCGGTCGAGGCCACTTGGTGCAGGGAGAGCCCCGTGCCGAGCAGGATGATCGAGGCCTGCAGGACCCGCTTAGCCGCCAGGTGCAGGCCGGGCTTGAGACCGTCGCTCGCCGGGCGCACCAGGGCGACGACGATCCCGATCACGATTGCGATCACCGGGGCGCCGACGATCGGGGCGAGGTGGGCGATCACGGTGGCCGCGACGCCGATCACGGTGGCGAGCGCGAGGCCCGGCGCGGCGAGCGCCAGTCGCGACCCTTGGCGCGACTCAGGGGCGGTGCGCGCCTCGAGGGTCACGCCCACCTCGTCGGGGGTGTCAGTGTCGAGCTCGGCTGGGTCAATCGCCATGGGGACCTCCTCGACTGCCAGTCTCGGGGCTCCCGGGTCCGCTGACTAGGTCGATCGTCAACCTTCGTTATAATCAACGTTTATGACGACACGTGACGAGTGGCCCGACCTCGGTGCCCTCGAGCTGCTCGTGAGCGTCGCCGAGACCGGCTCGATCCGTCGGGCCGCGATGGCCCATCACATCAGCCAGCCGGCCGCCAGCGTGCGCATCCGCGGGCTCGAGTCCGCCCTACAGCTGCGCCTCGTCGAGCGCCACACCACCGGCGCGCGGCTCACCCAGGACGGGCTCGCGGTCGTCGGCTGGGCCGACAAGGTCCTCGTGGCGATGCGCGCCCTGGCGAGCGGGGCCCAGGCGCTGCGCACGGACCAGGACTCCCAGCTGCGCATCGCCGCCAGCCTCACCGTCGCCGAGTACCTCCTGCCGACCTGGCTCGCCCCCCTCTACGCCACGACCCCGACGGCGGTCTCACTGCGCATGGCCAACTCCGAGGAGGTCGCCGCACTCTTCGCGCGCGACGAGGTCGACCTCGGCTTCGTCGAAGGTGCCGCGCTGCCCGATGGTCTCCAGGGCCGCACCGTCTATCGCGACGAGCTCGTCGTGGTCGTCGCCCCGGGCCACGCGTGGGCACGCCGGCGCACACCGCTCAGCCCGACGATGCTCGCCGACGCGGCGTTAGTCAGCCGCGAGCCTGGCTCGGGGACCCGTCAGGTCCTCGAGCACGCCCTCGCGCGCGAGGGGCTCGCCGCGAGTGTCGCGGTCGAGCTCGCCTCGACGACGGCCATCAAGTCGGCCGTCGCGGCCGGGCTCGGGCCCGCGGTCTTGAGCCGACTCGCGGTCGCGGTCGAGCTCGCTGACCGACGACTCGTGACCGTGCCGGTAGCGGGGCTCAACCTGACCCGGTCAATCCGGGCGGTCTGGCGGGCTCGTAGCGAACTGTCCGCACCGGCGCGGGCCCTCCTCGGAGCCATCGCCAGTCACTGATCAGTGGCGTGGCAGCGCGTGGCGACCGCGGGCGAGCTTCCCGTTGACCCACACGACGACGAGCGCGCCGATGAGGGCAAAGATGAAGGACCCGACGATATCGATCGGACTGTGCACGTGGGCGGCGACCCGCGCGGCTGACACGAGCAGGGCGTTCACGAAGAGAGCCGCAGCGAAGGGCTTGGAGTAGCGCCAGAACGAGTACGCGAGGAATGAGGTCAGCAGCGCGTGGTCCGAGGGGAAGCCGTTGTCGGGCGCGTGGGCAAAGAGCGGCTTGACGTGGTCGCGCACGAAGGGCCGGGTGTCGTAGTAGAAGTGGCCGCCGATGCGAGCGAGGGCGAGCGCGATCAGTCCGCCGAGGACCAGCTGCCAGGCGAGGGTGACCTTCATCGCGCGCGACGCGCGCAGCCAATAGAGCGCGACGGCGATCACGCTGAGGAAGAGGAAGTACTTGGCGACGAAGACGATGACGGCGTTAATTCGTCCAGTCTAGGACCCGGGCACGCGCTCGGCGGTCACGCGCGAGGCGCGCGTAGCTGCAATCGTCCAACCAACGCACCCGTCCTGTTCCAGGCGTTGGTGAAAGCAGCCCGCGAATTGATGTGAAACAACGTTGAAGTGGACCCTCAGAGCGGAGTGGGCGCGATGCCACGCCCTTAATATGCCTTGTCCACCCCGTACGTCGCCTGTGCGGGCGTAAAACCCTCGAACTCTAACTGCCCGATCAGTCCGCTCCGAGAGAAGTTCTCCGTCGACAAGTATTCCTTGGCCGACAGAACGGCCTCCCGGTTCCAATTCGCGCCACTGTGCACGGCGCCGAATGTGGCTTGACCGATCGTGAACTTGTCAAATTTCAACTGCGAAACAAGTCCCTTCAGCGAAAATGCTTGGCTGCTCAGATATTGCTTGGCAGACGTGGCGGCCTCCCGATTCCAGTTGGCGCCGGCGTGATTTGCGCCGAACGTGGCCTCCGCGGTCGAATACCCCTCAAACTTGAGTTGCGCAATAAGGCCACCAAGTGAGAAGGCCTCGGTACTGAGGTAGGTCCTCGCCTCGCCGAGCGCCTGCAGATCACCCTGGGTTGCCGCTCCCGCCCGGCCCACCGACACGAGCCCCAGAGTGCCGCTCGCCAACGCCAGTGTGACGGCGTACGCCACGGCGGTCCTACTTTTCATGCTCCTCATCGACACTCCTTCATCAGTAGTTCGAACATTGATTGCCCAACGACGCTCAGCTCGCTCAGGAAGCCATTGCCGCCTTCAACTTGCGACGGATGGAGAAGAAGTACGGGAACGACGCCAAGATGCCAAAGACGAGTAACAGCAGTACCCACGCCCCGCGACTGCGATCGATCTTCGTCCACGCCGACGATGGCTTGACGAGTGCATCAATGAAGCTCCACCACCACAACACGCCAAGCACTAAGAGGATCACCAGGATGACACCGATGCCACCCGCTGCAGAACTGCTCGCCGCCGCAATCACAATTGGTCTCTTTCTCTTAATTCGCTCCACGTTGCAGAACGCTGCCGAACGTGACGACAACATCCGTATCACCGACATGGAGTACGTCATATGTAGCCACGCACGTCGAACTTAAACCGGCACTTGCATTAGAATGAGTCCTTTATATTTCTAATTTGGATTTCAGAATGTTGTTACGTATCGGCCCTAATTCACCGCCGGGTTTGTGTAAGTGTTGATTGAGAGCCGTCACGAAGTGGTTGAGCATGGTTTTCCCGGAACATCCCGAGGTCGTCTGATCGAGATGAACGACCCGTAAATCGCAAGCCGAAAACAGGCCATGTCTCTTGGCGCGGCCCCTTGTTTGCGCCCACAGTGATCGGGTGCTGCCAGAATGCTTACGAACTCCGAACATAGTGACGGTAGATCCGCTTCGCCGAATTGTTGTTGCTCATATTGGTGACTTTATCGAGAGTGCCGTCGAAGTTGAAGGCTGTGGACGCTTACGACGGTGGCTTGGTGGCTGGTGTCAGCGTTCCACTACCAACCGGCACCACTTTCACTCTGTCTGCTGCCTACCTCGCGAAGCTCTCGAATGGCCGCTGACTCGCTTAGCACCGACGCCCCTTGAGCCGTCGGCAACCGGCTTATATATAGTCAATCCGCGGCGGGACGACGAAACCGGACGTCGTTTCCCCAGTGCCTCGGCCGAACCGTTAGCGCGGTGCGATCACCTCGAGGGACGCGGCCCGAGCTGCTGATGCGAGGCGTTCGTCGTAGACAATCATCCCTTCGAGGTCATTACCGATCTCGAGCGCGGTCGCTAAATGAATGGCGTCGAGGGAGCGCAGCGTCGACGGCGAGAGTCGACCCGCGCTGAAGAAGGTGGTCGCACTCGGCAATACGAGCGAGATCGTCTCCAGCGCGTCCTCAATGATGTCCGCCTCGACGCCGAGGCGCGCACCAGCGCGCAGCGCCTCGGTGTAGAGCAACTGACTCGACCAGATCTCTTCGTGCGCGACGAACCACGTCCGCAGCGGCGACGACTCCGACTCGGTCGTGATGAGCTTGAGAAACGCCGACGTGTCGAGGTACCACACCACGGGCGCTAGCCCTCGGCGCGCAACTCGTCGAGCACCTCAGCCGTCGAGCGCGCGACCGGCACCGGCTCGGGAAGGTCCCGTGGACGGCGACGCGCGCCAAGGACCCGACTCGACGCTACGAGCGCCGCCGCCCCGGTGGCGGCCGACGGGGCGCTGAGTACCGCTACGAGACGTCCTCGATCCGTTACGCCGATGGTCTCACCGCGTCCAACGCGACGCAGCGCGGCCGACGCGTGCTGCTGGAGCTCGCGAACGCCAATGGTCCTCATATGCTTCAAATGTAGCATAATACCCGCACGGTGACGACGGATCAGCGCGATGTCCGTTACCACGAGGCCGACGATTACTGGACGCGAATCCTCGAGATGGCCCGGGCGAAGGCGAGCCGTCGGATCTCCGAGGTGCCCTGGCCGGGGGTGTAGATATTACGGAGATTGTGCATTTCTACTGGTAAGAGGCGTCATTCCTGGATGTATAGCCCCACAATCTGTGGGGCTGCCCGGTGTGCCCCCCAGAGGCCATCACGGCCCACGAGGTTGGGCTGGGGTTTGTCCGGTTCCGGAGCTTCACCATGATTCAGACATTTCCGGGCCCAGACCCCCGCATCTGTCACTGACTCCCATCGACATCACGTCTGGCGCGAGAACCGTTGGCAGCGCCACAGACGGTTGGAAGCCGAGGTCCCGAGTGGCGAATCGTTTTGCCATACTATGCAGACACATACTATGTCGTCTAATAGTA